>JBDSJB010000254.1:0-4929 GCA_039917665.1 Binatia bacterium
CGCCGGTGCAGGTCTCGGTGACGTCGCACACGTCGATCGCGACGCGGCACGGCGTGCCGGCCAGCGCCAGGCCGTTCGCGGGACACGCGTTGCTCACGCCGTTGCAGCTCTCGGCCACGTCACAGAGGTCGACGGCGCCGCGGCACGGAGCCGTCGACTTGGCGTCGACGGGACAGTCGGGCAAGCCGTTGCAGCGCTCCTCGAGGTCGCACTCGCCAGCTGGCAGTCGGCAGACGGTGCCGGTTCCCAGGAGGGTGTCGGACGGACACGCCGCGCTCGAGCCGGTGCAGAACTCGGAGACGTCGCAGTCCCCTGCCGCCGGCCGGCAGACGACCGTGCTGGCCCGGAACGCGTTCGCCGGACAGGCGCCGGACGTGCCGCTGCAGGTCTCGGCGACGTCGCAGAAGCCGCCCGAGACGCGACACGTCGTGCCGATCGACACGAACTGACACGACGCGCTGCAGCACGCGGCCGCGGTGCCGTTCGCCGCGCCTTGGTCGCACTGCTCGCCGGATTCCACGTTGCCGTTGCCGCAGATGGTGGTCTTGTTGATGACGAAGGTGTCGAACACCGCGTCGTTGTTGTCGATCGACTTCAGCGTCATGACCGAGTTGTTCGCGATGCGGATCTCGGAGTGCTGGAACTTGGAGAAGCTGCAGTACTGACCGTTCACGCCGTTCGCGCAATCGGTCGCGAGCCAGGGGCAATATTCCTTGGCGTGCGTGAAGCCGGAGCCGTACGGACCGCCGCTGTCGACCTGTGCAGCGCCGTCGAGCGTCGCGCCGCCCCCGCCAGCCATGACGTAGTACGTGCCATTGGAGTTGCCGTAGTCGTTCACGAGGCGCGAGCGCTCGTAGCTGTGGTCGTGACCCAAGAAGACGATGTCGACTTGATACTGCTCGAAGATCGGTCCCCAGGTGTCGCGCACGTTGTGATCGCTGCCGATCGACGCGAAGCCGTTGGCGCACGAGTACGGCGTGTGGTGCAGGAAGACGAATTTCCATTTGCGGGTGGTCGTCGCGAGGTCGTTCGTGAGCCACGCCGTCTGGGTGCCGTTCACGCCGGGCGGGTTCGAGTCGAGCACCACGAAGTGGGCGTCGCCGTCGTCGAACGAGTAGTAGCGCTCTTCCTGGCCGGCCGTGGCGTTCCGCGGCAGCGCGTGCATCTTGATCTCGACCGAGCTCGCCCAGTTCGACGCGCCGACGTTGTTCAAGTCGTGGTTGCCGAGCGTCGGCATGAAGATGCCGCGGCGAAGGATGCCGTTCTTCCACTGCGAGATGAAGACGTTGTTGTCCCAGTCGGACTGCGTGCCGTTGGTGTACGCGTTGTCACCGACGGTGAGGACGAGCGGCGGATCGTCGGCATTCATGTTGTTGCCGATCTGTCCCTGCGCGCTCGAGCCCTGACCCCAATCGCCGATCACGGTGAAGTAGAGCTCGCTCGTATCGGCCGGCGTCTTGAAGGTCTGGAAGTAGGTGGTCGCGAGAACCTGATTCCCGTTGGTGAGGAGCCGGTAGTAGTAGCGCGTGCCGGCCTGCAGACCCGTCAGCGGCACCGTATGGCACGTGCCGGCCGAGCCGACCTCGCAGCTCGCGGCCTGCGCTACGGTGATCGACTGTCCGAGCCCCGTCGTCAGGCCGTACTCGACCGTGCTGTTGCCGACGACGTCGGTCCACCAGAGGATGGTCGCCGTGGTCGTCAGCGCGGCTGGGTTCTGGATCAGCGGGCCGCGCGTCAAGGTCTGTGCCATGACGGGAGAAGCCACGGCGGCGCCAAGCAGCAGCGACACGATCAGCGTACGAAAAAATCTCACGTCACCCTCATCGAGTTTGGTTTGGCGGCCAGGTGGCGAGAGGCCGGCACAGGGGAAGTTGCCGGCGGCACCATACACGGGACGTCAGCTGCCTGGAAGGAAAAACTGCATCAGTATAGGGGGTTCCCATGTCCCGACCGTCGCTGCCTCGCCTCCTGCCGATTGTCGTCTTCGCCTCGGCCATCGCCGGGTGCGCACCCCATGTCGTCCGGCCGCCCGAGCCGCCGCCGATGGGGCCCTTCCGCACGACGGCCGGTGAGGCCACGCACCCGCGCTGTACTGCGCCTGGGCGCCAGGGCCCCGGCGGAGTCGGGCCCCGCTGCGTCGTGTCGTTCGGCCGCGGCACGACGGCCATGACCGCGAGCCCGGACGGCACCCAGGTGCTGATCGCGCTCCTCGACGTGGAGCCGACGACGTGGACCCTGCCCGCCGTGGCGTTCGGACATCACTTCGACCCGATCCCCGCGGAGGAAAACGAAGAGCACGTGGGCGAACGCGAGGGTCCGCAGGCGCTCAGCGTCGGCCCCGGCGGCAAGGTCGCGCTCTTCGCGGTCGAAGACCGCGTGATCCGCTACGACCTCGCGAGTGGCAAGGTGCTCGGCGACTTCGAAGGCCCGGAGGAGAAGGGAATGGTGAACGACGTCGTGTGGTCGCACGACGGCCGCCGCCTCCTGATCGCCAACGCGTCGGACGGAAAGGCCCGCGTCCTCGACGCCGCCAACGGCCGACTGCTCCGCACCCTCCCCGTCGACGGACGCGTCGTGCAGATGGCTTTCGGACCCGACGACCGCCAGGCCGCGCTCGGCACCGAGGTCGGGACCGTCGCGATCGTCGCCCTCGACGCCAAGGCCGCGAAGGCGCGGGTGCTGACGCCGTCGACGCAGGAGATCACCGGGCTCGGCTTCGTCGGCTCGGATCTCGTCGTCGCCGCCCGCGACGGGAAGATCCGCCGGTTCGTCACCGCGACCGGTGTGCTCGTGCAGCAGGTCGACACGGGGGCACCGATCACGCGCTGCGCGATCACCGAGCGCGACGGCCTCGTCGGCGTCTCCGACGATCAGAACGCGATCCGCATCTACACGGTGCCCGGCTTCGAGCGGCGGGCGCACTATCCCTGGCATCGCGCGAGCATCACGGCGCTCGCTTGGGGCCTCGGACCGACACTGCTCGCGGCCGACAACGACGGCGAGCTCGCCGCCTGGGACGTGCCCGCTACGCCGTAGACCAAGGGCGCGGCGGCGCACTCAGTGCGCGAGATCCTCGACGACGACCTCGCGCAAAAGGGTCCCGAGCGTCGCCGTGCCGGCCGGCAATACGTCCGGGTGCTCGTCGCGCAGGTGCTGCGCGATCGTGTCGGCTTCGCCATTCCCGATCCGCGAGGTCGCGAGCATGACCCGCTGGCAACGCTTGCAGACCACGTGGAGCCGCGCCCCCGTCGACCGCGCGTGCTCGGTTTCCAGTACGAGCGCCTTTTGCTGCAGCTCGGCGATCGCCCGGAGTCGCGCCCCGGCGCTATCGAGCGATCCGTAGCTCTCCGCCGGGGCGACGTGGGTATGGTGCCCGCACATCGCCGTGAAGCGCGGCCCATCGTCGGAGCCACCGAAGACGGCGAGCGGATAGGCGCAGAGCAGCGAGAAATTACGCCGGCGGGTGATCTCGTCGTTCCAGAGCGACTCGACCGCGAGCGCGGCGTCGCGCCGTCCCTCGCTCCAGAGCAGCGCCACCATTTCGCCGAACGCGCGCACGTACCCGCGGACGGTGGTCTTCGCCGCGCGCTCGATCACGGTACCCATCGCGGCAGCGAAACGCGTGGCGTCGGGCAGGTCGCCGTCCATGAAGGTCGCGAGGGTGTCGCGCGCGTCGAGCATCGCGAGTCGCTCACCATCGCGCGCCGAATCCACGTCGATCCCGAGCTCCCGCAAGGCGAGATCGAGGTCCGCGAGGTGCGGGCGGGTGGCGATGACGACGACCGCGTCGTTCGCGGCGAGCCCATCACGCACGACGCGTGCGACGGCTCCAACCAGAAACGCGTCGTCGTCGTAGAGCTGGACGACGTGCGTTCCGAGCGTCGCCATCACGAGCGGCGCCAACTCGGCGACCTGCCCACTCCACTGCGTACCTGCCGCCATCGAGCGCTCCTCTGCGTTCCAACGCAACCGATCGCGTTCCCTCGGAAACTGGCCCGACAGTGCTCCTGTTGAGGGCCGCCGGTCAATAGTTACGATTCCCTAAGCGCTGTCGCCGAGCCGCTGACGACGGCTCCGTTCGAGGTTCCGCTCGTGCCGCCGGGCCGCGACCTCGTCGATCTCCGCGCGAAGCTCGGGGCATTGCTCGACGAAGCTTCGGAAATCGCGGTCTTCCATCACGAGAAGCTCGCAATAATCGACCGCGGTGACGTCGGCCGTCCGCCGCCCCCCCGACAACAGCGCGATCTCGCCGAAAAGCTCGCCGGGTCCGAGCCGGATGCGCTCGTCCTCGACCGCCACCTCGACCGCGCCCGACGAGATGAAGAACGCCCGATCGGCATGGTCGCCGATGCGGATCAGCCGCTCACCAGGCGCCGCGAAGCGCGGTTTGAAGAGGGCCAGGAGCTCCTCGCGTTCGCCTTGGTCGAGCCGGGCGAACATCGGAAACGCCTCCATCAGCCGCTTGATCTGCAGGCTCTGTCGGAACGCGGCGGCGGCCGCGGCGGCCTCGCGCGCTTCTTCCATGGTTCGCGCAACCGCCGCGAGGCGGACAGTGCCGCGGGCATCGAGCCGCGCGATCGCGCCGCCGCGGCGCGCGAACCAACGGGTCAGCGGCGCGACGGTCGCGAAGGCGAGCGGATTCAACGTGATCGACAGCAGTGCCCCGGCGAGAATGAAGTCGCGCCCGGCCGCCGGCAGGAGGCCGAGCGTCATGCCGAGCCCCGCCAGGATGAACGAGAACTCGCCGACCTGGGCGAGGCTCGCCGAGACCATGAGCGCCGTCGAGATGGGATACCCGAGGACGAGCACGATGGTGAAGGCCACGATCGCCTTGCCGATCAGGATCACCAGCAGCACGGCGAGGACGGCCTGCGGGTCGCGGACGAGGATGGTCGGGTCGAAAAGCATCCCGACGGACACGAAGAACAG
>JBDSJB010000255.1:0-3656 GCA_039917665.1 Binatia bacterium
CGGTCCGCGCCTGGACCGGGCCCTACACCTACTACGAGTCAGAGCTCCACCCCGCCATGTCGGTGGACAACCTGCCCCCGCCCACGCCCTCGCCGTTCACCGTCAGTTTCGCCGGCGGCGGGGCGCATCTGCACTGGGGCGTGAACACGGCTGCAGACTTCACCACGTTCCGCCTGTATCGCGGTGCGGACCCCGCATTCGTGCCCGGCCCGACCACGCTGCTGGCGGCGACGACCGACACCGGCTACGTCGACCCCGTGCAGCCGGGACCCACGTACAAACTGTCGGCCGTCGACGAGCACGGCAATGAGAGCCCTTTCGCCACTCTCGGACCGAGCGGGATCGTCGACGTTCCGGCGCCGCAGCCGTCGCTGGCGTTCGCGCTCGACCCGACCCGGCCGAACCCGGCGACGGGACGGGCGCTGATCGCGCGATTCACGCTGCCGCGCGCGGCGGCGGCCCGGCTCGAGCTGTTGGACGTCGTGGGTCGGCGGGTGGCGCTCCGAGAAGTCGGTGGCCTCGGTGCCGGGACGCACACGGTCGACCTGTCGTCTGCGGGCAGCAGGTCGATCGTGACGGGCGTGTACTTCATGAGGCTGTCGCAGGGGGAGAATGCGGCGGTCCGGCGCGTCGTCGTTCTCGATTAAACTCGCAGGAGGCGAAAGGGTTCTGTCTGATGGGCGGGGCCCAAAGCCTCGGGGCCCGTCGTCGAAACTTTTTCAGTGTGGCCTGAAGAACAGGGCAGAGCAGCCCCTCAGGAGCAGGTTGAGCAGAACGGTGAGGGCGATCGAGGCGATGATGCTCCACAGGCAGCCGCTACGGCGAAAGGTGACAGGCATGATGCGCTACCCTCCGGGTCCTCGTGCGGGTCGGCCAGGGGCCCAACCTGGCAGCGCGGCTGCCTGCTTCGCCCACTTCGCCATCTGCGCGTCGTCGAGTTCGTCGCCGTTGTGGATGTCGAGATAGCGCACGTTCTTCACCTTGCTGGCTCCGGGCGGAACCGGTCGCAGCGAGGCGCCATTGAAGAAGGTCACCTTGACGTAGCGCGTGAAGACGTGGAACGACAGGAACCAGCCCTGTCCTTCGAGTCCGAACAATGGCGAGTTCCACTTCACGGCCTTGCACACCTTGGGCACACTCCGCACGACCAGCGCGTCGAGGCGCTTGCCGATCTCGCGCTTCCAGCCCGGCATGGCGGCGATATACGCCTGAACCGGGGCATCGCCCTCCGCCTTCGCGATCTGCGGATTGCCGCCCGAGAGGACCTTGGCGACCTT
Organism: Binatia bacterium; assembly: GCA_039917665.1. GTDB lineage: Bacteria > Desulfobacterota > Binatia > UTPRO1 > UTPRO1 > UTPRO1. The sequence continues at coordinate 1,278 of JBDSJB010000255.1, forward strand.
CCCCGCACGTTTCACTTCGGGGGCTTTGGCCTGCCCGCCATTGCGGGCCACCGCAGCCTTGATGAGCGCTTTGAACGCGCCCGCGTCGACCTTCCCGCCTTCGGGGATATCGATCGCCCTTCGCGTATTGCCTGCCAGGCTGGAATTGAACAGGCGCGATGGGTCGGGAAGCGCGGCCCCTCGCGCAAACGTGAGCTTCACGACCTTCGTGTACGCCTCACCGGTGCAGACGATGCCGCCATGCGACCAGACCGGATTGCTCCACTTCCACTCCTCGATCATTGCGGGATCGGCCTTCAGGATCAGCGCCCGCATGCGGGCCAGGGTTTCCCCGCGCCAGCCCCCCAAGTCGCGAATCCGCTCGTCGATGAGCCGGGAAGCGGGACTCGCGCCCGCGCCCGTCTTCGGCGCGGACGTGGGCGGGGTGGCAGAACTGCGCAACTTGCTTGCCAGTTGCCTGGCCTTCGTCTTCTCTTTGGCGGCCTGACGCACAGGATTTTTCATGTCTCGGAAATTCTACGTGATCCTCCGCTGAAACTCGACCAGGCACCGAGTTCATACGAAATCTGCAGCACTCTTTTGGGGTCGCTTTTCCACGAGGCTGTCAACGATTGTAGAATTGGGACCCGGGCGGCTGACATAGAAGCGGGATGACAGCGAGGCCAGACGCTCAGATCGTGACCAATGCAGAACTTGGCTTTCCTCCGCCCTTGCCTCTCGATGGCACTAAAATTGCCGATCACGGACCTGCGCCCGTTGATCGATGGCGCAAGTCTGCCGCTCCTCATAACTAGCCGGACCTGGAGATTGCGATGAAGACCGCCACGATTGGAGCCCTCCTCCTGTTGTTCGCCTTGCCGACGCCTCATCTCGCGCAAGCCCAGCGATTCACCCAGACGAACCTCATATCCGACCTCGCCGGCCAGGCCCTTCGCACGGATGCGAACCTTGTCAATCCCTGGGGCCTCGCGCCCGGCGCGGCTGGAGTTTTCTGGACCGCGAATAACGAGACCGGGACGTCGACGCTCTACGATCCGGACGGCACGATCCGTCCGCTCGTCGTCACGATCCCGGGAGGCGCTCCGACTGGAATTGTCGCGACCGCCGCGACCGACTCGGCTTTCGACATCCCGAACGGCTCGACAACCGCGCGCGCCGCGTTCATCTTCGTCTCGCTCGGCGGGACGATTTCGGCGTGGAGCCCGGCGGTGAACCCGACAAACGCAATCACGGTCTCGACCGACTCCGGGGCCGTTTACACGGGCGCCGCGCTCGGCGGGACGCGGGCGAATCCTCTGCTCTACGTCGCAGACTTCAAGGGCGGCACCATCGAGGCCTACGATTCGAGCTTCGCCGAAGTGGACCTGAACGGCTCGTTCACCGATCCCAACCTGCCCGCGGCATACTTCCCATTCAACGTCGCAAACGTGGGCGGTCAGATGTACGTCGCCTACGCGCAGCACAATGCTTCGGGCGAGGAGCTTCCCGGCCCGGGGCTCGGGATCGTGAGCGTCTTCGACCTGCAGGGGAACTTCGTTCGCCGCTTCACGACGGGCGACCAACTCAACGCCCCTTGGGCGATCGTGCAAGCACCCGCGGGCTTCGGGCAGTTCGGAGGCGATCTGCTCGTCGGTAACTTCGGCGACGGACGCGTCCTCGCGTATGACCTCGGATCCGGGGCGTTCCAGGGCGCACTGCTCGACACCGTCGGCCACGAGATCGAGATCGAGGGCCTGTGGGGCCTCGCGTTCGGGCGCCTCGCCTCGGGAACGCAGGTCGCGCAACGGCTTTACTTCGCCGCGGGCATCCACGACGAAACTCACGGTCTCTTCGGCTACATCGCCGAGGCAAATTCCGATTCCACCGAGACGCCGGTCGCGTGCGACAACGAGTCGAGGGGCGCCGGCTTCTGGCGGAAGCTGTGCGGCGGTCCCCTCAACGCCCACGGTCATGGCCACGGTGTCATCGACGACGTTGTCGATCACGTCAATGGTAACGGCAAAGGCAAGGGCCACGAGCACGACGACCAGAAGGGCCACGGCCCGTTCGGCGTCGACACGGATTCGCTCGACGCCCTGTTCGCTTGCATCAAGGACGGCGCCGCTCCGAACGCGTTCGGCGTCAACGGCTGCTTTGTTGCCGGCTGCGACCTGATGCGCAAAGTGGGAAGGCGTAGCGAGAACGAGCGCGCGGCCCAGGTGCTGCTGCTGACCCGCCTCAACCTCTGCTCGGGCTCCGTGTGCGACTCGCTCGCGATTACCTGCGTGGACGCCCAGAACGGCATCGAGGTCCTGACATTGGGTGAGGCCGCCGATTCGCTCGACGCGCTTCTTTGCGGAAGCGGAAACCAGTCGGGCATCCGTCACTTCGTCGCAGCGC
>JBDSJB010000256.1:0-2516 GCA_039917665.1 Binatia bacterium
GGACATGACGCCCGGATGATTGCGGACGTGCAGCCGTAGGACGGCCTCAGGCAGTGATGGCATGGCGCTCTCCTCCGATCATGTCGCGATTGGCGCCGCCGGGCGGCACCATCGGGTAGACGTTGGCGGCCGAGTCGATCGGCACGTTGACGAGGCTCGGGCCCGGCTCGGTGAGGGCGTGGCCGAGCGTCGCGACGGGATCGGCGGCCCCTCCGAGATCCCAGGCGCGGACACCGAAGCCGCGGGCGATCGCCACGAAGTCGGGCTCGGCGTGGAAGCGCGACGCGTGGTAACGGCCGCCGTAGAAGAGCTGCTGCTGTTGGCGGACGAGGCCGAGGTGCCCGTTGTTGAGGAGAACCACCTTGACGTTCACGCCCTCCTCGGCGGCCGTCGCGAGCTCCTGGATGTTCATGAGCAGGCTGCCGTCACCGCTGAAGCAGACGACGGTCCGCTCGGGCATCGCCAATGCCGCGCCGATGGCAGCGGGCAAGCCGAAGCCCATCGTCCCGAGTCCGCCGGAGGTGAGCCACTGGCGCGGACGCGTGAAGGGATAGGCCTGCGCCGCCCACATCTGGTGCTGGCCGACGTCGGTCGTGACGATCGCGTCCTCGGGGAGCAGCGCGGCCGTGTGCCGGATGATCCCATACGGATCGAGCGGATCGTCGGCGCCCGGCATCACCAGCGGATGCTCGGTGCGGAACGTCGCGACGTGCTCCATCCACGCCGCGCGGTCGTTCCGCGCGATGATCGGCTCGAGCGCGCGGAGGGTCGCGCCCACGTCCGCCATCATCCCGAGCGTCGGCCGCTTGATCTTACCGAGCTCGCTCGGGTCGATGTCGACGTGGACGATCTTCGCGTTCGGGCAGAACTCCGCGGCCTTGCCGGTCGCGCGGTCGTCGAAGCGGATGCCGAGGCCGACCAACAGGTCGCACTCCTCGAGCACGAGATTGGTGCAGCGCGCGGCGTGCATGCCGACCATCCCGAGAAATAGGGGATGATCGTGAGGCAGCGCACCGAGGCCGAGGAGCGTCGCGGCGACGGGGATCGACGCGTGCTCGGCGATCCTCCGCAGGGTGGCGCTCGCGTCGGCCGCGATCACACCCGCACCGACGAGGAAAACGGGACGCTCCGCCGCATTGATGATTGCCGCCGCGCGCGCGACGTCCTCGTCACGCGGTGACGGTGAGGGATCGGCGCGGCCGGGCGCCGGGTACGCCGCGATCTCGATCGACGCGTTCTGCACGTCTTTCGGAATGTCGACCACGACCGGACCCGGCCGTCCCGACGTCGCGATACCGAAGGCGTCGGGAATCACCGCGAGCAGCTCGGCCGCCGAGCGCACGAGAAAGTTGTGCTTGGTGATCGGCACCGTGAGCCCGTACGTGTCGATCTCTTGAAACGCGTCAGTGCCGATCATCGCCTGCGGCACCTGGCCCGTGACGATGACGATCGGAATCGAGTCGAGCTTCGCGTCGGCGATCGCCGTCAGGAGATTCGTCGCGCCGGGGCCGGACGTGCCGAAGCAGACTGCCGCGCCGCCCGTGGCGCGCGCCATGCCTTGGGCGATGAAGCCCGCACCTTGCTCGTGTCGCGCCAGGACGTGCCGAATGCTGCTCGCCCGGAGCGCGTCGTAGAGCGGGAGGTTCGCACCCCCCGGTATGCCCGCGATCGTCGTGATCCCCTGACGCTCGAGGAGCCTCATCGTCAGTTCCGCGCCAGTCATCTTCATGGGAGCTCTCCTTCTTTGGATGCTCCCTGCGCGGCCCGGGGTCGAATGGGGGCCTAAAAAACAAAACCCCCGCTCGGCCTTCGCGCCGGCAGGGGTTGGAAGTTGCGTTGCTCAATCCCCGCTAGGACGCGACGGCCTCCACGACCGATACGACGACGACTACGACGACCACAGGGGCGTTGAGAGAGAACCTCTGGTCGGCGTGGCGGGGATTCATTGCGGCCGACCCTACTATGCGTGCGCGCGCCGAGGCAAGGTCGTTTTTGCCGCGTCCGCGCTCACTCAACTCGCCACCTCGAGCGCGGGCGCCGGCTTCTTGCAGCTCGCGAGCAGTTGCTCGAGGTCGGTCTGGCACGAGCCGCAACCGGTCCCGGCCTTGGTCGCGCATCCCAAGGCCGCGACCGAGTCGGCGCCGCCGGCGACGGCGGCTCGTACGGTTTCGTCGGTCACCTGGTGACACGTGCAGATGACGCGCGGTCCGGTGAGCTTGGGCCCCGCGTCGCGGCAGAGCACTTCGAGCGGGTCTCCGGGCAGCGGGTCGCCACGGTCGAACAGCTGAATGAGCGCCGCTGCGGCGGCGGTGTTGCCAACCAGCATCGCGCCGACCAGGCGGCCGTCTCGCACGACGAGCTTCCGATACGCATTCCGTTGCTCTTCGACGATCTGGAAGGTTTCGTCGCGCTCGAGCGCGGGGCCGAGGTTCCCCATCGACGCGACGTCGACACCCGCCACTTTGAGGCGGGCGTAGATGCGCGAGCCGCGATAGCGCGACTGCGGCTTGATGCCG
>JBDSJB010000257.1:0-4258 GCA_039917665.1 Binatia bacterium
CTCGATCCGACGAGATGGAGCGCTTCTAGCGCGATCCGACGAGGGAGTCAGCCCCGCCGCTCGCGATCGCCGTCGCCGGAACATCGACGGCGCTGTCGGCTCGTGCGCGCGCGGCGCACGGCGAGCGGCAATCCCGGATGCGCGAGCGCGCGCGCCTCGACCTCCGCGGCCACCGCGGGATCGGCGAAGCGCGCGGCGCGGAGCAGCTCCACCAGCGCCGCGGCCGGCGTCGTGACGGCGACGCGCGCGACCCCGTCACGCACCAGCTCCGACGCTTCGACCGTGTACCCCAGGTCGCCAAGCGCCGACGCGAGCCGCGCCGCGAGCTCGATCTCGGGGGCGGCGTCCGGCACTGCCGCGCGAAGATCGTTCCAATGCGCGATCGCCGCCGCTGGATCGTCGGCGAGCAGCTCGGCGCGGACGACGCGCGAGAGCACAGGCACGGCGTCGCGCGCACGACCGATCGCCTTCGCGAGGTCCCAATACGCGAGCGCGGCATCGTGATCGGCCGGCGTCCGCGCGACATGGCCCTCGAGGAGCTGCCACGCCTCCGCGCACCGATCGCGGGCGAGCGCGCGCTCGACCGCGCGCAGCACGGCGTGACCCCCCTCGGCGCGATCGTGCGGCGCGAGCAGCGGCTCGAGGCCGAGCGCGTTCACCGCCCCCGCCACGACGACGCCGAACACGAATCCGTAGACGTGCACCCAGTGTGCGACGCCACCGCCGCCCGATCCGGGATCGACCGAGTCCATCACCCACGCCCACACCAGCTCGCTTCCGACCCACACCGGCAACACCAGCCAGGCGGGCGTCGAGAAGTGCCGCACCGCGAAGCCCCAGAGCCAGAGGATGCGGATGCGGGTCTGCGGATGGCGCACGAGCATCGCACCGAGCACCCCCGCAACCGCGCCCGACGCGCCGATCAGCGGAACGGCGAGGTCCGGGTACTGCCACACGAACAACCACGCCGAGACGAGACCGGCCGCCAAATAGAACCCCAAGAAGAACGGTCGTCCCCACACGTCCTCGATGAGCGGTCCGGAGAGATAGAGGAACAGCATGTTGAAGACGAGATGGAACACGTCGCCGTGCACGAACAGATGCGTTAGATAGCGCTCCGCCACCGGCTCGCTCGGAATGAGCCCGCGCTGGCCGGGCGCGCTTTCGCGGATCGATGTCAGCCACGCGTTCGTCAGCGCGTCGAGCTTCGCTTGCCGAATGTCCTGCAGCGGCGTCGTCTCCGCGTCGGGATCGTCGAGGCGGGCGCGGATCTGGTCCTGCACCTCGGGGTCTTCGGCCGACAGCGCACCGTCGATCCAACGCCGCAACAGCGGACGCGCGTCGAGCTCGGGATGCTCGACGTAGTACTCGGCGGCCGCACGAAACCGGCTCCCCGCGGCCTCGGGATCGACCTGCCTTCCAGCCCGATCGGCGACGAACACGACCGTGCAGAGCGCGATGATCGCGAAGGTGACGACCGGCCAGCGGCGGAGGCCGTCGACGTCATGTCCGACCGGGATGAACATCAGGGGGCCCGTGCTCGCAGTCGTGTATCGACACGATCCCCGTCGACCTGAAGGCGCACGTGCCCTGCGATCCGCCATGCGAAGGATTTGACGCTGCCTCGAACACGCCTAAGATGGCGGCGCCGAACGCGCCAGGAGGATTCCGCCATGTTGCGACTCGCCAAGCCTCTTCGCATTCCGACGCCCGCCGATGCCCTCCCCGGCCGCCGCGAGCCGCTCAGCGTCCCAGCCACGCACTTCGTGACCGGGAACCCGATGCGCCGCCCGTATCCGCCGGGGATGGCCCAGGCCCTCGTCGGCATGGGCTGCTTCTGGGGCGCCGAGAAGAAGTTCTGGTCGATCCCCGGCGTCTTCGTGACCGCCGCCGGCTACGCCGGCGGCCCGACCCCGAATCCCACCTACGAAGAAGTGTGCTCCGGCATGACGGGTCACACCGAGGTCGTCCGCGTCGTCTTCGATCCGAAGATCGTGACGTTCGAGCACCTCCTCAAGGTCTTCTGGGAGAGCCACGACCCGACCCAAGGCATGCGCCAGGGGAACGACGTCGGCACGCAGTATCGCTCGGCGGCGTATTGGTACGACGACCAACAACGCCAAACGATCGAGTCGTCACGCGCGGCGTACGAGCGCGCGCTCATGACCGCCGGCTACGGCGCCATCACGACCGACCTCGCACCCGCGCCGGTCTTCTACTTCGCCGAGGGCTACCACCAGCAATACCTGGCCAAGAATCCCGCCGGCTATTGTGGCATCGGCGGCACGGGCGTCGCATGTCCCGCGGGCGTGACGCCGGTCGCCTAGGAGTCTGCGCCACGGATAGCTCCCTCTGCGAGAGTTTTGTAGGGACGTAAGTGGAGGTGGTGGGGATGGGGCAAATTTTCCACCCGTACACGCCGGAGCAGACGCTGTTGTTGCCGCCGTCGGTGGCGGACTGGGTGCCCGCGGGGCACCTGGCGCACTTTGTTTCGGACAGCGTCGATCAGCTGGATCTGACGGCCTGGTACGCGCGGTACGAGCAGCGCGAGGACGGGCGGGGGCAGTTGGCCTATGAGCCGCGGCTGATGGTGAAGCTGCTGATATACGCCTACGCCGTGGGGATCTTCTCGTCGCGGAAGATCGCGCAGGCGCTCGACGATCTGGTACCGCTGCGCTCCCTGGCCGCGGGCAATCGCCCGAGTCACCGCACGCTGGCGCGCTTTCGGGAGGAGCACTGCGCGCAGTTTCAAGCGTTGTTCGTGCAGGTGGTGCGCATCGCGCGGGCGGCGGGGTTGGTGACGATGGGCACGCTGGCGATCGACGGCTCGAAGGTGCAGGCGAATGCGAGCAAGCACAAGGCGATGAGCTACGGGCGGATGCAGGAGGCAGACGCGAAGCTGCACCGCGAGATCGCGGCGATCACCGCGCGGGCGCGGGGCGTGGATGCCGCCGAAGATGTGGAGTTCGGCCCGGACTTCCGCGGCGATGAGCTGCCCGCGGAGTTGCAGCGGCGGGACACCCGGCGCGCCAAAATCCGCGAGGCGATGCAGCGGCTGGAGGCGGAGCAGGCCGCGGCCGACACGGCCAGTGGCCGCGGCACGGGGCGGACCAAGAAGATGAAGCGCCCGAACGGGACTCCACCGGCCAACGCGCAGATGAATTTCACCGATCCCGAGAGCCGGGTCATGAAGACGGGCCGCGGGCACTTCGAGCAATGCTACAACGCGCAGGTCGCCGTGGATGCCGCGCAGCAGATCATCGTGGCCGCGGCCGTGACCACGAACGCGGCCGACGTGGGACAGTTGATCCCCGTGGTCGACCAAGCGGAAGCGAATACGGGGCAGCGCCCGGCGACGGTGCTGGCCGATGCGGGCTACAAATCGGAAGCGAACTTTGCGGCCGTGGAAGCGCGCGACATCGAGGCGTACGTGTCGCTCGGGAAGGGCGAGGAGCAGCGCCCGGGGGCGGAGGCGCCGAGCGGTCCGTGCACCCAGCGGATGGGCGCGAAGCTGCGCACCGACGAGGGGCGCCGCCGCTTCAAGCGACGCAAGGCGATCGTCGAGCCACCGCTCGGGTGGATCAAGCACGTCCTCGGCTTCCGGACCTTCTCCATGCGGGGGCACCGCAAGACCGCGGGCGAGTGGAGTCTCGTCTGCCTCGTGATGAACCTCCGGCGGATGCGGCGCGCCCTGGCGCACGCCTGAGCCACGACTCCCCACGGATGTCCGCGTGGAGCGGCACGCAGCGTCCGCCAGTCTGGGACACTCGCGAGCAGCATCGATCCAACTAAACGCCGCCTCTCCTCGGCGAGACCGGCGTGCGCCACCGATCCGTGGCGCAGACTCCTAGCCCATTCGCTAGCGGGGTCGCTTCACCTGAACGCAGCACCCGAGGCGGCGCGTCGCACGCGCCTCGGCACCCCCTTCCTCGGAGGCTTTCGATGAACGCACTCGGTACTCTCGTCGTGATTGCGGTGCTGGTTGGCGGCGCGACCGCCGCGCCCGCAGCCCTGACCACACCCGCCTGTCTCGCGAAGAAGCTCGAGGCGTGGGGAAAGCTCCGCGCCTGTCCGCGATGGCCAACGCGAAGACGCTGCGGGGCAAGCCCGCGAGCGCGGCGCCCTGCGCAACGAAGCACGCCGCGCGGCTCGCGAGCGTGAGCGCGCAGGCTCGGTCGGCGGTGATCGTATGCCGCGACGGCGTCAACGGCGACGGCACCGTGACGGACGACGACACGGGGCTGCAGTGGGAGCAGAA
>JBDSJB010000258.1:0-4381 GCA_039917665.1 Binatia bacterium
GCCAGATCAGGTACGGACGCCGCAGGTAGCTCACCGAGTGAAACACGACGATCGAATCCATGTAGTGCGTCAGGTGATTCGACACGAGCAGCACGCCGCGTGACGGCAAGCTCTTCAGGTGCTCGACCCCTTCGATGCGCAGGCGGTTCAAGACCCGCAGCTGCAGGACGGTGAGGTAGCCACCGAGGTTGATCATCGCCCAACGAATGGGGCGCAGTCGTCCGAACGCGTCTCTGAGCATAAGGCGGAGAGCAATAGACGCGATTCGGGTCTGGGGGAAGAGGACAGAAAGTGTGCGAAAGCCAACGTCGCAAGATGGGCCCGTCTCAGCTTGCTCCTGCACGAAGCCGTCACCGCGCGATCGATGTCGTGAAGAAGAAAGTCGCTGAAGGGATAAATGGTCTTGAACGCCAGCGCCGGGATGGTGTGCGGACCGGTCCGCATCTTCGGCGTGGGGCAATGATCGCAACTATCGGAACGATCGCCACTGTCAAGAAAATGCGACCTTCGAGTGATGTCCGACGCAAATCTTGTTTCTTATCCCAGAATGGATCACCTCTTCGGCACGACGAGCGTCGCATTTTCTTGACAGTTTCCCTCGCTCACCCGATTAGTGTTCGCGCAGTTGCTGTTCCCCCTTACCGGCTGTGATCCAGCCCTGAAGCGGCGCGCCCTCGCGCGCGTGGAGTTGGCGATGCAAATCTCTAGTTCGCTGCGTTCGCGCGTCGTCGTGTTCGCGCTGTTGGTGATGTTCGGGAGCGCCGTGCGCGCCGACGCGGCCCCGCCGGTCTGCAGCGCCGGTCCGCTGCCGCCGCGCGACATCAACACCTACATGCTCTTCGCCTACACGGATCTGTACGTGAAAGGCGGCACGGCGGCCGTTCCCGGACGTGGGCTCTTCAGCGGCGGCGACCTCGGATCGAACGGCATCGCGACGATCGGCGACCCGAACGCCACCATCGGGACCAACTACGGCGTGTATGTTTCGGACGGCAATGCCGTCGTCGCCGATCGGATCACGCTCGGACCCGGTCATCCGCTCCTCGCGACGAGCGTGTGGGATCTCTTCACGAACCAGATCACCAACAACGACTTCGCGCCGTCGTCAGTGCGGAACGACGGGCCGATCTGCTTCACGCCGCCGATCATCGATCCGAATCTGCCGATCTTCGTCGCGTTCACGCATCCGAGCGGGCCCTACCGGCCAACCCTGCCGAGCTTCCCGTCGGAAGCCGCGCTGAATGCGCGGCCCGACATCAACGTGCCCCCGGGATTTCTCGTGAACCTCGCGCCTGGAAGCTACGGCGACGTCGACGTCAACGACGGCGGCATCCTCAATATGACCGCCGGCGTCTACAACCTGCACTCGCTGCACACCGGCCGCGACGTGACCATCAATACGACGGCCGGCACCGACGTGCGCATCGCTGTCGACTTTCGGAGCAACAACGACCTCACCATTCAAGGCTCCGACCTCGCGCGCTTCTACATCCGCTCGGACGGTCTCGGCCCGTCGATCTTCTCGTTCACGCTCGGGTTCAACTCGCTGCCGAATTGTCCGACGACGATCGCGATTCACGGCCAGTTCTTCATCCCGAACGGGCGCATCAATCTCGGCGATTGCACCAACATCTTCGGGCGCATCTGGGCCGACACGATCCGCAACGACACCAACATCAACGTCACCTATCGCGCCGCGGCGACCCTCGGCGGCACGAAATACCTCGATGCGAATGCCGATGGGCTGATCAGCCCAGGGGAAGGCGGGCTGCCCGGTCAGACGTTCTATGTCGACTACGACGACGACGGCGTGCTCGATCCGGGCGAGCCGCGCGGCGTCAGCGATGCGAATGGCGAGTACGTGATCGACGAGGTTGCGCCGGGGAACTGGCCGCTGCGCGAGCTCGGTAATCCGAGTTTCGTCTGCTCGTTTCCGTCGGCGTGCTCGTACGAGCTCGTGCTCGGGAGCGGTGAGCTCCAGACCGGCTTCGACTTCGCGAACTGGTCCGGCATCACCAAGACCGGCACGAAGTTCGAGGATCTCGACGCGGACGGCAGCGATCGCGAGCCCGGCGAGCCCGGCCTCCCGGGCTGGACGATCTACATCGACTACGACGGCGACGGCGTGCTCGACGCCAACGAGCCGTTCGGTGTGACCGACGCCACCGGCGCTTACTCGATCGTGAACATCACGGCCGGCACCTGGAAGGTGCGCGAGGTCGGACAGCTCGGGTGGAGCTGCTCGTTCCCGTCCACCAGCGACGCGTCGGGCTGTTATCGCGAGGAGACATTCGTCGCGGCGACGGCGTACCCCAACAACAACTTCGGCAACTGGCGGACGGCGACCAAATCGGGAACCAAGTTCGGCGACGAGGATCACGACGGCGGCAGCCGCGAGCCCGGCGAGGACGGCCTCGCCGGCTGGACGATCTACGTCGACTACGACGGCAACGGCCAGCTCGACCCGAACGAGCCGTCCGACGTGACCGATGCGACCGGCGCGTACGAGATCATCGATATCGTCCCCGGTACGTGGAAGGTCCGCGAGGTGAATCAGTCGGGCTGGAGTTGCTCGTTCCCGACGACCCACGATGCGTTTGGCTGCTACTACGAAGAGGCGTTCGTGAGCTCCGGCAGCTATCCGGACAACGACTTCGGTAACTTCTTCGACGGGCTTGGCCACTACCAGTGTCACGAGATCCACCGCCCGAATTTCAACCGCACCGGTGTGACGCTCGACGACGTGCTCGGAACGGGAACGGTCACCATCAAGCGCGCCAAGCGACTCTGCGCCCCCGCGGACAAGAACGGCGAAGACCCCGGTGCGCCGCTCGATCCGGCGCACTTCACCTATTACACGATCAAGCAGACCTCGCACTTCACCAAGGTGAAGCAGGTGACGGTCGTGAACCAGTTCGGCAGCCAGACGATGGCGCTTTCGAAGCCGGACCGGATGATGGTGCCGACCGCGAAGAGCCTGACCGGCGCGCCGGCCCCGCTCGATCGTCGGATCGACCACTTCAAGTGCTACAAGGTCGGCGGCGCGAAGATGAAGGTGTCGGGTCTCGCGGTCACCGATCAGTTCGGTAGCCTCGTGCTCGACATCAAGAAGCCGCTCCACCTCTGTCTGCCCGCGATCAAGAACGACGAAGGACCGATCGTCGATCCGGGCACGGTGCTCATGTGTTACAAGGTGAACGGTGAGCCGCATCTCGATCGTCCGCTGGTCTACACGGAGAATCAGTTCGGCCCGGACAGCTATCCCTTCTTCGGCCCGCGTGACTTCTGTGTGCCGTCGACGATGACGATTCCGTAGGGTCGATGCCGGCGCCGTTAGAACGGCGCCGGACTACGAAACGTCACCTGCTCGCCCGTCGCGGGATGCGCGAACGTCAGCGCCTCGGCGTGCAGCATGAGACGTCCGCCGGCGTGGCCGTAGAGCCGGTCGCCGACGATCGGCACGCCGAGCCCCTGCGGATGCGCGGCGTGCACCCGCAGTTGGTGCGTCCGGCCGGTTCGCGGGAGGAAAACGATGCGCGTGCAGGCCAGGTCCTGGCCGCCGATACGGAGCGTCGCGGGGCCGCCGCGCCGCCATTCGGTGCGCGCGCTCCGGCCGTGGACGGGATCGTGGATCTGTCGCGGCCGATCGTCGATGTCGACGCGGAGCGCGAGGTCGATGACGCCGTCGTTGCCGGCGACGGGTCCCGCGACGATCGCCGCGTAGCGCTTCTCCACCGTCCGCGCGAGGAACTGGCGCTGCAGCGTCGCGTACGTCGCGTCGTCGCGGGCGGCGACGAGCAGTCCCGAGGTGTCGAGGTCGAGGCGATGCACGAGCAGCGCACCCGGGTGCGTGCGGCCGAGCCGCGCCACGACCGAGTCGTCTGGCCGTCCGCTTTTCGCGGGCACCGACAGCAGCCCGTGCGGCTTGTCGACGACGACGATCCAGTCGTCGGCGAACAGCACTGGGAGATCCAGGGTGGCCGAGGCGGGCGCTTCGAAGCGGCGGGGCGGCGCGACGTCGAGGCCGTCCAACATGAACGGCAGCAGCGGCCCGCACTTGTCGCGACACGCCGGATAGAACGCGCCCGCAATGCGCCCGCCACCCGCGGGCGGTGCTCCCCACCAGAACTCGGCGAGGGCGAGGGGACGCAGCCCCAAGGTGAAGGCCCACGCCAAGAGCTTTGGGGCGACGCAGTCGCCGGCGCCGGCGGGGGGAACGGGCGGCGCATACAACGCGCGGAGCTCGCCCGTCTCGCCGCGCGCGTTCGTGACGCGATACGTGTCGTGGATGCGCTGCATGAGGCGGCGACAAATCAGGCGGCGTAGGCGATCGAAAGCGGCGAGCCGCCGGTCGACGACGCGGAGGTTCGTCACGATGTCG
>JBDSJB010000259.1:0-7135 GCA_039917665.1 Binatia bacterium
TCGACAGCGCGGCATGATGGGCCGCTCGCTCGCCGTTGCAGGTGCGGCGGTGCTGTTCTCGTTGAGTGTGGCGACGGCCGGTGTTGCCGCCGATGACCAGGTGTTGCCGTCCGGGTCGGTGTCGCTCGGGGACGCGGTCCGCGCGGCGCTGCGTCACGATCCGACGCTCGTGGCGTTCGGCTTCGAGGAGGACGCGCGGGCGGCCCGCGCCCGGCAGGAAGGACGCCTGCCGAATCCGGTGCTCGGGACCGAGGTCGAGAACGTTGCGCGCTTCGGCGGCGACACGAGCCAAGCCGAGACGGCGCAGACGACGATCAGCCTGACACAGATGGTCGAGCTCGGGTCGAAGCGCGCGCGTCAGGTCGACGTCGCGGCGATCGACACCCGGCTGGCCCGGCGAGAGCTCGAGCGGGCACGTCTCGATACGGCAGCGCGCACCGTCAAGGCGTTCGTGGCGGGCTTGCTCGCGCAGGAACGCGTCGCGGTCGCGGAACGGACGCGGGTGCTCGGACGCGACTCGCTCGCGGCCGTCCGACGTCAACTCGAAGCGGGCGGGGGATCGGCGATCGAGGTCGCACGCGCCGAGGCTGCGCTTGCGGAGTCGGAGGCCGTCGTCGCCAGGCGGACCCGAGAGAGCCGCGCCGCTCGCGTCGCGCTCGCGGCGCTCTGGGGTGACGGCGAGCCTGCGATCGATCGGCTGACTGGCTCGCTCGCGCCATTGCCGGTGCCGGCGCCCCTCGCGACGCTGCGGACGCGGCTCGCGACGACGCCCGACCTGACGCGCTGGACGGATGCGGTCGCGCGGACGGAAGCCGGCGTCGCGCTCGAAGAGGCGCGCCGCGTCCCCGATCTCACGGTGCGAGTCGGCGCGCGGCGCTTCATCAGTGCGGAGACCAATGCGCTGGTCGCGGAGGTCGCGCTGCCGTTACCGTTCTTCGACCGCAACAGCGACGCCATTGCCGAGGCCCGCGCGCGCGTCAGCAAGATGCGGGCCGAGCAACGGGCGGCCGAGCTCGGCGCCGCCGCGACGCTCCGGGCGGATCACGAGGAGATGACGGCCGCCTACGAGGAAGCGCGCACGCTCGAGGCCGAGGTATTGCCGCGGGCGCGGACGGCGCTGCGTGAGACTCGCCGCGGCTACGGCGAGGGGCGCCTGCGCTATCTCGAGGTGCTCGAGGCCGAGCGGACCATCACGGAGCTGGAGCAGCGTTGGCTCGAAACGCTGGCGCGCTACCACACGACGGCCGTCGAGGTGGAGCGGCTGACCGGCGGGCCGACCCTCGCCGTCACGGGAGAAGAGCGATGAGCACGAAGATTCGACCTCTGCGCCTCGTGACGGCTGTGGTTGTAGCCGCGCTGGTGGCGGGGCTCGTCGGTGGCGGCGCCCGTGCGACCGATGAGCACGGTGATCACCACGGACAAGACGGACAAGACGGGCGGGTCGAGCACGCCGCGCGTCCCGATCACGCTGCAAGCGCCGAAGACGGCGATCGTCCCGGGCACGGCGACCATCACGAGAGCGAAGCGCCTTCGGCCTTCGGGGTCGCCGACTTCGAACGGCGCGGCGTCACGGTCGCGACGGCGGCGGCCGGAACGGTCGACGTCGGCGTCGACCTGCCGGGCGAGGTGCGCGCCAACGCCGACCGCTTGGCGCACCTCGCGCCGCGTTTCCCCGGCCTGGTGCGCGAAGTCCGGAAACGGGTCGGCGATACCGTGCGCACCGGCGAGGTCCTGGCCGTGATCGAGAGCGAGACGCTGGCGTCGTTCGAATTGAAGGCGGCGTTCGATGGCGTCGTGATCGATCGTCACGTCGTGCCGGGTGAAGCCGTCGGCCGCGACACGCCGGCGTTCATCGTGGCGGATCTCTCGTCGGTTTGGATCGACGTGCACGTCTACCAGAGCGCGCTCGCCGATCTGCACCTCGACCAGCCGGTCCGCGTCGTCGGTCCGGCGGGGGCGATCGAGGCCGAGGGGACGGTGTCCTACATCGCACCGGTCGTCGAACAGGCGACGCGGACGGCGAGCGCTCGGGTGGTGTTGCCGAATCCAACGGGCGCCTGGCGGCCCGGGCTTTTCGTCAACGTGACCGTGCTCACGCCGATCGCGGCGCCGGTCGTCGTGCCGAGCACGGCACTGCATCGCTTCGAGGATGCGACGACGATCTTCGTGGTCGACGGCGAGCGTTTCGTCCCGCGCCAGGTGACCGTTGGCCGCACGGGACGCACGAAGGTCGCCATCACCGCCGGGCTCGCACCGGGGGAGCGGTATGCCGAGGGCGGATCGTTTCTCGTGAAGGCCGAGCTCGCCAAGGGCGAAGCCGGCCACGAGCACTGAGGATCGCGATGCTCGAACGGATTCTCCGGTTCTCCATACGGCAGCGGGCGGCGGTCGTGAGCATCGTCGCGATGGTCGCCGCGCTGGGGCTCCTCGCGCTGCGCGACCTGCCGATCGACGCCGTGCCCGACATCACCAACCGCCAGGTGCAGATCAACGCGACGGCCTCGTCGCTCAGCCCGGTCGAGGTCGAAAAGCAGGTGACGTTCCCGATCGAGACCGCGCTCGCGGGCATTCCGGGCCTCGAGTACACGCGCTCGTTCTCGCGAAACGGCTTCGCCCAGGTGACCGCGGTCTTCGCGGATCGCGTCGACATCTATTTCGCGCGGCAACAGGTCGCGGAGCGGTTGGCCGCCACCGACGACGCCCTGCCGGCGGAAACGCGGACCAGCATGGGGCCGATCTCGACGGGGCTCGGCGAAATCGTGATGTGGACGGTCGAGTACGCCCGGTCCTCCGGCAAAACGCCGGTCCGCGTCGGTGAGGCGGGTTGGCAGTCCGACGGGGCGTACCTGACGCCAGAAGGGGAGTACCTCCGCACGGACCGCGAGCGCGCCGGCTACCTCCGCACGGTTCAGGACTGGATCATTCGGCCCCAGCTGAAGAGCGTGCCGGGGGTCGCCGAAGTCGACGCCAACGGCGGCTACGTGAAGCAGTACCACGTGGTCCCGGATGTCCGCGCGCTCACGGCGTACGGGCTGAGCTTCCACGACGTGCTGACCGCGCTCGAGCGCAACAATCTGAGCACGGGGGCGGGAATCGTCGAGCATCATGGGGAGGCGTACGTCGTGAGGGCCGCGGGCCGCGTGCGGGACCTGGCCGGCCTCGCCGAGCTTCCGGTCGTCGAGCGCGAGGGCGTGCCGGTACGTATCCGCGACGTCGCCGACGTGGTGCTCGGCCACGCCCCGCGCACTGGGAGCGCGACCGAGAACGGCGAGGAGGTCGTGCTCGGGACCGCGCTCATGCTGGTCGGCGCCAACAGCCGGACGGTCGCGACGGCGGTCGTCGCACGCCTCGCCGAGGTGCAAGCGAGCTTGCCCCCGGACGTGAGCGTCCGGACCGTGCTCGACCGCTCCGGTCTCGTCGACGCGACCATCGCGACGGTCGCGACCAACCTCACGGAGGGCGCGCTGCTCGTCATCGCGGTGCTCTTCGTGATGCTCGGGAATATCCGCGCCGCGCTCATTACTGCGCTGGCCATCCCGCTCTCGATGCTGCTGACGGCGATCGGCATGGTGCAAACCAAGACCAGCGGCAATCTCATGAGCCTCGGCGCGATCGACTTCGGCCTCATCGTCGACGGCGCCGTCATCATCGTCGAGAACTGTCTCCGGCATCTGGGCGACACCCAACGCCGACTCGGACGCACCCTGCGGCTCGAAGAGCGGCTGCAGGTGGTGTTCGACGCGACGACCGAGGTGCGCGGCGCCACCGTCTTCGGCGAGGCGATCATCGTGCTCGTCTACGTCCCGATCCTCGCGCTCACCGGCGTCGAGGGGAAGATGTTCCACCCGATGGCCCTGACGGTGATCTTCGCGCTCGCGGCGGCCTTCGTGCTGTCGCTCACGTTCGTGCCGGCGATGGTGGCGATGGTGGTGCGCGGTCCGGTCCGCGAGCACGAGAATCATGTCCTCGGGGCGGTGCGCCGGGCCTATGCGGGCGGGCTCGCCCGGGCGCTCGCGTGGCCGCGGACGGTGCTCGTGACGGCGGTGGCCCTGCTAGTGCTGGCGGGCGTATTGTTTGGTCGGCTCGGCCAGGAGTTCGCGCCGACCCTCAGCGAGCTCGACCTGGTCGTGATGGCGAGCCGCATTCCGAGCACCTCGCTCAGCGAGGCGACGGCGATGCAGCGCACGCTCGAGCGCGAGCTGGTGGCGCAGGTGCCGGAAGCGGCCTTGATCTTCTCCCGCACTGGTACCGCGGACGTCGCGAGCGACCCGATGCCGCCGTATCTCTCCGACACGTTCGTCATGTTGAAGGCGCGCGAGGACTGGCCGAACCCGGGCGACACCAAGGAGGACGTCCGCGAGCGCCTGGAGGCGGTCGCGGCGACGGTGCCCGGCAACGCCTACGAGTTCACCCAGCCGATCGAGATGCGTTTCAACGAGCTGCTCGCCGGTGTCCGGGGCGACCTCGCGGTCAAAGTGTTCGGCGACGACCTCGAAGAGCTGGAACGCGTGGCCAGTCGGATAGCGGCGGTGCTCGGGAAAGTGCCGGGGGCGGCCGACGTCAAGGTCGAGGCCGTCGAAGGCGCGCCGATCCTGAGCGTCGACGTGAAGCGCGAGGAGCTGGCGCGCTACGGACTCAGCGTGGCCGACGTGCACGAGGTCGCGGCCATCGCCGTCGGTGGGCGGAGCGCGGGCGAGATCTATCAGGGTGACCGCCGCTTCGACGTGGTGGTGCGTCTCGCCGACGCGATCCGCGAGGATCCCGCCGCGCTCGTCTCGCTGCCGATTCCGCTGTCGCACGAGGACGAGCCCGTGACGCGCGTCGCGCTGAAGGACGACGACGGCCACCGCTTCCGTCCCCGCGTGCTGCCGCTCGGCGCGGTGGCGGACCTGACCCTCACCGAAGGTCCGAACCAGATCAGCCGCGAGAACGGTAAGCGCCGCGTCGTCGTGCAGGCGAACGTGCGCGGCCGCGACATCGGCTCGTTCGTGACCGACGCGCGTGACCGCATCGCCGACGAGGTTCGGTTGCCGTCCGGGGTGTGGCTGCGCTGGGGCGGGCAATACGAGAGCCTGATGAGCGCGCGGGCACGACTCGCGCTGGTGGTGCCGATCTGTCTCGTGCTGATCGTGCTCCTGCTCTACGGCACGTTCGGCGCGCTCCGTCCGGCCCTGATCGTTTTCACCGGCGTACCGCTGGCGTTGATCGGCGGCGTGCTGGCGCTCTGGCTCCGCGCCATGCCGTTCTCGATCTCGGCGGCGGTCGGCTTCATCGCGCTCTCGGGCGTCGCCGTCTTAAACGGGCTCGTACTCGTGACGTTCATCAACGATCTCCGCGCCAAGGGCGTGGCGTTCGAGTCCGCCATCGTCGACGGCGCACTGACGCGGCTTCGGCCGGTGCTCATGACCGCGCTCGTGGCGTCGCTCGGCTTTCTGCCGATGGCGCTCGGGACGGGGACGGGCGCCGAGGTGCAGCGTCCACTGGCGACGGTGGTGATCGGCGGGCTCGTGTCGAGCACGATCCTCACGCTCTTCGTGCTGCCGGTGCTCTATCGTTTGGCGATGCGGGCGACAGTGGCGGTGCGGGCGGATGGCGATACGGCCTGGTGACGGACGCGTCGGAATGGGAGAAAGCGAATGATGTCGGCGACCACGAGCGCACGCGGGATCGTCTGCGGGATCGCTGCGGGCGTGTGCTTTGGAGTGACGGCGCCGCTCGCCAAGCGCCTGGTAGCGCACGTTCCTCCGCTTCCGCTCGCGAGCCTGCTGTATCTCGGTGCTGCAGTGGGCCTCACTATCGTGGGGGCGGCGCTGCCGCGCGTCCGATCGGGCGGCGGCGAAACGCCAATTCAGTCGAGCGACCGCTTGACGCTCGTGTTCATGATCGTCATTGGCGGCCTGGTCGGGCCGGTGCTGATGCTCGTTGGATTGCGCCACGTTTCTGGCGTGACGGGCGCGCTGCTGTTGAATCTGGAGATGCCGTTTACCGTGCTCCTCGCGGTTTGCCTCTTTGGCGAGCATCTCGGCGGCCGAGCGCTCGGCGGTGCTGGACTCGTCGTGGCGGCGGCGGTGTGGTTGAGCGCTGGTCCCGGACCGCTGACGTCTGACCTGCTCGGCATCGCGGCGCTCTGCGGGGCCTGTCTCAGTTGGGCCGTCGACAACAACTTGGCGCAGCGACTCGCGCTCCGCGATCCGATTGCGGTCGCGCGCTGGAAGACGACCGGGGCGGGGCTAGTCGGCGCCGGCCTCAGCACGGCCGCGGGGTATGCGCTCCCGCCGGGGTACGTCGCCGCGCCGGCACTCCTCGTGGGCTTCGTCGGGTACGGCATCAGCATCGTGCTCGCCATCGTCGCCATCCGTCATCTCGGCGCGGCCAGGCAAGCGGCGCTTTTCGCGATTGCGCCGTTCGTGGGTGCAGTTGCCGCCATTCCCATGCTCGGCGAAACGGCGGGTGTTCGCGAGCTCGGCGTCGGGGTGCTGATGCTGCTCGGTGTCTTGCTGTTGGTGGCTGAGGATCACGGGCACGCCCATGATCACGATGCGCTCGCGCACGACCACGTTCACGTGCACGACGTTCATCATCAGCACAGGCATGACACGGAAGCGGTCGGCGAGCCGCACGCCCATCCGCACCTGCACTCGCCGCTGCGGCATTCGCATGCGCATCGTCCCGACGCGCATCACCGCCATCGCCACTGAGGGCGTCAGGGCCCGACGTCGAGCGTCGTCATCATGCCCGCTTCGGCGTGCTCGAGGATGTGGCAGTGCATCATCCAACGGCCGGCATCGAGCGGAACCATGCCGACGTCGACGGTCTCCTTCGCGTGGACGAGGGTGGTGTCGCGCCAGTACGGCTCGTCCACGGGGACATCGTTCCGCGCCAACACTTTGAAGAACATCCCGTGCGTGTGCATCGGGTGCAGACGAAACGAGGCGTTCTCGAAGCGAACGCGGGCGAAGCGGCCGAGCGGCAAGTGGCCGCCGTGGTGATGGGCATGATCGCCGGTGGCGGCGACGCCGTTCAGGGTCCAGGCGATCCCGAACGGCCCACCGCGCTCCGCGTTCAGCACGAAGCTCTGGGTCGGCGGAACGCTGAGCCCCTCGCGCCACTCCGGCACGTACGCGTGGGCGGGTGA
>JBDSJB010000260.1:0-5451 GCA_039917665.1 Binatia bacterium
CCCGCCCCCGTCCGCGTTTCCCGTCCGCGGCCGTCGCAGGCGACCGCATTGCCCCCGCGGAACATTGCACCGTCGGAAAACCGCCAGCGAATGCTTGATCACATCTCGACGGCGGTGCACTAGTCGCTCAGCTCTGCAGGCAGACGGCCTCGACGTTGTTCCCGTCGGGGTCGAGAAGAAACGCGGCGTAGTACGTCGGGCCGTAGTCGGGACGCGTCCCGGCCGGGCCGTGGTCGCGGCCGCCCGCCGCGACACCGGCCGCGTGGAAGCGATCGACTGCGCCCCGATCGGGCGCCGTGAACCCGACGTGGACGGCCGCGCGACCCGCGCCGCTTGCCGGCAGCAGCCAGAGGGCGGGAGCACCGGGGGGTCCGAAGCCCGCGCCCGAGGCGTCTTGGCTCACGAGCCCATAGCCGAGGGGCGCGAGCGCCGCCGAATAAAAGCGGATGCTCGCGTCCAGATCTTGCACTGCCACTCCAACGTGATCGTACATGGTGACCTCCTTTCGGTCGCAGACGACCTTAGGGAAGCACGACGAAACGATCTTGGAAGATCTTGCTGACGCCGCGCGCGGCTTTGCGATCGCCCCGGGCGGCGTGGCGGAAGCCGCGCGGCGACACCCCGGCCGCCCGATGAAACGTGCGGACGAAATTGGAAAGGTCGCCGAAGCCGACGTCGTAGGCGACGTCGGTGATCGCGCGATCCTCGTCGGCGAGCAGCCGCGCCGCTCGGCGCAGACGCGAGCGCACGAGATACTGGTGCGGCGTCACGCCGAGCACGTTGGCGAAGAGCCGGAGGAAATGGAACGCGCTCAGGCCGGCGGCGTCCGCGACTTGCGCGAGATCGACGGGCTCCGTCGCGCGCTCGTCGATCCAGAGCGCCGCGTCGACGGCGCGGCGGCGGTCACGCTCGCTCGCCACGTACGGGCGCGGTCTCCGATCCGCGACGATCTCGACGCAGCGTGCGGCGAGCGCCATGCCTGCCTCGTCGAGCGCGAGATCGCTGGTTCCGGCGGCGACGGCCTCGGCGAGCTCGCCGAGCACCATCAGCTCCGCGAGCGGCGGCAGCGTCCCGCTCCGCCAGAGCTCGACGCGGCCACCGACCATCTCGACGAGCGCCGGCGAGAGTTGGAACGACAAGCACTCGTCACCGACGCGGTGATCGTGGGTGCAGAGGAACTCATCGCCCGGATGCCCGACCAGGACCGCGCCGGCGACCAGCTCGAAGGCCTGGCCGCGCGTCCGATACCCGAAGCTGCCCTTCCGGACGTAGGCGAGGTCGAACCCGCCGTGCAGCTCGACGAACGGCGCCACATGGGGCCCGGCATCGCAGCGGTAGTCGATCACCGTGAGGGCGTCGCTCCGCCAGAGCGTGGTCGCGGCCATGACGCTTCTCGACTAGCCGTGCCGCCGAAGTGCCGCAATAACCGCGGCAAGAAGCTCGGTGATAACCGCGGCAACCGGGACGTCAGCGGCCTTCGCCGCCGTCGCTCGTGACGAGCGGTGCCGTCACTTCCCGAGCTCGAGCGCGCGCCAGCAATACCAGCTCGCGACGGTGCGATACGGTCGCCACCGCTCGCCGTGCTTGGCGAGCGCCTGCGGGGTCGGCAGCTCGCGCTTCTTGTACGCGACCGCGAAACCTTTGCGAACGCCGTAGTCGTCGACCGGCAGCACGTCGGGTCGCCCGAGCCGGAAGATGAGGAGCATCTCGGCCGTCCAGCGCCCGATGCCGCGGACGGTCGTCAGCCGCTCGACGATCGCCGCGTCGTCCATGGCATGCGCTTCGCCGAGCGTCGGGATCTCGTTCGCCTTGGCGCGGCGCGCGAGGTCCTTCACGGCGAGGACCTTCGCGTTCGACAGGCCGGCTGCGCGGAGCGCCGTGTCGGCCACCCGGATGATGTGCTCGGCCGTCGGCCCCTGCGGCGCGCGCGGGAAGAGCGCGCAGACCCGACCGTAGATCGTCGCCGCCGCCTTGCCGCTCAGCTGCTGATAGACGATGGCCTCGGCGAGGGCGCCGAACAGGCTCGGCATCTTCTTGAGCTCGAGCGGCGTCGTGCCGGCCGCGTCGATGATGCGCGCGAGCTTGGGATCGACCTTCCGCAGATGCGCGACCGCCACGTCCCAGTCGAAGCCGAGTCCGGCCGCGCCGTCGAAGAGATCGGGTTGGCGGTCGGGAGCCTGCTGGACGCCTTCGAGCTTCAGCATCCGCAGCTTGGTCGTGACGCCGCCGGTCGCCGTGAAGCCGCCGGTCTTGCCGCCGGCGGCGAGCACGCGATGACACGGCACGACGATCGGGAAGGGATTCCGTCCGAGCGCCTGTCCGACCGCGCGGGCCGATCCGGGCGACCCGACGCGCTTCGCGATCTCACCGTAGGAGAGCGTCGTCCCGGGCGGGATCGTGCGCGCGGCTTCGTAGACCTGCTGGTGGAAGGCGGGCACGCCGTCGAGATCCAGCACGGCCGAGCCCAGGTCGACGGCCTCGCCGCGCAGCAGGGCCGCGATCGCGTCGATCGTCGATTGAATGGACGGCGGCGGCGCGTCTTCCCGCGCGTCGGGAAAGCGTTCGCGCATGCGCGCCCGAGTCGCGCGCGGTCCCGCGGCGGGGAGCTGCAAGCCACGGATGCCGGCATCCCCCCACGCGATCCCGCAGCGACCGATCGGAGTGTCGAAGAGCGCGAAGACGGCGGGACTCATGGGCGCGCACCGTAGCATCGGGCCGGTGGGTTGGCACTTGGAGAATCTTGCGGCGGCCATTTGCACACGACGGAACGCTTGGCGAAAACGAAGAGCAGATGCGACCGCTCCACTGTCTCCTCTCGTTCGTGTGTTTCCTCGTCGTAATGGCCGCCGCCTGCCGGGGCACTCCCGAGCTCGCCAGGATGGCGGCCATGGGACGAGCGCAGGATCTCCGGCCTGGCGCGCCGGTCGTGGCGCGCCCCGCGGGGCGTCCGACGTTCCTCGTGATCGGCATCGACGGCATGAAGCGGAAGGTGCTGTACGACCTCTTGCAGACGGGGGCCCTTCCCGGCCTGACGGCGCTCCTCGGCGGACGGTCGCCGGACGGTGGCCTGGCTCATGCGCACCTCGATCGGTCGATGCTCGCAGGCCTGCCCGCGATCACGATCGTCGGCTGGTCGTCGATCTTCACTGGCGTGGCCCCGGCGGTGCACGGCGTGACCGGCAACGAGTTCTTCATTCGCGAAGAGCGGCGCTTCGCCGCGCCGCTCCCGGGCACGTTCGAAGATCCGAAGCCGGCCCTCGCGACCTACACCGAGAGCTACGTCAACGACTTGCTGCAAGCGCCGACGCTGTACGAGCGGCTCCGCCAGACCGATCCCGGGATGACGATGTGGGTGTCGGTGAACCAATGCTTTCGCGGTGCCGATCGACTGCTGATCGCACAGCGTCGCGCGATCGTCGGCAAGGTGTACGCCAGCGCCAAGAGCCGCGTCGAGTGGGAGAGCTTCGGGCGCTACGAGGAGCGCGATCACGAGGTGCTCCGCAACGTCATCCACGAGCTCGAGAACGACGATCATGCGGTTCCCGACCTCCTGACGCTCTACGTGAGCGGCACCGACGGCTACGCGCACGTCGCTCCGGAGGGTCCGGACGATGCGCTTCGCCGCATGCTCACGGGCGATCTCGACGCCTCGTTCGGACGCCTCGCGGACGCGCTCGATCGACGCGGCGCCTTGCGCGATCGCTACGTCGTGCTCGTCGCGGATCACGGCCACAGTCCCGTCCTCGAGGACGGCAGCACGCTACTCGGCACGAGCCCCGAGAGCGCCCCCGGTCCGCTCACGGCAGCCGGCTTCCGCATCCGACCCTTCCGGCTCGACGTCGACGCCGACGATGATTTCCAGAGCGTCCTCGCGTACCAGGGCCCGCTCGCCTACGTGTACCTCGCCGACCGCTCGACGTGCCCGCGCCCCGGCGAGCGCTGTCATTGGACGCGCCCGCCACGATTCGACGCGGACGTGCTGCCGGTGGCCGAGGCGTATTACCAGGCCGGCAGGACCGGTCGCTCGGCACCGGCCTTGCGCGGGGCGATCGATCTCGTGCTCACGCGGCGTCCGCGACCGTACGCCGAGAACGATCTCCCGTTCGAGATCTACGTTGGCCACGGCAAGCTCGTCCCGCTCGGAAACTATCTCCGACGTCATCCGCGCCGTGACTGGGTCGCCGTCGAATCACGGCTCCGCGAGCTCGCGGTCGGCCGCTATGGCGAGCGCGCCGGCGACGTGGTGCTGCTCGCGAAGAACGGTGACGGCGACGGCCCGGCGGGCCGGTACTACTTCAACGGCTCCGCGCAGCGGTCGGTACATGGCAGCCCGTCGCGACAGGATTCGGAGGTACCGCTCATCGTCGCCAACCGCAGTCGGAGCGCAGAGGAGTTGCGGATGGCAACGACGAGCGTGCTCGGGAAGCGGTCGTTCGTGCGGCAGGTGACGGATCTGGTTTTGCGGCTGGACGAGGAGTGAGCGGGGAGCATCGGCGGCTTCGCGGCGATCCATTGCTACCGCGGCTTCGCGGCGCTCTTGGGCTTCTTCGCCGCCGTGCTCGCCGCCGGCATGCCGCCGTCCCATTGTGCGACCGTGATCTCGTGGGCCGGGGTCGCTTCGAATTGCCAATGACGGGCGGCGAGGGAGAAGCCCTGCTCGATCGCGGCCAAACGCAAGCCGGCCTGGGCGACGTTCTCGCCTCCGAGATAGAGCGCGCACAGCAGGGGCATCACCGTACCGAGTCCAAACGCAACCGCGATTCGCTTCATCATGGCAGTGCTCCTTCGTCCGTTGGCCGAGTCGTGAGTGTGAGAGGCGTTTCCGTCAGCATCAGCGCGGACACCTTTAGCGTGACGACGGCGGCGCCAACGGCACCGTCGTGATTTTCGACAACGGTTGACCAGCGCACGCGCCTCGACCGCGACGCTCGCAAGGCCCCATTCCACGCGGCATCCACAAGCGCTTGGCGTGCGACGATCCCGCGGCCGCAACATCTCGGGATCGGATGTCCCCGGACGGAGCGCCCCCGTCTCCGACCCTCACCCTCCCCCTCTCGGGACGCCGATCCTCCACTTTTGGGAGCTCCTACGTCAGTCCGCGTGAGCGCCCCACGAGGGTCGTCGATGCTAACCGAAGACACCCCAACGCAGAGGAGATCGCACGGGCACGTACGGTCCGCCGTCAGTCCTGGTCGCCGCGAGCCGGGCTCGCGCGCCGGTTCGCGAGGGTGCGCAGCGCTTGGTAGGAAGCCGCGATGCTTCGCAGAACAAGGGCGTCTGCCGCCCCTCGTCGCCGCGGCGCCTTTGTGGCCGTCGGGCTCATGCTGGCGCACGCCGCGTCGGCCCATGCCGACTGGCGCGAGCACGTCACGCTGTCGGCGAGCGACCGGGCGCGCGGCGAGCTCGTCGACTATTTCCGTCCGCCCGACGGGACGGCCCCGGCAGGCGCGC
>JBDSJB010000261.1:0-8778 GCA_039917665.1 Binatia bacterium
GCCGCATCGGCTCCCGAGACGGCCTCGGCCGCGAGGTCCATCTTGCGCGCGAGAATCTGCAGCACGCGTCGCATCCGCTCGTCGTCGTCGACGATCAGGACTCGCTTCATGGGGTATCCTCCGCGAGAGCTAGCTCGATGCGAAACACCGTGCCACCGGTCGGGCCGTCGGTCACGGTGAGGCGGCCGTGATGTTCGAGGACCACGCGCTGCACGAAGGTGAGGCCAAGGCCGATGCCCCCCTCCCGGCGAGTCGCGAATGGTTGAAACAGGGACGCCAGCAAGTCCGCGGGGATGCCGGGGCCATCGTCCCGCACTTCGAACGCCGCGGCGCCGGCGTGCGGTGGCAGGAGGGCGAGCTCGATCCGTCCGCCGGCGGGGAGGATCTGCACGGCGTTCACCAGCAAGTTGAGCACGAGCTGGTAGACCAGCTCGGGATCGCAGGCGACGCGCGGATCGGGGTCGCACGGGTGGCGGACGATCGTGATGCCGTGCTCGCGCGCCTGCACCCCGACGAGATCCGCCGCCCGCCAGAGAATCTGGCCGAGTGGTGCGGATTCGAGGTGCAGCTCGCGCGGTCGTCCGAGCTCGAGCAGTCCCGACACCACGCGCTCGATCCGGTCGACCTCGTCACGCAGCATGTGGAGGAGCTCGCGCGCTTCCTCGTCTGGCGCGTGTAGGGTGCGCTCGAGCAACTGGGTGGCGCTCCGCAGGACACCGAGCGGCGTGCGGACTTCGTGGGCGACGCCCGCCGCCAGCTCGCCGACGAACGCAAACTTCGCGGCGTCGGCGAGTCGGCGCTCGGCGCGGCCGAGGTCGCTCGCCATACGATTGAACGCCGCGGCGAGCGCGCCGATCTCGTCGCCGGTTCGGACGGTGACGGTCGGCACCGGCGCGCCGCGCCCGACTTCCAATGCCGCGGCGGTGAGCTCGGCGAGCGGTCGCGTCGCGCGGCGTGCCGCGGCGAGGGCGGCCGCGAGCGCGAGCACCAGCGTCAGACCGAGCGCGCCGCCGAGGATGCCGGCCATGCGTCGCACCGGCGCGAACGCTTCAGACAAAGGCTCCGCGACGAGCACCGTCCATGGCGGCAGATCATCGGGCAGACGTACGCGCCCGAGCAACACGCCCGCGGCATCGTCCACGCGTGCGGCCGGCGAGGGTTCCGGGCCGGTCCACGCCGTCAATCGCACGGTGTCGCCGCGCTGCCACTGGCCAGCCGGCCGTGCCGCGCCGCCGATGACGGTGGCGTGCTCGTCGAGCACGAGCACGTCGGCGGCGATGCCGGCTCGCTCGAGGTTCGTACGCGTGCGTTCGGTGATGGCGGTGACGCGTTCCCAGTCGAGGAGCGCGACCAGCGTGCCGAGCGCGGTGGCCGGCGCCTCGGGGTCCGCGATCGGCGCGGTGAGGCGCAGAGTCGGGCGGCCGTAGTCGGGGTCGTCGAAGGGGCCTTCGATCGGCGCAGCGTTTGGCGGGGTTTCGGCCACGCGGCCGATCAGTGCCGGCCGGCTCGCGGCGACCACCCGACCACGCCCGTCGAGCGCCATCAGGTCGACGCAGGGGGCGCAGCCGCGCTGAAGGGACGCGAGAAACGAAGAGATGCGCTTGTCGAGATCGCCGATGCGGATCTCGCGCATGACGTCCTGATGGGCGGCGGACGCGAGCGCGTCGCGTTCCGAGCGGAGCGCGGTCGCGAGGCGGTCGGCGGCGTTTTGCGCTTCGCCCACCAGCTGCAAGCCGCTCGCGCGCGCGAGCGCGGCGCGGCTGTTGACGACGGCCACGAGGCCGTAGACCGCGCCGGGGATCAGGACCACGCTCGCTACCAAGACGAGGAGCTTGGTCCGGATCGAAAAACTCTGTAGGGTCGCGGCGCTCACGATCGTCGGCACTGCGGTTGCTAACGAAGCCGGGACATCCGTGATGAAACCAAGCCAAGCGTGACACCGGGGCGCCGCATTCGAGGCCTCCTCCTAGCCTTCCTGATGGCCGCGAGCCATCCGGCGGGGGCGGGGGCGGCCGAGGTTGTCACGACCCCGAGTCGCGAGGGTCCAGAGCTCTTCGGGGTCGAGAGCCCTCTCGGGCATATCGACTATCGGGCGGGCCGCGGCCTGCATCTCGGCGCGACCACCCTCACCATCGGCGGCTACACCACCGCGGACGCGGAGCGACTGGAGGACGGGAGCAGCCGCGGCGGGCTCGACGTCAACTTCTTCCTGTCGGCCGATCCGGTGTCGTTCCTCCACCTCTTCAGCGAGATCGAGGTCGGCGAGCTCGTGGACTGGGAGGGCGGCGGGCGTCCGCACGCCTCCCCGAAGTTCAAGGTCGAACGATTGTATGGCGACGCCACCTGGAGCGACGGCGCCAATCTCCGGTTCGGCAAGTTCCTCTTGCCCTTCGGACGCTGGAATCAGGTGCTGGCCGATCCTCTGCTGTGGACGACCTCGGAGCCGCTGATCGTCGAGGAGGTGTTCCACGAGGAAGTCACGGGGGCGATGCTCTGGGGCAACGTCTTCCCCGGCGGTGAGACGCTCTCGTATGCGCTCTACGGATCGTTCCTGGATCGGGCGGTATCCGAGGCCGAGCATGACGGCGTCGGCGCCCGCCTCGAGTGGACGAGCCGCACCGGCGTTTCGGTCGGCGCTTCGTACCTCGCCTCGAAGCGCACCGACGGCGCGTGGAACCATCTCGGGGGCGTCGACGCGTTCTGGCAGCCGCACGAGCGGGTCGAGCTGAGCGGCGAGGCGCTGGTCGGCGAAGGGGCGCACGCCGACGGCGGACAGTGGGGCCTCTACGCGCAGGCCGTCGTCGAGACGATCCCGACAGTCTATCTGATCGGGCGCTACGAGCGCTTCAATCCTCCCGCCGGCGGCCGAGGAATAGATCTCTTCGATCTGGGCGTCGCTTGGGTGCCGACCTACTACCTCCGCTTCAAGGTCGACTATCGCTTCGCCGACGAATTGGACGATCGCTCGGCGCCGGGTGTGCGGGCGTCCTTCTCGGTGCTCTTCTGACATGGGACGCCGGCTCCTCGCGCTTGTCGTCGTTCTGGTGCTCGTCGCGCCCGCGAGCCGTGCCGAGGAGCCGCGTCGCGTCGCCGTCATCGTCCATCCGGCGCGCCAGGCCGAGCTCTCACCGGAGATGCTGACCCAGATCTATTTGCGCCGGAAGCGATTCTGGGACGACGGGACGCCGATCGTGCCGTTGAAC
This sequence comes from Binatia bacterium, assembly GCA_039917665.1. Lineage (GTDB taxonomy): Bacteria > Desulfobacterota > Binatia > UTPRO1 > UTPRO1 > UTPRO1. The sequence continues at coordinate 3,204 of JBDSJB010000261.1, forward strand.
CTCGAAGCCGGCGCCGCCCTCCGCGAGGTGTTCTCCCGCGTGGTGCTGCACCAGAGCGAGCCACGCCTCGCCGAGTATTGGAACCGCCAGTATTTTTATGGCGTGCTCCCGCCGGCCACCTTGGCATCGACGAAAGCCGTGCTCCGGTACGTTGCTGCCGATCCGAACGCGGTCGGCTATCTCCCGGCGGGGGAGGTCGACGACACGGTACGGGTCGTCCTCCGTCTGGACTGACCAGAAGACGCCCGCGCCGCGTCGCGTTTCAGGGGGTGACGGACTGCAGCTCGGTCCGCGCCCCGGTCTCGGAGCTGATTTCGAGGATCAGTCCGATGCCGGGTGCGTAGTATTTGGTTTCCTCGTGCCCCGGGTCGAGCAGGTTGAAGTCGCGCGTGACCACGCAGGTGCCGGAGCAGCTGCCGCCGGGGACGGTCTCGGTGCCCGTGATGCTGAGCACTTCGGCGGCGTCCTCCGCCTCGTCGAGCGCGAACTCCTGCCGATACACCGTGCCGACGGCGGGTGCGGCCAGCATGATGATGCCCGCTTTGGCGCCGTCGACGCCGGCCCGAAAGGAGCCGTCGATGCTGACGATGTCGCCGTCCTCGAAGTCGCGCGAAAGCTCGCCGAAGTACCAGACCGTCCCGTCCGTGTGCTGGGCGTAGTAGTCGTCAGTGTCCTCGACGGGCTGCCCGCCCTCACTCACGACGTCGTGGACGACGATCGTGGTCACGCCTTGGATGACCTTGGTCTTGTCGGTGACGGTTACGACGATCGTCTCGGTTCCCTTCTGATACGTGCGGACCGTGCCGACCACGAGCGGGAAGTACGGATTGGGGGCGGCGGCGGTCGCCGCCGGGGAGAGGAAATTCGCCGGATTGATCTGCGGATCGTAGGGGTCCTTTCCGACGGCCTCGCAAAACGCCTTGCGGCCGTCGAGCTGGTCGCTGCACTCCTCTTTTGCCTCTGCGAAGCTCGCTTTGGCGGCCGCCCTGCAGGCTTTCTTGGTCTCCTTCGTCGGCAAGTTGAAGCAGTAGCCGAGCGCGATCGACCGATCGGCGTTCGCATCGTCTTTGCAGGCGTCGATCACGGCCTTGCCGGTCGATTTGCAGGCGTCCGCCGCCTCGGCCGGCGAGGTGACCACCGCACCGAGTCCGAAGCATGTCGCTACCAAGATACCTCTCGTTGTCGTCCTCATCGTGGCGCTCCTCTCTCGTGGCGAAATGCCACTATCGAGAAGTGCAAGGCGCGCACCAGCACCGGTCGCCACGTGCGGCCGAGGGTTTCGGTGCCGCGCCCTGCCGGATCCGGCAGGAGCCCTGCCGGATTCAGCAGGGCGTGGCGGGCGGTCACGCTTCCTAGACTCCGAATCGCCGCCGCGAAGCCGGCAACGGATCGAGCGGGTAGAACATCGAGCTTGCGAACAGAAAGACGAAGTAGAAGATCGCCGTCACGGTATTGAAGGCGTCGTTCCGGCGGATGCGGAGCGCGAAGATCGTGTAGAAGAAGAACCAGCCCGCCGTGCCGACGACGACCGCCACCAGCAAGAGCGGGGTCAGGTCCATCCGAGCACCTCCATTAGCCAGGCCGCGAGCGTCACCGTCACGACCGCCTGACCGATCGCGATCAGCACATTGAAAGCACCTTCCCGAGCAGGTACTGCGCGCGGCTCATGGGTAGGTCAGCTCTCGTAGAAGATGCCGTTGTCGTGAGCGAGGAAGAACGACCGCGAGGTGTTCGACGCGATGCCGAAGCTCGCCATGCCGAGCACGCCGGCCAGGAAGAACGCGGTGTAGTCGAGCGTGTGGTCGATGCCGACGCCGAATACGAGCAGGTAGCCGAGCGGATAGAAGATCCCAGAAGATGAGCGTGACGTTCGTCGCGCGGATCTTGCCCTCGCGATACATGACCGCGACGAGGGCGTGGGTGGTCTGCACATGGTCAGGGAAGAGTGGTTGGTGCGCGTGTAGACGATTTCCGAGTACTCGGGCGGCAGGATCACATCGAGGGTGGCTGACGCTATGTCCCGGTGCAAAAGCCGGTCAAGCGTAGGTGCAGGGTCGGCTCCCCGAATTTCGAGAACGGTAGGTGCCCCGATCCGAGAGCAGGGCGGTGCGGCGAGAAACCGCTTGACGCGCGATCCGATAGCCCTTTACCGTGCTTGTTCCTGTCCGCCGCATCATGATCCGACTCCTCGTCATCGTGCTCACCATCTGTCTCGGCCTGCCGGCGGCGGCCGTCGCCGCCGTGGTACCGGATTTCGGGAAGGCGCTTTCCTACAAGGTCGCGCCCGACGGCGCGACCATCGTCGTCGAGGTCGAGCGCGACTCGGACGGCGGCCGCGACCTCTACAGCGTGCCGATCGCCGGCGGCACTCCGGTGCTCCTCGCGCACGACACCGTCGATTCCGCCATCACCGCCAACCAGCACTTCCTCATCACGGCGGACGGCACGCGCGTCGTCTTCACCGCGAAGCCGGGCAGCGTCATGGAGCTCTGGGGCGTTCCGATCGGCGGGCCCGCGGACGCCGCCGTCAAACTCAGTCCCGATGGCGAGTCGGCGCTCGGCGGCTTTCATGTCACGCCGGACAGTCAGCGGGTCGTCTATCGGAAGTTCCCGGGTGCCCTGCCGATCGAGCTCTTCAGCGTTCCGATCCTCGGCGGCCCGTCGCAGAAGTTGAACAACACGTTGCCGCCCGGCGGCAACGTGTTCGTCGGCCTCGCGATCAGCCCCGACAGCAGCCGGGTGGCGTTCATCGCGACCGACGGCACGCTCGCGCTCTTCACCGCGCCCGTCGACGGCAGCGCCCCGGCCGTCAAGGTGAGCAAAGCGTTCCCGTCCGGCGGCGGGATCGAGCCGCTCGACGATTTCTCCCCGGTCTTCGCGTTCTCACCCGACAGCAGCCGGCTCGTGTACCGCGCCGATCAGGACACCAACGACGTGCTCGAGCTCTACAGCGTCCCGGCGGCCGGCGGCGTGCTGCCGACCAAGTTGAACGGCGTGCTGCCGGCGTTCGGCGACGTGCTCGGGTCGCGGTTCACGCCCGACGGCAGCAAGGTCGTGTTCACCGTGTTCGTCGCACCGGCCATGGTGAGCCTGCACCAGCGCGAGATCTTCGTGGTCCCGACGCTTGGCGGCACGGCGACACGGCTCAATCCACCGCCGCCGTCCAGCGACTACTACCAGGTGCTGGCGAGCCAGATCACGCCGGACGGCGCGCACGTCGTCTTCACGATTCAGGCGGGCTTCGGCGGCGCGAGCACGATGTACTGCGTGCCGATCGCCGGTGGAGCGTCGACCATCCTGAACGATCCGGGGCCGCCGACCGTCTCGTTCGTGTTCTGGTTGCCGGACTCGACCCATGCGCTCTTGCAGCACGTCCTTCCCGGGAAGCAGCAGCTCTACGTCGCGCCGATCTGCGGCGGCGGGCCTGCGGTCGAGCTGAGCGGCACGCTCGAGCCAAACACGATCGTGAGCGCCGCCGTGACCTTCACTCCCTCGCACGCGTTCTACTTCGCCGACCAGGTCGACGACCGCTCGGGGTTCGATCTCTTCAGCGTGCCTGTCGCGGGCGGCACGGCCGCAACGCGGATCAATCCGCCGGCTCCGGCGGGCGGAGCGATCGGCGGCAGTCCGACGATCGCCGGCGACCGTATCGTCTACCTCGTGTTCTTCCCCGGCGGGGTCACCGAGATCTGGAGCTTGCGGCTGACGGGCGGAACCGCGACCCAGCTGGTCGGGGCGAGCACCCCCGGCCCGACCCCGCTCCCGACGCAGACCCCGGGGCCGTCGCCGACCAACATCGTCGGCATCGAGCCGTGCGACAATTGCCGCGACGACGACGGTGACACGCTGGTCGACCGCGCGGATCCCGACTGTTCAGCGCGCGCCGACGGTGGCGGCGTGGGCGTAGGCGATCCGGCGCGCGCCAAGGCCGCGAGCAAGTGTCAGAAGGCGGTCACCAAGGCCGGCGCCGGGTTCGTCGCGAAGAAGCAGAAGCTGCTCCAGGGCTGCGTTGCCGGCGTGCAGCACTGCCTGCAGGTGAAGCCGCAGGACGCCGGTTGCATCACCAAGGCCGCCGCCAAATGCGGTGCAGCGACCGCCAAGATCGGGCCGCTTGAAACGAAGCTCGTCGCCGCGGTGCAGAAGGCATGCGGCGACCCGCCGCTCGCGGGGAGCGATCTATTGCAGGACGTCGGCCTGGCGTTCGACGGCGAGGAGGCGACCTGCGCCGCGGACTACCAGGTGCCGGCGCTCGCGACCGTCGCCGACGTCGCGCTCTGCCTCGCTCGCCGGCTCGCTTGCCAGACCGAGCACCTGATCGCGCGCCAGGTGCCGCGGGCGCGCGAGCTCCTGGGGATCGCCGGCATCGATGCCGGCGAACTCGGGTGCGTCGACGCGGGCGCCGACGGGAGCGGGCAGGGCATCAGCGACCCGACGCGCGGAAAGGCGCTCGGCAAGTGCGACAAGGGCGTCCAGAAGGCGGGCGCCGCGTTCGCGAAGAGCCGTCTCGCTGGCCTCACGAAGTGCATCGATGCGGTGGCCGCCTGCGTGCAGCTGAAGCCCGCCGACCCGAGCTGCGTCCCGAAAGCCCAGGCGCAGTGCGCGAAGATCGGGACCAGGCTCGCCGGCCCCGCGGGCCCTGCCGCCAAGGCGCGCGCCGCGATCGCCAAGGCCTGCAGCGCGCCCGCCGACATGCTGATCGCGACTGGTCTCGGCCACGCGACGAGCGCAGTCTACTGCGCCGCGGTCGACGTTCCGGCGCTCACGACGCCGGCCGACGTCGCCGAGTGCATCGTCCGCGATCATGCCTGCCGCGTGACGAAAGTCATCGAGGCCACGGTCCCGCGCGGCATCGAGCTCCTCGGGCGCGGAGGTCTCGCACCCTGACGACGGCGTTGCACTAGTGGCGCGGATCACCCAGATGCGCCGCGGCTACGAAACGGCTGCCCCGATGTCGGCGCACGGCTGCGAGTCGATGACGCGACAATCGGGATCACCAGCGTCGGAATCGTCGCAGTCGAGCGTCTCGACGGTACAATCGCGCACGCGCGTGCAGCGTCCTTCCTCATCGATGTCGCCGTCGTTCTCGATCTCGGTTTCGTAGAAGCACTCGTCGATGTCGCGCCGGATCTCGCGCCGGCCGGGCCCACCGGCGAGCGGGTACTCGATGGTCGTACGGGTTTCCCCGAACTCGCAGCGTGTCTGGTACTCGGTTTCGCCGAACTCGTAGTCGACGTCGGTCTTGCACTCGTCGATCTCGCATTCCTCGACCTCGCGGCACGTGCCGCTCTGGCACTCGCTCGCGCGCACGTCGCACACGGTGAACGAGCTCTCCGAGTCTGAATCGCCGCACCCGACGGATGCCAGGAGCAGAAGTATGGCCGCGCGCCTCAGCATGTTCGGTGGTCCTTTCCAGGTGGTTCGTCGCATGTCACGGGCGGCTGTCGCAAGCAGCAGCCCGAGGAGAGCCCGCCACGAGGATGCTGCACTCCACTCTGCGCGTAGGCAATCTCGACCGCTCCCTGGGTTGATAGAAAAATTCGGAAGGTTTTCCGGGCGGCGAGCCGCCCGACTTCGC
>JBDSJB010000262.1:0-5349 GCA_039917665.1 Binatia bacterium
TGACGGACGACGACGTCGTCTACACCGCGACGTTGCCGGCTGGCTCCCTCATCGAGCGCACCCCGGGCCGCAACTACAGCTACGACGATCCGACCGGCGCGATCGGCGGCATCCGGAAGATCCGGCTCCGCGTCAACAAGCACGGCACGGGCGTCCTCTCGCTCGACACGGTCCGTCTCGACCTCTCGCAGGCCGAGGCCAATAACCATCGTCTCTCCGTGCAGCTCGCGAGCGGCGACTACGACCAGACCGACAGCCGCACGTGGGAGCTGTTGCAAGGGAAGCTGAAGACCCAACGCTGAGCGCGATGCTGGTGCGAATGGTGCGGAGCGCCGTGCGAATGCCGGCGCTCCACTTTCTCGTCCTCGGGGCGCTGCTCGCGATCGGCGACGCTCGCCTGACCGGCGGATCGTCGGGTGGCGGCCGCGCGCCGATCCTCATCACGGCGGCACGGGTCGACGAGATTCGCGACGACTACGAGCGCACCCTGCAAATGGTGCCGACGCCCGCGGACATCGACGCGCTCGTCGCGCGTGAAGCCGACGAGGAGATGCTCTACCGCGAAGCCCTGCTGCTCGGGCTCGATCGCCACGACCACGCCGTCAAATGGCGCGTCGTCGAGAAGATGCACTTCCTCTACGGCGACGAGGCGGGCGACACCGACGCCGCGTACCGGCGGGGCATGGCGCTCGGCCTCGAACGCGACGACGTCGTCGTTCGGAACGCGCTCATCACCAAGATGCGGCTGCTGGCGAAGGCCGCCAGCCGCATCGAAGAGCCGACCGGGCCTGCCCTCGACGAGGCCCTCACCATCTATCTGCGCGATCACGCCGCGACGTTCGCCCGAGGCGCGCGCCTCAGCCTGTCGCACGTGTTTCTGAGCGCCTCGAAACGCGGGGACGCGCTCTCGGGCGACGCGCAGGCCGTGCTCCAGCGGCTGCGTGCCGGTCCAACACCCCCGGCGGACGCCGTCCGGCTGGGCGATCCCTTTCCGGCCGGCAACACGGTCACCGACGCCTCGGCGGCGACGCTCGCCAAGCTCTTCGGCGACGGTTTCGCGAGCGCAGCCGGCAGGCGCCCAACGGGGCAATGGTCGGAGCCGATCCCATCGCCGTACGGCGTGCATCTGGTGTGGGTCAGCGGCCGGAACGCGGCCGATCTGCCGCCACTCGATGCCGTCCGCTCGCGCGTGCTGCGCGCTTACCGGTCCGAGCGCCGCGATCGGTATCTGGCCCGCATGATGACCGAGCTGCGCGCTGCCTATCCCGTCGAGGTCGAGCATGCGGGCTGACGCGCGCCGACCGCTCGCTCTCGCGCTCGTGCTGGTCGCGCTCGGCGCGCGCTCGGTGGGCGCGCACGCGCTCTCGCCGGCGCTGCTCATGCTGCAGGAGGATGCGGCGGGCGGCGTGGCGGTCACCTGGAAGATCCCGACGCTCCGTCTGATCGGCGCGGAGCTCCGCCCCATCCTCCCCGCCGAGTGTCCCGTGACCCAGCGCGAGGAGATCAGCGAGGGCGACGACAGCGTCACCACGCGGTGGCACATCGACTGCGGCTCGCAGGGACTCGTCGGACGCAAGGTCGGTGTCGACGGCCTCGCCGCCGCGAAGACTGATGCCCTCGTGCGGTTGGAGCTCGCCGACGGCCGCGCCGTCGACACCGTGCTCCGTGCCCGCGAGCCCGAGTTGGTCATTCCGGCGCACGAGGCTGGCCTCGGGCTCGCGAGCCGCTACGTCACCCTCGGGGTCGAGCACATCCTGACGGGCTACGATCATCTGCTGTTCGTGTTCGGGCTCCTCTTGCTCGCGAGCGGTGCACGCGCCCTGGTCGCGACGATCTCCGCGTTCACGCTCGGCCACAGCGTGACGTTGACCCTCGCGGTCTTCGACATTGCCCGCGTCCCGTCCGGGCCCGTCGAGGCGCTGATCGCGTTCAGCATCTTCGTCCTGGCGGTCGAGCTCGCCCGTGGCGACCATACGAGCGCGCCGACGCTGATGCGACGCCGGCCGTGGCTCATGGCGCTCGCGTTCGGCTTCCTACACGGCCTCGGCTTCGCCGGCACGCTGCGCGCCGCCGGCCTCCCGCCGCACGCCATTCCGCTCGCGCTCTTCGGCTTCAACGTCGGCATCGAGCTCGGACAGCTCGCCTTCGTCGTCGCGGTGCTGGCGCTGACCGCGCTGGCACGGCCAGCCCTGCGACGGCTGCCGACGTGGACGTGCGCGCTGCCGGTCTATGCAATGGGATCGCTGGCGGCGTGCTGGACGATTCAGCGGGCTATTCCTCTGCTCCGCTGATGCCCCTGGTCCGCTGATCAGCCAAGCGTCGACACCTTCACCCCGTCGGAGCTCGCCGGCAGCTCGATGAGCGTGCCGTCGTCGCTGAGCATCCAGCCGTTCGGACGGACGGCGTCGATGCCGCGGACGAACACGCGCTCGATGAAGGCGTTCGGGGGCGACGGATTCAGGTGGTAGAGCACCAGCAGGCGGACGCCGGCCTCGTTGGCGACCTCCGCCGCCTGCACCGGCGTCGTGTGGTAGCTCGGGATGTCGTGCATGATCTTCGCGGCGCGGTCGCGCCCGAGGGAAGTCGCGGCGGTCCCGATCATCGCGATCAGGTCGTTCGACTGCGCTTCGTGCACCAGCACGTCGGCGCCCTTGGCGGCGGCGGTCAGTCCCGCGCTCTTCGCCGTGTCGCCGCTGATCACGACCAAGCGGCCCTTGTACTCGAAGCGATAGCCGTACGCGGGCTCGACGGGTTGGTGATCGACGGCGAACGCCGTGATCGTGAGCCCACCCTCTTCGAGCACCGTCACGGGCTTCGCGCCCGCGGCCGCGACGACGGGGATCGCCTGCATCTTCTCGCGATCCGGCGGCAGGAAGTCGGCCCCGTGATGCGCGACGCGATAGCCGGTGTCGAGCGCGTAGGCCTCCTGGAATCCGTTGACGACGCGATCCACGCCCGGCGGTCCGTAGACGCGCAGCGGCTCCGGACGTCCCGCGGCCCAGGTTTGCAGATTGAACTCGCCGAGCTCGCCGATGTGATCGGAGTGAAAGTGCGTGAACAGCACGCCGCCGATCCGTTTGCCGTCGACGCGCAACAGGGCGAGCCGGTTCCACGACTGCGGGCCGGTGTCGACGATCCAGACCTTGCCCGCCGCGAAGACCGCGACGCAAGCTTTCGCCCGCGTCGGATGGGGCAACGGCGCGGACGACCCGCAGATGAGCACCCGCATCGCGTCGTCGTCGAAAAGCCGATCGGCGGTCGCGCCGACCATGCGGGGAATGGCCCGCGCCAATACCGCGTCCTGCACGGCCGGAACGCGCGACAAGAACGCGACGGCGATTCCACCGACCACGATCATACCGATCAACCACGTGACGAGACGACGCATGGGGGGAACCTCCTTGGTCAGCGTTCCAATTTTTCCAGTTTCATTGATCGGCGGCGCACCGGAAGCCGACATGGCCCGCCGTCGAATCCGCCGTGAGCCCGATGCGCGCGGCGGGACGATAGCGGGCGCAATACTCCGCGGCACAGAGAAACGAGCCGCCCTTGAGCGCGACAAGCCGCGCGGACGCCTCCGTCGCGAGGCCCGGCGCACAGGCGCACGGCGCTGGCTCGGCGGCGTCGAACGGCGACGCCGTCCATTCCCAGACGTTGCCGATCATGTCGTGCGCGCCGTAGCCATTGGCGGGAAACGCGCCGACCGCCGTCGTTCCCGGCGCGCCGTCGCGCGCGAAGTACCACGGGAACGCCCCCGTCCAGACGTTCGCGAGCAAGCGGCCGTCGGGCATCAGCTCGTCGCCCCAGGCATAGGCTGCATCGACGAGACCGCCGCGCGCCGCCGCCTCCCATTCGGCCTCGGACGGCAGCCGTCCGCCACGCCACGCGGCGAAGGCGTCGGCGTCGGCACGCGCGACGTGCACGACCGGGTGGTCGGCTCGGCCCTCCGCGGCCGCGCGCCAGGTCGTGCCGGCCGCGAAGCGCCACCACGCGGAAGGCTGGCGTAGATCGACCGGCCCGGCCGTCATCGTGAAGACGGCGGAGCCCGGCGGGTCGGTACGCTCGGCGACCGTCACGTAGCCCGTGTCCGCTACGAAGGCCGAGAACGCGCCGTTCGTGACCGGGGTCGCGTCGATGCGGAACGCGGCGACCTCGGCGACGCGCGCCGGCCGTTCTTCGGGATAGTGCTCGTCGGAGCCCACGCGATAGCGCCCGGCCGGCACCGCGACCATCGTCGTGTCGAACGCCATCGTCCGTGTCCTCAGACGCGCATCCCCATTGCGTTGATGAACCGCATGGTCTCGACGGCCGTCGACGGCGTCGTCTCGACCGAGATCCGCACGCGGACGATCTTCCCTTGGAAGGGATTCGGGCCCCGATAGGCCGCCGACACCTGATTGCCGAGGTCGGCGCCGAGGGAAAAACCGTCGTACGACGTCGAGAAGAGCACGCGCGCGAAGGTGTGCTCGGCTACCTTACGGTCGCCGACGAAGAGCGCCCCCGAGCCGTCGAACGGCCGCGACGTCATGGTCTGCACGTAGCGGACGGTGAGCGGGCCGTCGGGCAGCGACTCCTCGCTCGCCAGGCGCTCGTTCCACGGGATCAGGCTCTGCTCGTACACGAGCCGGCCGTCGCGCACGTAGAGCACGTAGCCCGCGTGCTTCGAGCCGTGCGCGAGCAACACGCCGTCGCCCCGCCCGGCCGGACGCTCGAGATCGACCGTGATCGTGTGCCCGAACGCGCATACGAGCGGCGCGACTTGCTGCACCAAGCGCTCGATCGGGGGCCGGAGATCCCACTCGGCGCGAATGCCGCGCCGCTGCCGATCCTGCACGAGCTTGATGACGAGGTTGCGGTCGTCGAGCGGAAAGACGCCGTAGCGCTCGGCGTCGGCCTGCCACTTGGCGGTGAGCTCTTGCACCTTGTCGGGATGCGCGGCCGCCAGGTTCACCAGCTCGTTGGGATCCGTGCCGAGGTCGTAGAGCTCCCAGGCATCGTCGTCGAACGGCGCGCCGCGCTCGTGGCGCGTCGCGAGGCGCCAGTCACCGTCGACATACGCGCGTTGGCCACCAAGCTCGAAGTACTGCGCGCTGCGCGTCGGCGCGGCCGCGTCGCCGAACGTCGCCATGACGCTCGCGCCTTCGAGCGGCTTCAGCCGTCGGCCGCGATAGACGTCGGGGCGCGCGACGCCCGCCGCTTCGAGGATCGTCGGGTAGAGATCCACGACGTGCACGAAGCGCGAACGGATCTCGCCGCGCGCCGCGATCCGCTTCGGCCACGACACGACGAGCGGGTCGGCGACGCCGCCGAGGTGCGCGTACTGCTTGTAGAGCCGATAGGGCGTGTTGG
>JBDSJB010000263.1:0-5668 GCA_039917665.1 Binatia bacterium
TCGTCGTACCAACGCTTCCACGTCAACACGATGATGACGAAGGCGAAGGCCGTCGGGCACTACGTCAACTCGATCCTCGCGGCACGCGAAGCGCGGCGCGGCGGGTACGACGAGGCGCTGATGCTCGACACGGACGGATACGTCTCGGAGGCGAGCGGCGAGAACATCTTCATCGTGCGGGACGGTGTGGTGAAGACGCCACCGCTCACGTCGGTGCTGCCGGGCATCACGCGGTCGACGATCATGACCCTCCTCCGGGAGCAGGGGCACACGCTCGTGGAAGAACGCTTCACCCGCGACGAGGCCTACATCGCAGACGAGGCCTTCTTCACGGGCACCGCCGCCGAGGTGACGCCGATCCGTGAGCTCGACGATCGCGCCATCGGGAACGGCAAGCCCGGACCAGTGACACAGGCGATGCAGGAGGCGTACTTCGGGCTCATCCGGGGTGAGGGCAGCGCCCACCGTGACTGGTTGTCGTACGTCTGATCGCACGGGGATTGCCCGTGCGAGGATGCAAGAATCTTGCGGGGCACGGACTCCGGGCACCTGAGTATTGCTCGCAGCGGCGACGCACGATGTGGCATTCGTGCAAGCCAGAAGGTACCTTCCGCCGGTCGATTCGCGTTCGCATGGCACTCGCTAAGTCAGCAGAATCAATGGCTTGGATTCGAAGTACGAGGTGGTATGGAGCCAGATTGCTGGTCCTGCTCTTGCTGATTCTCCCGCGAGTGCCGCGTCTCGTTTCCCCCACGTTCCTCCTCCTGACTGGTCTCTTCGTCGGTGGTTTCGGTAGCGTTCCCGCGAACGCCGCCGAGCGCACCTTCGTGCTCGCCCCGTCCGTCCTGGTCTCCGCGCCGGATCTCTTCGGCGCCAAAGCGCTGTCGCGCTCGGCGACCCTGGGTCGCGCCGTCGGCCTGAAGCGGGGCGCGATTCGTTTCGCCAAGGGCGTTTGCCCGTCATTGCTGGCGGATCCCACGCGTCGCATTACTCGCGTACGCCTCCTCGGCGGACCGGTCGGAGCACCGCTCGTCGTCGGTCGGAGCCTCGCAACCGGGCTGACGAGCGCACTGACGCTGATGAACACGGCCACGTGGTTCGCGCCCGCGAGCGGAACGACGCGTCAGGCCCAGTGGATCTCCGAAGCCCCCGTGTCGGACGCGATCGGGTTCGCGACCACGGGTTTTGCGACCGGCGACCAAACGGGTGCGCTCGGCGGGAGCGATGCCGTCAAGACTAGCCCCGGTTTCCGTATGGTCGTGAATCTCGGGAGTGATCCCGGGATCGACACGGCCGAGCTCGCCGTCGCGGTCACGACCGAGCTGCCGTCGAAGAAGCTCGGGAAGCCCGGCAAGCGTACCGAATGCATCTTGGTCGCTTCGCTCGAACCGGTCGATCTCGAAGCCTTGCGCGACCTGGTCGCCGCGACCCCGCTCGGGACGGTCACGCGTAATCGGTTGAACTTCATTCTCAACACCGCGCAGACGTTCCTCGACCGCGGCAAGGGCGCTCGTGCCGCCCGCAACATTCGCACCTTCGCGCTCGAGGTCGCCCAGCGGAGCGAGACCGAGATCGCGCCGAGCTTTGCCGAGGCGATGATCAACCGCGCCAACGCCGCGGCCGAGGCGCTGTGCTTCACCGCAGCCGAGAAAGCCTCATGCAACTGATCGCGCGCATCGCCGCCATCGTGACGCTGCTCGCCGTCGCTCAGCCGGTGCGTGCCGATCTCATGACCTTTCAGATGACGGTCGGGGACGCGCTCGCGAGCGTCGGGGAGACCAACGCGTTTCTCGTTTCCCTCGGCAAGAACGCGCGCGGGCTGAAGCTCGTGCCGGGCGGGACGAAGTTCGCCGGCATCACGTGCGCGGGCTTCGGCGACGTCTACAAGCTCGGCTCCGTGACCGTGCTCGATGGCCCAGCCGCCTTTGCGGAGCGGGTCACGACCAAGAAAGGCAAAGACGCGGCGTTGCTCGCGACGGCCTTTGGATTGGCCGGTCTCACGCCGTGGGCTCCCCCGACGACCGAGGCGGAAACCGATCGTCAGCTCTGGGCGGCGACGCAAGTCTCTCACGGGGTCAAGTTCGCCACCGAGTCGCTCGACGACACCGGAACCAACGACGGCCTGCTCGATGCGTCGTCGAGCGCGGGCATTTTCCGCTTTCGCGCGCAGGTTCCTCCCACGGCCGCGGCTGGCGCGAGTTATCGCTTTCTCGTCGAGCTGGTCGGTCGCACGGCGTCGATCGACAGCGGCCTCGTCGCGTTCGGACGGCAGCGCTGCTTCACCTTTGTGGACCTGGTGCCGGTCGACGTGAGTGTCCTCGACCGCCTCGTCAACGAGTCGCTGGAAGACGCCCAAGTGCGGAACGGCCTCGCGAGTCGCGTCGCGCTGCTCAAGACGGCGCTGCTGCGCCGGGATTTCGTCACCTCGCTCGACATCATGGCCTACATCGTGGGCCATCTCATCGCGCGATCGCCCGAGCACGCGATTCCGGCAGCGGCACGTCGGGTCGTGACGGGCGTGTTCGACGTGCGACGCGGGCTCGACTTTCGGCCTGCGACGGCGGCGTGCGGCAATGGCACGCGCGAAACCGGAGAGGCTTGCGACGGCACCGATCTCGGTGGCTTCACGTGTGTCAGCCTCGGTTACGCCAGCGGCACGCTCACGTGTGAGCCGTCCTGTCTCTTGAGCTACGGCAACTGCGTCGCGATGCCCGTCTGTGGCAATGGCGTCGTCGAGATCAACGAGGAATGCGACCACGGCGCCCAGAACTCCAACACCGCACCCGACGGCTGTCGCACGAGCTGCAAGCGCTCTTTCTGCGGCGACGGTGTGATCGACATCTTCGAGGATTGCGAAGGCAACAATTTCGGCGGCGACGTCCAGAATTGCAAAGATCTCGGGTACGAGGGCGGCACGCTGAAGTGCGACCCGGTGTACTGCGAGTACGACGACGAACGCTGCGACGAGGGCGACTGAGCGTGAGACGATTTGACTGCGGCAGCCGGCCCGCGTGGAGCCGGCGCGCCGCCGCGCTCGCGCTCTCGTTTGCCTTCCTGGTGATGGGGTGCCCGGCTTTTGCGGCGCCGCTCGGCTACGTCGTGAACCATGGCGACGGTACGGTGTCCGTCCTCGACACGGCCAACAACGCGGTCGTGGCGACCGTGACGGTCGGCAGCGAGCCCTTTGGTGCGGCCGTTACTCCGCGCGGAACGCGTGTCTACGTGACCAATCAGGTTGCGCCCGTCGGTACGGTGTCGGTGATCGACACCAGCGTGAACGGCGTCGTTGCCACGGTGACCGTCGGCGCTCGACCCTCGGGCGTCGCCGTGAAGCTGCCCGGGACGCGGGTGTATGTGACCAACCGCGACGACAAGACCGTCTCGGTGATCGACACGGCCACGAACGCCGTCGTCGCGACCGTCACCGTCGGCAACAATCCCCTCGGCATCGCGGTGGATCCCGCCGGCTCGCCCGCGTACGTCGTGAACAAGGGGAGCAACAACGTCTCGGTGATCGACACCAATCAGAACGCCGTGGTCGCGACGATCCCCGTCGGCAACGACCCCAGCAACGTCGCCGTCAGCCCGAACGGGCGCCGCGTCTACGTCACGAACAACAGCAACGCGAGCGTGTCGGTCATCGACACTGGCTTCAACAGCGTGATCGCGACGGTGACGGTCGGCAACATTCCCGAAGGGGTCGCAGTCGACCCATCGGGCGCGCGCGTCTACGTCTCCAACAGCGGACCCAACAGCGTGTCGGTGATCGATGCGACGACGAATACGGTCACGACGACGATCGGTGTCGGATTGACGCCCAACGAGATGGCGTTCCGGCCGGACGGGGCGCGGCTGTTCGTCGTGAATCGCCAGAGCGGCGATGTCTCGGTGATCGACACGACCACGAACACCGTGAGCGCGACGGTGGACGCGGGCTTCGGTGCCACCGGCCTCGGCCAGTTCGTCGTGCCGTCACTCCCGCTGCCGCGCTTCGGGAAAGACGGTCGCAAGTGCCAGAGTGCCGTCAGTCGGCAAGGGATCAAGCTTGCCAAGCTCGAACACGGACTCGAGGTTGCGTGTCGTCTCGGCATCATCAAGGCGGAGATTGGCGGGCAGGGCACCGCCAAGGCGGAAGCCGCGTGCCTGAAAGCGCTCGATCTCGGGAATCCGGCGTCCAAGCTCGCCAAGGCGCGAACGACGCTCGCGGTCGCCGTCGCGAAGGCGTGCAGCACGGTGACACCGAAATCGGTCAATGCGCCGTGTACCCGCGGCGCGACTACGTTCGCGGACACGGCGACGTGTCTCGTCGATCACCATCACGAAGGCGTCGCGGCGCTCGTCGGCGACGAGTTCAGCCTGACGCGACCGATCCCGCTCGGAGCCGCCGCCCAGGCGTGTCAGATTGCGATCGCGAACAACGGTCGCAAGTTCGCCGACGGCATCCACAAGGACCTCGGGGCGTGTCTCGAAAAGCTGCTGGCCGCGGCCGACGCAGGGAAGGGTGAGGAAAAGGCCGTTGCCACGTGCCTCACCAAGCTGGATCTCGGGACGCCGCTCTCCAAGGCGAGCATGGCACGAGCGAAAGCGGCGGTGGTCATCGCCACGAAGTGCGCCGGCTCCACCCCGAGCGCGCTCGGCAGCCCCTGTGATGGGGTGGCGCTAACGCTAGCGACGACCGCGGATTGCGTGCTCGATCAGCACGCGCGTAATGTCGCCGAGCTGATCGCGGGCGAGTTCAACGACGCGTGCACGATGTTGACCCGGATCGGCCTCGGGATCGTGTATCCCGACGTCTGCAACGGCGCGCTCGCGCCTTAACGCCAGTCGTCGATCGCCGTCAGAGCGCTGCCCTCAGCGAACCGGGGGTTTCCGCCGTCCACCGCCGCGCGGTGCGTTCGAAGCTCGATACGGTCGCCGCGGGTCCCGCAATCACGAGCATGTCGCCGGCTTCCAGGCGGCGATCGGGATCGGGCACCTCAAACGTATGGCCCGGCTTCTCGCGCGGCTCGACCGCGAGCACGCTCACGCCGAAGCGGGCGCGACAGTCGAGCGTGCGGAGGGTCTCTCCATCCCACGACGTTGGGACGTGGAGGCGGACCACGCGATAGCTCTTCGACCATTGCGGCATCTCGTCGGCGCCGGCAGTGCCGGGAATGGTCCGCATCGTGAGGAGCGCGCGGTTGTAGGCGCGAATGACGTCGGCGCGCGAGAGTAACCCGAGCACGCGCGTCGGGTCGTCGGCGGCGACGACGGGGAGCTCCTCGCGGTTGTCTTCTTCCATCCGGCCGAGCGCCTGACCGAGGCTGGTTTCGGGCGTGACGGTCGGGACCTGGCGATCGCAGAGATCGGCCGCCGTCCGTTCCGTGCCGGCTGCGGGATCGAGGAGCACGGCACGAACGTCGTGGAGCGAGAGCATGCCGAGCAGGCGCTGCTCGGCGTCGAGCACCGGAAAGTGCGTTCCGGTCCCCTCGCTCATGATCTTCAGCACCTCGGCGAGCGTGGCGCTCGCGCGGATCGGCTCGTAGGTCTCGTGAAACGCCGACGCGATCGGAATCAGGTCCATGATCTGCTCGCGCGGTGGCTCGAGGCTCTTGCCGGCGCGCGCGAGGCCGAGGGTGTCGATCGACTCGGGCTCGATGGTGCTCGCGACGATGACGGCGAGGATCAC
>JBDSJB010000264.1:0-3415 GCA_039917665.1 Binatia bacterium
CGTAATCCCAATTACGTCGCCGTCGTCGAGCGCGGACTCGACGTGACCGACGGCTTCGGCGTCACGACCGGCTGCCTCTTCTTCTTCACCGGCTCGCTCGACGTGAGCTCGCTGCCGGCGTCGCCGGTCCTGACGCCGAGCCCGACCGACTCGGTCATCCTCATGAACCTCAGCGACGGCACCCTCGTGCCGATTCAGTGGAAGGCGAACGTCGACACCCGCATCCCCAACACCCTGACCGTGATGCCGGTCCCCGGCCATCCGATGAAGCAGATGACGCGCTACGCCTGTGCGCTGAACGGCGGCGCGGGTGGCGTCACGGGGAGCGGCATGGCGATCGTGCCCACGGCCGACTTCGTTGCCGCGCGCACGGCGGCGTCGGCGAATACCGACGCCAACAACATCTACGGTTCGGCCGCGACGTTCGTCGCCGCGAACGGCGGTCCGGCCGTCGCCGACAACGCCGGCATGTCCGTGTTCACCACCCAGTCGACGACCGAAGCGCTCCGCCTCGTGCAGACCGCCGTCCTCCCGAGCTTGGCGATGCCGACGGCCGACTTCAGCGACCCCCGGCTCGTCTTCAACGACCTGACGAATCCCGGCGCCCTCGACGATCTCTTCGGACCGACCGCCCACGACGACCTGTCGATCGTCGCGACCGGCTGGTTCAACAGCCCGCGCTTCCAAACCAACGATCCGAACGGCAATGCGGCCTTCGAAGACCTCCCGAACCTGACCAACCTCGGAGCGAACTGTCAGATCCCGTGCGAGCCGAACGACGAACGCTTCGTCTACACGAGCGCGGTCGACAAGACGCCGATCATTCAGAAGGCCGGCGTCTTCATTCCTTTCACGGTCACCGTTCCGAAGACGCCCGCCCCGCCGACTGGATACCCGATCGTGATCGACCAGCACGGCCTCGGCGGTGATCGCAAGACGACCGTCGACCTCGGCAATGCCCTCGCGTCGAAGGGCTTCGCGAGCATCGGCATCGACGCCGTCGCGCACGGCTACCGCTTCGGCGACCCCGAAGGGAAGCGCACGTTCGGAACGCTCGGCCAAGCCGACCTGAAAAACAATTTCGGCGGCACGGCGGTCCCGGACGGCATGGCGGACGGTGCCCCGCAGGGCATTCCCCTCAGCACGCTCTCGGTGCAGCTCGGCTTCTTCCAGGCCTTCTACAACCTGGTCGGCGTCGCGGATAACTTCCGGCAGACCTGCGTCGATCTCATGCAGCTCGTCCGCTTGATCCAATCGAACTCGCTCGACGGCCAGCTCGCCATCAACATCGACGAGAACAACATCTACTACCTCGGACACTCGCTCGGCGGCATCATGGGCTCCTGCCTCGCGGCCTTCGAGCCCGACATCAAGGCCTACGCGTTGAACGCGACCGGTGGCGGCCTCACCTCGCAACTGCTGCTCAACTCGTCGATCGGCGCCGGCGCGCTGGGGACGCTCAACACCATCTTCGGACTCGATCCCGCGAACGTCACTGATCAATACGCGGTCTTCCCGACCATCACCCAGGCCTTCCTCGACGTCGGCGATCCGGTAGTGGAGGCCGAGGCCTGGATCAAGAACCCGATCGTCGGCGGTCCGCGCAACATCATGCAAATCAGCGACGACGCGGACGAGGTCGTGCCGAATCAGGCCAACGAGGCCGTCGGCGTCGCAGCGGGGCTCGAGCTCTTCGATCCCTTTCTCTCGAACCTCCTGATCAATCCGAACCAGCTGACGATCGCGACCACGACGGGCACGGTCACCGGCAACGGTCCGAGCGGCGTCACCGCGTTCTACCTGCAGCAGGGTAATGCGGCGCACGCGGCGACCGTCACACCGTTCGTCAGCCGGCTGTCGTTCGTGCCCGGCCACGCGATCGTCGCCGAGTGGCCGAACGCATTCCCGAGCTTCCAGCGCAGCGTCCGCATCAAAAATGCGTTCGTGCTGCCGAACATCCTCGATTGGTTCAACGACATCGTCACCAACGGGTCGCCCGGCACCTTCGACTACACCCCCCCGCCGAACTTCAACCCGATCCAGAGCACCAACGTCGCTGCCGGCGCGTCGACCACCACCTTCTTCGACCGTACCATCAATGCCGGCGGCGCCGTCCCCTACCAGGAGCCGACCGCCGACGTCGAAGTCACCTTCACGAGCAACTCGGTCGCGTCGCGCGTCTCGGCCGATCGGTCGGTGCTCGGCACCACCCCCGACGCCAACGTCGACGACATGCCTCCGGGCATCGCCACGTTGTCTGCCGGTGTCCTGCCGTTCTTCACGTCCGTCCAGAAGGCACCTGCGGGCACGTTCAGCGCCGACCTGTCGATCGAGTACACGATCGCCGAGCTCGCTCAGGCCGCGATCGCCGACGGCTCAGCGGACGAAGCGGGTCTGCAGGTCGCCAAGTTCGGCGGCCCCGGCACCTGCCTCGTGAGTGCCGCACCCTGCGCCAGCAGCGCAGCCTGCGGCGTCGACGGTCCGTGCGTCGAGATCTTCCCGACCACCGTCGATCAAACCAACAACATCGCGAGCGCGACCGGCCTCACGAGCTTCTCGATCTTCGGCCTCGTGAACCCGGCCCGCTACGAGCCGAGCATCTCGATTCTCGGCGGTGGCAGCGCGAAGAGCGACTGCGCCCTCGAGTTCCAGATGGCCGCCAACCCGGCGTCGATCGCGCTCGACAAGAACGGTAACCCCTCGCCGAAGCAGCGCTGCACCGACGGCGATCCGACCTGTGACTTCGACAACGTCCCCGGTCAGTGCACGTTCCACCTCGCCGCCTGCATCAACGTCGTCGACACCCGTACGCCGGAGTGCTCGAGCAACACTGTGTCGGCGTTCATCGTGAAGGCCCCGTCGGCGAAGGACGCGCTGAACCCGAACAAGCCGGGTGATGCCG
The DNA here is from genome assembly GCA_039917665.1 of Binatia bacterium. Lineage (GTDB taxonomy): Bacteria > Desulfobacterota > Binatia > UTPRO1 > UTPRO1 > UTPRO1. Next base: position 2,903 of record JBDSJB010000264.1, read on the forward strand.
CCAATCGCGCCGCGCTGCTCGCGCTCACCGACGACGACGGCCCGTTCGTCCTCCCCGACGCTCGCGACAACAACTGTGCCCCGTTCGACGAGATCGTCGTCATGAAGCCCGGGAAGGCGACCAAGAAGACGCTCAAGTTTAAGGTCGTCACGTCGCAGACCATCAGCGGCAAGACGAAGACCGTGAAGGATTCCGACAACCTCCACTTGACCTGCGCTCCATAAACTTCCCCACGCAGCAGGGAAGCCCTGGACCTCCCCCCCACGGCTTCCCTCGGGCGCCAATAACCCCCTTGTGGCGCCCAACCGCAGGCCCCGGCGTTCCCCACGTCGGGGCCTGCCTGTTTTGAGGACAGTTCGGTTTCGACCCCGTGGGGTGCGCGCTGCACGCAAATCCTCCGATAGTCGTGTCGCCGGCGGGTGGGTCAGGGCGTGCTCCTACGGTCGCCGGTGTGCTGCCACCCAGCGCTTACAACTCGCCGTGCCACCCTGGCCTGCGCACACGCGAGCTGCG
>JBDSJB010000265.1:0-13352 GCA_039917665.1 Binatia bacterium
TCACCTTCTTCTGCAGCAGCGAGGGGAAGAAGAGCTCGTAGTAGAGGAAGACGCTGAAGCGCTCCTCGTCCTCGCTCATGAGCCGGTGCAGGAGCGTGGTGCCGCTGCGTGCATGGCCGACGATGAAGACCGGCGTCCGGACCTCGACCTTGCGGAGACCCGGGAAGAGGAGCGCATCGAGGAAGAAACAAATGGCGTGGAAGCTCGCAACCAACGGCACGACCAGGAGCAGACGCACGAGGAGCTTCCGACGCGTGCGGGCGTGGGTTTCGGCGGCTGCCAGACGGATCATGCGACGCCAGGTCGCGAAGTCGAAGTACATGAGCATTGGCGCGGCGGGCTTGTAGCACAGCCGCCGCCGGGTTCCGCACTCGGATGGACGCCCGTCAACCCTCGTGGCAGGGTTTTCGCCCCCTCGATCGCGGGCCGCCGAGCCCGTCCCACGAAAAGCCGAAAGGAGACTACCCATGCGTAGCACCCTCGCAGCCGTCGTCACCGCGCTCACCCTCGCCACCGGTCCCGCCATGGCCGGCATCGTCGATACCCCGGTCCCGGCTGGGACGAAATTTCTCTATTCGGTGCCCGGCGTCATGAACACGCCGACCGGGTTCGGAACGTTCTTCGCGTGCACGAACGCCGACAAGAAAGACGCGACCATTGGCGTGGAGGTCTTCGGGGCCGCCGGCGGCGCACCGCTGAACGTGTTGGCGACCACGTCGGTTTCCGTGGCGGTCGGTGCCACCGTCATGATCGGAACGAGAGATGCGGCGGGCGGAGGCTTCGTCCTCGACCAGAATCTCGATCTTGCGACGACGCTCACGCGGGGCTCCGCGCGCATCCTGGCCTCGTCGACCAAGTTCCTCTGCACGGCCTTCGTGGTCGACGCCGTCGGTTTTACGGGAACGAGCTGGCCGCTCAACGTCGTCGCGAAAGCAAAGCAGAAGGCCGCGAACTGATTCGAAGACCCATCAATACTTTCGCCTTGACTTCGCCCAAATGTTTCGCTAATTCTTCGCCTACCTCATCGAGCGGTTCGGAGGCGATCCCAACCCGCCCACCTCCCCGCTTTCCGAGGCCCGCGCGCGTCCTCTCACCCCAGTCGGCGCGCGCGGGCTCCGCTCGGTTCGGGCCTTGTCTCCTGAGGTCGGCCGGTCAACTCGAACGACGGTGACGGCCAGCTGCAGCGCTCAGCGCTACAGCGTGAAGAAAAAGGTCGCGCCCTGCCCGACCGCGGCCTCGGCCCACACCCGACCGCCGTGACGCGAGACGATGCGCTCGACGGTCGCGAGACCGACGCCCGTGCCTTCGAATTCGTCGCCGTGAAGGCGTTGAAACGGCTCGAAGAGGTGCTTCGCGTGCGCCATCGCGAAGCCGGCGCCGTTGTCGCGTACGAAGAAGGTCGCCGGCTCGTTCGGTAAACGGCCGACCTCGATCCGCGGCGCGGCGGTCCGTCCCGTGTACTTCCACGCATTCCCGATCAGGTTCACCAGCGTCATATGAATGAGCCGCCGGTCGCCGACGGCGTGCAACCCCGGCGCGATCTCGACGGTCACCACCCGCTCCGGATGGGCGCGCCGCAGATCCGCGACGACGGCCTCCGCCATCGCCGACAGGTCGATCGACTCCGCCTCGAGCGTGGCGCGCGTGATCTTCGCCATCCGAAGCAAGTCGTCGATCACCGTGCTCATCTTCTGCACATTGGCGCCGATGCGATCGACGTAGCCCTGACCGCGCTCGTCGAGCGCCGTCGCGTAGTCCTCGCCGAGCAGCCGGCTGAAGCCCTCGATCGCGCGGAGCGGCGCACGGAGATCGTGAGACACCGACGAGCTGAACGCGTCGAGGTCGCGATTGATGCGGTCGAGCTCACGGCTCCCCGCCACCACCTCGCGCTCCAGCTGGCGCGTCCGCCCGCGCAGCTCCTCGTCGGCTTCGCCCGCGCGCACGAGGTCGGTCACGTCCTCGACGCAATGGAGGACGTACCGGACCGCGCCCGCGTCCGACAGAACGGGAATGTTGCGCGGGCTCCAGTAGCGCACCACGAAGCCACCGTCCGGTCCGCGGATGTCGTACTGCTGCACGGGCATCGTGTCGGGCTTCCGGGTCGCGAGGACCCGATCGAGCGACGCCCGCAGGTTGCTCGTGCCGTCGGCGGTCAGGTCGTCGGGATTGTCCGGGAACACCTCGAACAGACCCTTCCCGATCGTCTCTTCGCGAGTGAGGAGGGTGATCGCCAGCCGCGCGTCGGTCGCCGCGAGCATCGTGTAGCGAGGCGCGTCGGGCGCCAGCACCAACACGACGTCCGGCGACTTCTCGAACACGAGACGGAAGTCGAGCGGGTCGCCCGTCACGAGCGCGGGGATAGACCACGGACCGTTCGAGCTCAAGTCAGGACGTTCCGGAGCGCGGGCGTTGCTGCCTCTTTTGGCGGCACATCCGATCCACGGACCCCACGGACGACCGCGAATCAACGGCAGCGGCCTGGCACGGAACGCGCTAATGTGCCGGACGGCACTGCTGCGCCCACCAGACCATGGCCCTACACGTCGCACTCCATCATCGCACCACCTATCGCTACGACCGGCTGATCACGCTCGGCCCGCAGACGATCCGGCTGCGTCCCGCCCCACACACGCGGACGCCGATCCTGAGCTACTCGCTCTCGGTCACGCCGTCTGGCCACTTCCTCAATTGGGCGCAAGACCCGCAGAGCAATTACTTCGCGCGCGCGGTCTTCACCGAGCCGACCCGCGACCTCGACGTCGAGGTCGACCTGATCGCCGACATGACGGTGATCAATCCCTTCGACTTCTTCGTGGAGACGGCGTCCGAGCAGTACCCCTTCACGTACGACGCGGGCCTGGAACGCGCGCTCCGGCCGTATCGCGAAACCGAGCCCGTCGGGCCGCGGCTCCGTGCTTGGCTGCAGGGTGCTGGGAATCCGCAGGGCCGCACCATCGACGTCATGGTCGAGCTGAACCGGCGCCTGCACGGCGACATCGACTACGTCATCCGCATGGAGCCGGGCGTCCAGACCTGCGACGAGACTCTGGCGCTCGAGCTCGGCTCGTGTCGCGACACCGGCTGGCTGCTCGTCCAGATCCTCCGCCACTTCGGTTTCGCCGCGCGCTTCGTCTCCGGCTACCTCATTCAATTGAAGGCCGACGTGGCGTCACTCGACGGGCCGTCGGGTCCGCCGCAAGACTTCACCGATCTGCACGCGTGGGCCGAGGTGTATCTGCCGGGCGCGGGCTGGGTCGGGCTCGATCCGACCTCGGGACTTCTCGCCGGCGAAGGTCACATCCCGCTCGCGTGCACCGCCGAGCCTTCGAGCGCCGCGCCGATCGACGGCGCGCTCGACGAGTGCGAATCCGAGTTCGAGTTCGCGATGTCGGTCACGCGCATCCGCGAAGACCCGCGCGTCACATTGCCGTATTCCGACGAGCAATGGGCGGCGATCGACGCCCTCGGCCACGAGGTCGACGCGCGTCTGAACGCGAGCGACGTGCGCCTCACGATGGGCGGCGAGCCGACCTTCGTATCGATCGACGATCGTGACGGACCCGAATGGAATCTGACGGCGCTCGGCCCCGACAAGCGACGGCTCGCCGGGCAGCTGGCGCGCCGGCTCCGTGACCGCTTCGCGCCGAACGGCCTCCTGCACTGCGGCGCGGGCAAATGGTACCCCGGCGAGTCGCTGCCGCGTTGGGCACTCGGCTGCTACTGGCGCCTCGACGGCGAGCCGGTGTGGGAGAATCCTGCGCTCGTCGCCGACGACGAGACCGACTACGGCCTCACGGCCAGCGACGCCGAACGCTTCACGCACGCGCTCGCCCGCCGCCTTGGCATCGATCCCGGTTTCGCCGTCGCGGGCTTCGAGGACGTTTGGTACTACCTCTGGCGCGAGCGCCGCCTGCCGGTGAACGTCGATCCGTTCGACTCACGGCTCGAAAATCCCGAAGACCGCGAGCGTCTCGCGAAGGTATTCGAGCAAGGGCTCGCGTCGGTCGTCGGCTACGCGTTGCCGATCGCGCCAACCGAAAACTCGACGCCCGGCGGCCCGCGATGGCAGAGCGGACGCTGGTTCCTCCGTGCCGAGCGCATGTACCTGCTCCCAGGCGACTCGGCGATGGGCTTTCGTCTGCCGCTCGACTCGCTCGCTTGGGTCGCGCCCGAAGAGTTTCCGTATCTGATCGACGTCGATCCGTTCGCGCCGCGTCCGCCGCTGCCGCTCCGCTGGACGCGCATCAGCGGCCAGCCGCGCATCGCGGCGCGCACCGACGACGGACCAGCACGCGCGCTTCCGCTGCGGAGCGGGCTCGGCGGCGCCGACACGCCCGTCGGGCTCGCCGGGCTCTCCGATCTCTCCGGGCTCTCCGGGCTCTCCGACCTTGCGCCCGGTCCGGGTGTGTCGGCGGTCGACACCGTCCGGACCGCGCTCTGCATCGAGCCGCGCGCGGGCAGACTGCACGTCTTCATGCCCCCGCTCGCCGATCTCGCCGACTACCTCGATCTGATCGCAGCGGTGGAAGACACGGCGGCCGAGCTCCGCATGCCGGTGCTCGTCGAGGGCTATCATCCGCCGAGCGACCCGCGCTTGCGGAAGCTCGAGGTCACGCCCGATCCCGGCGTCATCGAGGTCAACCTGCACCCGGCCGGCGGTTGGGACGAGCTCGTCAGCAACACGACGATCCTCTACGACGAGGCGCACCAGACCCGCCTCGGCACCGAAAAATTCATGATCGACGGCCGCCACACCGGCACCGGCGGCGGCAATCACCTCACGCTCGGCGGCGCGTTGTCGTCCGAGAGCCCGCTGCTGCGACGGCCCGATCTCCTCCGCAGCCTGCTCGCGTACTGGCACAACCACCCGTCGCTTTCCTTTGCATTCTCAGGATTGTTCATTGGGCCAACCAGCCAGTCACCCCGCGTGGACGAAGCGAGAAACGACGCGCTCTACGAGATCGAGACCGCGTTCCGCCAAGTGCCGGAGTATCGCGACGTCCCGCCGTGGCTCGTCGATCGGCTGTTCCGGAATCTGCTCGTCGACGTGACCGGCAACACGCACCGCACCGAGTTCTGCATCGACAAGCTCTACAGCCCCGACTCCTCGCGCGGCCGGCTCGGTCTGCTCGAGCTGCGGAGCTTCGAGATGCCGCCGCACGCGCGTATGAGCCTCGTGCAACAGCTGCTCGTGCGAGCGATGGTCGCGCGCTTCTGGGATCAGCCCTACAGCGCGAAGCTCGTGCGCTGGGGCACCGAGCTGCACGACCGCTTCATGCTGCCGCTCTTCGTCGCGCAGGATCTGGAGGACGTGCGCAGCGATCTCGCGCAGGCGGGCTTTCCGTTCGCGGCCGAGTGGCTGGCGCCGCACCTCGAGTTCCGCTTCCCGTTGATCGGCACCGTGGCCATGCGCGGGGTCGTGGTCGAGCTGCGGAACGCGCTCGAGCCCTGGCACGTGCTCGGCGAGGAAGGGGCCGCCGGCGGCGCCGTCCGGGGGGTCGACTCGTCGATGGAGCGCCTGCAGGTGCGGACGATGGGCATGGTCGACGGCCGTCACGTCCTCACGTGCAACGGCCATGCGGTGCCGCTGCATCCGACCGGCACCAACGGCGAGTTCGTCGCCGGCGTCCGCTATCGAGCCTGGTGCCCGCCGTCGGCGCTGCACCCGACGATTCCGATCCACTCGCCGCTCGTCTTCGACCTGGTCGATACCTGGAACGCACGCTCGCTCGGAGGCTGCACGCATCACGTCGTGCATCCCGGGGGGCGGAGCTACGACACCTTCCCCGTGAACGCCTACGAGGCCGAGGGCCGCCGAGTGGCGCGATTCTTCCCGTTCGGGCATACGCCGGGAACCATGACGCCCTCGCCCGCCCATCGCGACGCCGAGTTCCCGTTCACGCTCGATCTCCGGCGCGCCTGAGGCCACGTTCGTGAGCACGACGTCGCCGTCCGCCGACCAATCGACGACGGGCTCCGCTCTCGCGACGACGGGCTCCGCTCTCGCGAGGACGGACTCCGCTCCAGCGAGGACGGGCTCCGCTCTCGACGCTGACGCGGATCGCCGTCTGACCTACACGCCGGCCGAGGACGTGTGGGACGAGATGCTCGCCGCGCCCGGTGAGCCGCGGGCGCATTGGGCCCCGCTCGTCCGCTGGCTGCGCGGCCAGGGCAAGACCGAGATGGCGCGGCGCTGGGAGCAAGGCCGGCGCCTGATCCACGAGAACGGCGTTACCTACAACGTCTACGGCGACCCGCGCGGCATGCACCGGCCGTGGGAGCTCGACGCGCTGCCGCTGGTGGTGTCGTCGGCCGAGTGGAGCCGCGTCGAGCGCGCCCTCGCGCAACGCGCCCGCGTGCTGAATCTCGTGCTCGCCGATCTCTACGGCCCACAGCGCTTGGTGCGCGACGGCCTGCTGCCGCCCGAGCTCGTCTACGCGAATCCGGCCTTTCTGCGGCCGTGTCACGGCATCACGCTCCCCGGCGACGTCGCCTTGCACGTGTACGCCGCCGATCTCGCGCGCGCGTCCGACGGCGGCTTCTGGGTGATCGCCGACCGGACACAGGCGCCGTCGGGTGCCGGCTACGCGCTCGAGAACCGCATCGTCGTCTCGCGCACGCTGCCGGAGGCCTTCCGCGAGAACCGCGTACAGCGGCTCGCCGCGTTCTTCGGCACGCTGCGCGACACGCTGCGCAGTCTGGCGCTCCGTCACCGCGAGAACCCGCGGATCGTGCTGCTGACCCCCGGGCCGTACAACGAGACCTATTTCGAGCACGCGTATCTCGCGCGCTATCTCGGCTTCACGCTCGTCGAAGGCGCCGACCTCACCGTCCGTGACAGCGTCGTCTATTTGAAGACGCTCGGCGGCCTCGAGCCGGTCGACGTCATCATGCGCCGTCTCGACGACGCGTTCTGCGATCCGCTGAGCCTTCGCACCGACTCGTCACTCGGGGTCGCGGGGCTGATGCAGGCCGTCCGCGCCAACAACGTCGTGGTCGCGAACAGTCTCGGGAGCGGCGTCGTCGAGACGGCGGCGTTGATGGCGTTCCTGCCGAGCCTCTGCAAGCACCTGCTCGGCGAAGAGCTCGCGATGCCGTCGGTCGCGACCTGGTGGTGCGGCCACGACGAGGCGCTCGACTACGTGGTCGAGCATCTCGAAGGGCTCGTCATCAAGCCGGCGTTCCCGGTCTTCGGCCACGAGCCGATATTCGGCAGCGCGCTTTCGGCGTCGGCGCGTGACGACCTGCTGGCGCGCGTTCGCGCCCGGCCGCACGAGTACGTCGCGCAGGAGCAGGTCGCGCTCTCGACGGCGCCGGTCTGGAACCAGGAAGGCCTGCAGCCGCGCCACGTCGTGCTCCGCACGTTCGGCGTCGCGAGCGGCGACGACTATCGCATCATGCCGGGCGGCCTTGCCCGCGTCGCGACGTCGCGCGATTCGCTCGTCGTGTCGATGCAGCGCGGCGGCGGCAGCAAGGACACCTGGGTCGGCTCCGACGGACCCGTGAGCGCCATGACGTTGCTCCGTCCGCCCGGCGCGCCGATCGAGCTCACACGCGGTGGCAGCGAGCTCTCCAGCCGCGTCGCCGACAACCTCTTCTGGCTCGGGCGCTACATCGAGCGCGCCGAGGGCACCGTCCGTGTGCTGCGCGTCGTCTTGGCGCGGCTCGCCGACGAGGCGAGCGGCAGCGACGTGCCCGAGCTGACGACGCTGGTCGCCGCGCTCGCCGGACACGTCGGCCTCGAGGAAGGCTTGGCGCCGCCCGTCGGCGACTTCGACACCGCCACCCGCGAGCGCGCCGTCCTCGACTTCCTCCGCGCCCACGCTCCGGCGCGCGCGCTGCGGCCGACGCTGGCATCGGCGCAGCGCCTGGGGTCGATCCTGCGCGATCAGATCTCGCTCGACACCTGGCGCGTGTTGAATCAGCTCGAAGATCACTTGCCGCCGCGGACGGCGCTGCACGGCGTGACGCTCGGCGACGCGCTCGAGCGCATGAACGCGCTCGTGCTCGGGCTCGCCGCCTTCAACGGCCTGAGCGTCGAGAACATGACCCGCGGCCAGGGCTGGCGCTTCACCGACATCGGCCGCCGCATCGAGCGCGCCCTTTTCCTGATCACGCTCTTCCAAGAGACGATGATCACTCCCGGCGCTGACGAGACGCGCAGCCTCGAAGCCCTGCTCGAAACCACCGACTGCGCGATCACCTACCGCCGCCGCTACCTCGGCACGGTGCAGCCCGCCCCCGTGCTCGATCTCCTGTTTTCCGACGAGACCAGCCCGCGCTCGCTCGTCTTTCAGGTGCGCGCGCTCGCCGAGCACGTCGAACGCTTGCCGCGTGCCGGCGGTGAAGCGCTTCGCACCACCGAAGAGCGCACGGCGATCGCGGCGCTCGCGCGTCTCCGCATGGCCCGCCCCGAGGATCTGGCCGCGGTCGGCCTGCACGGCGAGCGCGTGCAGCTCGCCGACATGCTGGCCGACCTCGGGAATGACGTCATCACCCTCTCGGACACCATCACCCAGAGCTACCTGAGCCACGCCGCGACGACCCGCGCGCTGTCCGGCTATGCCTTCGGAGGTTCGGCGTGAATTACCGAGTGCGACACATGACGCGGTACATCTACACGCACCCGGTCGCGATCGCGCACAACGAGGTGCGGTTGACGCCGCGGAACGGCGGCGTCCAGCAGGCGCGCCGCACCCAGCTCGCGATCGACCCGGCGCCGTCGGTCCTGAGCCAGCAGCAGGATTTCTTCGGCAACACGATCCACTTCTTCACGCTGCAAGCGCCGCATCACGAGATGACGGTGACCGCCGTGAGCGACGTCACGCTGTGGAGCGAGGTGCCGGCGAAGCCCGCCGACACGACGCCGTGGGAGCAGGTGCGCACCGCACTCTCCCAGGATCTGACCGCGACCGGGCTCGACGCGTTCCAGTTCGTGTTCGAGTCGCCGTACGTGCGGTGGGACGAGGACACCGTCGCCTACGCCGCGCCGTCGTTCCCGGCTGGACGCCCGATCCTCGAAGGGGCCCTCGATCTCACGCGCCGCATCCACGCCGACTTCAAGTACTCGCCCGGCACGACCTCGGTCGCGACGCCCGTGCACGAGGTGCTGAAAGACCGCCGCGGCGTCTGTCAGGACTTCACGCATCTCCAGCTCGCGTGCCTGCGCTCGCTCGGGCTCGCCGCGCGCTACGTCAGCGGCTACGTCCTGAACCTTCGCACCAAGCCGAGCGACAAATCCGGCGACAAGCCGGCCGACAAAGCCGAAACCAAGGCCCCCGCACGCATGGCCGGCGCCGACGCGTCGCATGCCTGGCTCGCGGTCTACGACCCCGCGACCGGCTGGACCGATCTCGACCCCACCAACAACACGATCCCGAGCGACCAGCACGTGACCGTCGCGTGGGGCCGCGACTACGGGGACGTCAGTCCGGTGAAGGGCGTGATCCTCGGCGGCGGCACGCACTCGATTGCGGTTGCCGTGGAGGTCCTGCCGGTCTCCTGACCAGCCTCACCTACCATCACCTTCCTCCAATTCCGCTTGTAAGAACCGTCCCGACTGGTGTGCGGCCTCGCCCGTCCGTCGCGGAGACCGTGGAAATCCAGCAGGTTCCGAGGACGTTCCTCCCGGCATGCTCCCTGCTCCTAGGCCGTCGACGCGCACGACGCGCGCAGAGGAGGAACAGCCATGGCAGACAACAGCAGCAGCTCGAGCGTGGCGATCGTCGCGATCGTCATTCTGGTCATCGCGGCCGGCTTCTTTTTCATGACGAACTTCATGAAGACGGGCGGCGGCGCGCCGACCAAGGTCGTCAACGTCGACATCGCACCGAAGGCCCCGGCCGCACCGGCTGGCGGACAGCAGTAACACCTCGATCGTGAGCGCTGCGCGGTTGTCCCGCGCGCGGCGCTCACGGTCGCAAGCTCGTTTTCCTCAGTCGAAGTCGCAGACGCCACACGCGCTGCCGGGGAGACCTGATCCGAGCTGCCGGCTGTGGTCGCAGGTGGAATACCGCAGCTGCGCTTCGCGTGCGGTGCAGGTCGCGAGGTCGGCGCACACTTCGGCCGAGCCGCAATCGCCGTCGCGGCCGTTGTCTTGGAACGTCGATGCTTTCGCCGCAATGCGGCCGCGGGCGCAGTCGTTTCCCGCCCGCATGCTGACGGCGACGCCATGACGTCCGCTCCGCACCACGTGCGAGCGCTGGAAGGAGGCGCGCCGATCGAACTCGACGCCGGTGCCGAAGCTGTCGGCAATGGTCGAGTCGATGAGCGTCACTCTGCCACTGCCGGCGGGGTTGCTCGCGACCACCCCGTCTCCGGGGCTGCCGCTGACGGTCACGCGTCGCACCACGACGTGACCCCCGCCAGCCACACCGCCGTTCTCGATCGTTCCGGGACCGAACACGCGACAGTCGCCGAGACACAGGACCTCGACGCCGCGCAGCGTGTGACTGCGCAACTCGAGTCGGCCCGCCGGCGACAGCAGCAACGCGGCCTCCTCAGTCGAACAATCCACGTCGGCGATGAGCCGAACGTGGCTCGCGGCGCGCGCCGCGGAGAGCGCGTCGCAAGCGCCGACCTCGACGAAAGCCGCACGCACCATGCTTGGAACGCACGCGAACGTCGCGCTCCATACTACGACACCGAGCCAGTACCGAATCGATCGCGACATCGCAGCCTCCTACTTTGAATGGACGGAGCGCGGACTCGATCGCGATAGCCGATCGGGTGCCACGCACGAGCGTCGCATCCTGCAGGATCGACGCGGGTGGCGGCGTCGGCGCCGCGCGCCTCCTGTTGGAAATTCTTCCCGCGCGTATAGGTGCTGCGCCGTTGCGGGCTGGAGCGGCTCGGCCTAGACCTTCGCTCCATGAACGGCTCCATGAACGGCGGTCCCTTCGACTGGATCCGGCGCATGGGCGTGCACGAGGCCTACCACCTGAGCCCCATCAATCGGCTCATTCATTGGATCTGCATTCCGATCGAGCTGGCCGCGGTGCTGAAGCTCTTCGCGCTGGTGCCGGCGCCCCGCGATCTGTCGCTGCTCGCGATCGTCTTGGTTGGCGCGGTGTACGTCGCGGCTGACGTGGTCGGTGGTGCGGTGATGCTCGCGCTGCTGCTGGTGCTACGGGCGCTGGTGCTGCCCTGGACGACGGGCCGGCTCGTCCTCGACGCCGTCATGGCGGCGCTCGCGTTCGGCGCGGCGTTCACGTTCCAGACCCGGGTCGGCCACGGCGTCTTCGAGCGCGGCGTCGACGACACCGCGATGAACCTCGCCGAGCTCGCGGAGACGCGGAACCCGATTCCGACGCTGCTCGTATTCGCCTACCACGGGTTCGAGCTGCTCTTCGCGCTCGGCTACCGCCCGGGGCTGTCGCAGGCGATCGCGCGCCATCGCAACGCCGAGCTCGGGCGCATGCGCGACGACCCGCGCCGGACCTGACTCAGCCGCCGGCGAGCGCGCGGACGCGGGCGGGCGCATCCGCCACGGCGAGGGTGCTCGTGTCGGCTGCGCGCGGCGCCGCCGCGAGGTCGGGCACCAGGAGCTCGACCACCGTCCCGCCCGTCGGTCCCGGCGTGATGCGGCAATCGCCGCGGAGCAGCGAGAGACACACGCGGACGAGGCTCAAGCCCAAGCCGACGCCGTCGTGACGGCGGCTGTGACTGTCGTCGCCCTGGCGGAAGAGCTCGAAGATCCGTCCCAGCTGCGCGGGCGCGATCCCGATGCCGGTGTCGACGACGCGGATCACCGAGCCGCTGCCTCCGGGCTTCCGGACGGCCTCGATCCGGACCTCGCCGCGCTCGGTGAACTTGAACGCGTTTCCGACGACGTGGAAGAGCACGCGCTTCAAGAGATTGGGGTCGGTGTGGAGCTGCGCCGCGTCGGGAGCGATCGTCACGACGAGCACCGGCGCGTCGGCCGCGCCGTGGCGCGGCATCGACTCCGCGACGTCGCGAACAACGTCGGCGAGATCGACCGCTGTGCCGGTCGGCGCGATCTTGGTCGTCTCGGCGTCGACGAAGAACAGCATGTCCTCGACGAGCTGATGCAAGTGCCGGCCGTTGGCGAAGATCCGGTCGAGGTACTCCGCCTGCTGGTCGTTCAACGGCCCGACGAGCTGCTCGCGCAGCAGTGACCCGAATCCCAGGATGACCGACAACGGCGTGCGAAGCTCGTGGGACATGAGCGCGAGGAACGTGTTCTTGGCGCGGTTCGAGCGGATGAGCGAGCTCGCGAGATCGCCGATCCGCTCCGACTGGGCCCGCAGCGTTTCCTCGTGCTCGACGACCTGACTGCGCGTGGTGCCGAGCTCGGCCTCGAGCCCGTCCTGGATCGCGGTCATCGAGAGCCGCATGTGCGCGATCGTCACCACCTGCGCGATGATCTCGCCGACGAGCTCGAGCGCGCGCTGGCTCACGAGGTCCCAGCAGATCGGCACGAGCTGCAGGCAGAGCACGGCTCCGACGCATTCGCCGCCGACCGTCAGCGGGAAGCCGATCACGGATCCGTCGAGCCCAGCGGGCAACGGCCGGCGTTGGCCGACCCCTTCCCCACCCCAGCGTACGAGCGCCCGTTCGCGCATCACGTCGTGTCCGAGCGTGAGCGCGGCGGCTGGCGGCGGCGCGGCGGCGCTGCCGAAGCGCTCGCCCTGGCTGTAGCTGCCCGCGACGGTGAGCACCTCGTGCTCGCGTCCCGTGACGACCAGCACCCGCTCGTGCCCGAGCCCGTTCACGAGACACTCCGCGAGCTGGGTCGCGAGCGCTTCGAACGAGGGCGCGTTTTGTCCAAGGTGCGTCAGGTCCCGAATCAGCGACAGGTGCATCAGGAGCGTGTCGTATTGCTCCTGGGCATCGCCGACGGCTTCGCGGAAAAGTTGGCTCATGGGGTCACCGGGCTCCGTAGAAGACGCGGAGATCGTCTTTCTGGCCCTGCAGCAGTGCGGCGATCTCCACGCACGCCCCGAACGACAGCACGCCGCCCTCGGAGAGCGCCGCCTCGGCCTCGGGCGCGAGCACGCCCTGCTCGATGTCGGTCCAGTGCACCAGGCGGTTGGCGAGATTCACGACGACGGGAACCGTGAGCTTCGCCCCGGGCGCGATCGGGTCGTGGTGCATGCCCGCGGCCTCGACGATCGCGCTCGGCAGTTGCCACGATTCCGCGAGCCACGCTCCGACCTGCGAGTGATCGACACCGAAGGCGTCGTGCTCGCGCTGGCTGAGCGAAGCGTCGCCGCCGGTGGTCGTCAGACGGTCGTAGACCGCCGCGAAGCGGATGCGCAGCATCACCTTGCCGATGTCGTGCAGGAGGCCCGCGGTGAAGACCTCCTCGGGATCGACGGCGCGCGTGCGCT
>JBDSJB010000266.1:0-7192 GCA_039917665.1 Binatia bacterium
ATCGTGCTCGGCATGTTCTTCCCGCTCGGGGTGAAGCTCGCGGCGGATGCACATCCGACGCTGGTCCCCTGGGCGTGGGCCATCAACGGGTGCGCGACCGTCGTCGGCACGATCCTCGCCGTGATCATCGCGATCAGCTGGGATTTCCGCGGCGTCACCCTACTCTCGCTCGCGATCTACGCGATTGGCGTCGGGGCGATGCGGTGGGCGCGAGCGACCTCGCACTAACCGATCACTGGTAAGGATGCCAATGGCCGAGGCACGTCGGGAGGCGCGACGTCCCGAGATCGACTGGCTCAAGGGTTTCGCGATTCTCTGCGTCTTCTTGATCCATGCGCAGCCTCTCCATGGTCGCGCCATCCAGACGTATCTGATCGATCGCGCCGTCCCTATCTTCGTCGTGCTATTCGGCATGACATCGGAACGGTGGTGGCGAAGCCGCGCCTCCATGCACATTCAGGAGGCCCTGATCCTCTGGTATCGGACGCGAGTCCGTCGTCTCATGATCCCGGCATGGGCCACGGTGATCATGTGGTGGTGCCTCCAACTCGCTCTTCCGAAAGGATCGTCTTCTTTTTCCCCAACGCGGATCGCCATGACGGCGTTGGGCTATTGGCCATGGATCGGGACGGGATGGTTCGTCACGCTGGTGATCCTGCTCGTGATCGTCTTTCCTTTTGCCCATCTCGCGCTGCAAACGATCGGCGAAGCCGCGACGCTTCTCATCGCGATCGGCGCGCTACTCGCCTCGTGGGCGTACATGTTTCACGCCATCGAAATCATGCGCGCCCTCCTCTTCGATACGGCGCCGCACACGAATCCATTCTTCTATTTTTGGATCTTCGTGCCCGCCTGGCTCATGGCAGTCACGGTCGGCGCTGTCCTGACTCGGCGACGTGTCATCGTCCGGCCACACCATGTAGCACTTTGCGTTGGGCTCGCCGGACTGATCCACGCGACGGCGGCCCATTTGGCACTCTCCCCGGCCTCCCAACGTGCTCCATTCGCGCTGGCGGACCCCCTGATCGCGATCGCCATGCTCGGCATCATTCCGGTCGTCGGAGGGTGGGCGCCAGCAGCGAGCTTCTTCGCATGGTGCGGCGAATGGTCGTGGGGGATCTATCTCGGCCAGCTGCTGGTCCACAACGCCTTGGTCGGCTACGGCGTGGACCCAATTCTGCTTTCCCCACTCGAGCGCTGTGGGTATCTCGTGTGCCTATTCGTCGGCGCCGTCGGTCTCGCTATCGTCGGTCAGACGATCCGAGCCGCGACACTCGCCGATTGAATTTTGCCATGTTCATCATCGTCTGGCGTCGGTAGCCGAGAGAACACCGTCCGCGAGCGAGGATCTCATCGGATCCGAAGAGATGACGATCGGAGTACCGGCGGTGGAGCGCCCCCATGTCAATCACCGGGACATCGAGTTCTGCACCGACATCCCGACTTGCTTGATTGTATTCCTCGTGGATCTCTTCGAGTCGATGAAAGCTCGGGAGCGCGTGCCACGTCAGGACAGGTCGTTGCCGTCCATGCACGAGGACCGGACCCCCGCCCCGCGTTCTCGTCGGTGAGAAACGCGTGGGGTGAAGTAAGCAGCCAGACGCGCGCGCCTTGCCCGTGTCCAAGCTCGACGATTCGAAGGAGATTCCGTTTGTAGTCGGGTAGGGAGATGATGGGTTTCCACTCGCGCGACAACTTGGGAGCCGCGCGGGCCCCCACGAGCGTCGCGGCGCTCAAGCGGGAGATCGAAGCCTTCATCGCGATCCACAACGCCGCACCGAAGCCGTTCCTGTGGACCGCGAGCGCCGACGATAGTCTGGCGAAGATCGCGCGCTTCACGCAGCGCACGCTCACCGCGCACCCGGCCTCCTGACTTCTGCTTGAAATCAGGGATACAGGGGACTAGCGCGTAGCAGCGCGGCTCTCGATCAACGCCGCGACGTCACGGGCGATCTCGCGATAGATCGGTCCGGTGGGGTGCGCGGCCCAGATGAACATCTGGCGGTCCTTTGGGACTCGTGCCAGCGACGCGCTTGAGTTCACGAGGGTCGCTCCGGTGTTAGCCGCAACCGTTCGCATCGCCTCGTTCGCCACCTTGAACACGCCGAGCTCGATCGGATAGGTGACGAACACCAGGGATAGTCCCGCCGCCCGAGCGTAGTCGGCCATTGCCGCATAGTCGCGGATCGCACGAGATCGCATCGTGGAGTCGAGAGCGAACTCCCGGGTCTCCGGCACGATTGTCTCGATTCTGCCCTCCCGCTCGAACGACGTCTGGACGTTCGGGCCCACAGCGATAGGTACGTCCGCGGTCAGATCGAGGCGTCCCA
Organism: Binatia bacterium; assembly: GCA_039917665.1. Lineage (GTDB taxonomy): Bacteria > Desulfobacterota > Binatia > UTPRO1 > UTPRO1 > UTPRO1. The sequence goes on from JBDSJB010000266.1 coordinate 2,331, forward strand.
TTTTGCCGTCGTGCGCGACGGTTCGTTCCAACTGACGGTCGTGAATCCAGACTCGTAACAGACGGTACAGCCGCGATCGGCTCGCGACCCCGTCGAGAAATGCCCACCCGGACGACTCTGACGCCTCGGTGACGTTCCACGCGTTGTTGATCCCGCACCAAATCAGAACGGTCTCCGGATGATAGAGGCCGACGTATACCGGCAGACGGTGAAGAACCTGGCTGGTGTTCATGCCCGGCACCCCGAGATTGATCACCGAATACGCGCCAGCTTCCTTCTCATCGAGAAAAACTTGGAGCTGTGCCGGGTACGCGTCTTCCGAGGGCACCCCAGCACCGAAAGTATGGGAGTCGCCGAGTGCGATAATGCGATGGGGTGCGCTGGGGCGTGTATCGCGCGCGCGGTCGTGAGCGAACAGCGATGCGATCTGAAGAACCGCCTCTCCCAATACGAGCGCGATGCCCCCGATGGCAACGGCAGTGAGGACCGCCCGAAGGAATCGGTGTTTGAGATTACGCACGCTGGAGCTGTCGAGACGTCGTCACGATTACCGACGCGGCAATGACTGTAAACTTCGCCATGAAATGTCCCTGACCGCTTCGCCGATCGTGACAAAGCCGATTGCGCCGATGAGCAACGCCGCGAACGTAGTCCCATCCCCGATCAGCAAGACGAGGGCGGGTACGACCGAAAAGGCGATTTTCTTTTGGAGGCTGAGAGAGCGGATTGGATCAGTCAAGGCGCGGCGGCGGTTATCGCAGAGAAGGCGGCTGCGGGGCAACGGGCATGCGACTGAATTCCGCGCTCACCTGCTCCCCGCGGATGTCGCGTCCTATCGAATCAACGCCGAGACGTGCCGGGCAATCAGCGCGTTTCCATCGCGGTTCGGATGCGACCCGTCCGTGGTCAGCGATGGCCACGGACGGATCGTGAACTCGTCGCGAAGATCGGCGACGCGGATAGCCGAGCGAGTTTCGTGACGTCTTTCTGGCGTGGCAATGGCGCTTCTTTCAAGAGGACCCAGGGCGCGTTGACGATACGGACGCGTGCCGGCAAGCAGCCCGGCAGTGTAGCCCAGAGCAATTTTGCACTGGGCTACCACGCCTTTCTGGCATGCGGGTGAGAACGTGTCAGGCGAGGAGCGAGTGGAAGCTTCACGGCCCACGCCTAGACCACGAACTCCTCGCGGTGCGCGGTCTCGACGGCGACGGCGCGGAGGCACGATTGCCAGGAACACGCCGGGGGTGAGCCCGGCGGCCTCAGCGCAGCAGCGCCATCCCCCGCGACCGCTGCCTTGTCGAGGTGACGACCCGCTCGCACCCGCCGGCTTCGGCACACGCGGAGATCAGTGCGTCCGAAAAATCGCCCGTGCCGCCGCCCCACCGTGCCAGCGCCGCGTTCACCACGGCGCGCTGCTCGACGACCAGTTGCCGCGCGTCCAGCAGGTCGCGAACCGTCTCGTGCAACTCGTCCGCCGTCGCCCCGTAGAGCCGTTTCAGCACCCGGCACACCTCGACGAGCGCGACGAGGCCGATATGGCGGGACGCGCTCGCTCAGCTCGCGTTCGATCAAGCGCGTCCCACGCGCCGACTGTCCGGCGTCGTCTTGCGCGAGGTACCGGACGATCACATTGCGGTCGAGGCAGATCATCTGGGCTTCTTGCTGGGCCGCGATGGCTTCTTCAGGCGGACGCGGGCGCCGGCTTCGTCCTCGACGGCCTCGGCCATGGCTTCGAGACTCACCGGGAGCGATACACCCGTCCAGCGAATCGTCCGCGCCGGACCTTCACATCCTGGCGCAGCGGCACGACACGATAACCTCCAGCGGATCGGCGACGAAGTCGACGTTGGTCAACGTTCAAGGGGGCGCGGGTCACCGGACCTGCGGGAAGGCTCCGCGAATGGACCCGGCGTGAAAGCGCACCCTCCCATCTTCGAGCGCTCGCGTCAGCGCTGTGGAGTCGGCCCGACAGAGGGCACCGGTGTCGGTAAGCACGCAACGACCCATCTCCGCCGCGGGCAGCTCCCGAACAACCCGGTGGGCCTCGGCGAGGATCTCGTGCCAGCGCCGTGAGAGCGTGGCGGCATCCGGTGGCGCCTCCGCGAAGTCGAGAGCCCCGACCTCCTCAACCGAGTAGCGCCCGCTACGGGCAGCCTCAGCCAAGATGCCTTCAGGCGTGAAGCCCGGGTCTTTCCCGCAAGCGGCCCACGCCAAATACCCGAGGGGCTGCAGACGCTCGTCGCACGTCATCACGTCGATCCAGTCTCGGGGCTCGAGCCGACCAACCAGTGCGAGAACTTTGTTGGTGGCGAGATCGAACGGATGGAGCACGAGTCCGAGGTCGGCGTGCTCGACGAGTGGGTAAAAGCGATAGGCACTATCCCGTGCCCATTCGACCAGTACCGCATCGACGCCCTTGGCCACCCGGGCCTCTACGAACGTCGGACGTTCTCGGACCACGGCGACGGTGAATCCCGCGTCGACGAGCAGCGTCCGGTCGCTTTCCCAGCTCGAGCCGAGCGCTTCATCGGTATCGTGAAAGAGGTCGATGTCGCGCGAGAGTCGCGGCGCCGCCAGGAGCTCGTTCAGCGCGACACCGACGGCAACGTAGCTCTCACCGGACGCGATCCGGCTCTTTGCTAGGAGACGGCAGACGACGCGCTGGATTGGCGTGAGAGCCCTCGTCTGATCTCGGCTGCTCGTTGGTAGCCGCGGTGATCCCCGTGGCGCTCGATGTATCCAAGCACGCGAAGAACCTCACGGCTCCCTTCGGGGTAATAGTCGGCCCGCAGAAACCACAGACACCGGCTTCGGTAATCGTCGACGAGACGACGCAGACCTTCACGAAGATCTCTGGTGGCCGCGGCCATACGAGTGAGAACGTATCAGGCTCTGACGACGTCCGGAAAGAGCGTCGATTGCATAGGGGCGCCCCTGGCTCTGGCATCCGTAGCACCGAGGGTGAGCCCGTGGTGTTCGGGTTCATGAATTTGGACACCAGGCGACGAAGGCAGATGAATCGACGAGGCCCGTAGGCTCACAAACTGACTAGCAAGCCTCTCTTAAGAAAAAGGGCCTCGTGGTCTCTAGAGCTCGGGAGCAATGCCCTCGGCAGCCAGCTGGCGATGGAGCATCTCGGCTTCGAGATCGTGTCCGAGCTGCGTCGGGTGCACCACATCGGATGAACTGTAGAGATGCTCCGAGGCGTGAGCCGCATAAGCCGCTTCCATGTCGATGAGCGTCGCCCCGGTCTGGCGCGCTACTTCGCGAGTGGCCTCGGCGTACTGGTCGTGAATTTCGATCATCCGCTCGAAGGTCGGGATGGCGCTGAAAGCGATCGCCAGCTTGGCTGACATGGTGTCTGGGAACTTGTCGTACTGGCCACGGTTTTCGTCGGTGAGAAACGCGTGGGGCGTCGTCAACAACCAGACTGTGGCGCCCTGCTCACGACCCAGCTTCACGATACGGCGCAGATTTTTCTTGTACTGGCCTAGTGGGACGTTCGGCTTCCACTCCCTCGGGATGTCAGCCACGGTCGGTTTGCGTTCGGGACTTCTCCGCGCTTCGAGCTCGCGCCCGAGACGCCGCAGGTATCGATAGGTGGCCGTCTGCAACAGCACGTCCTCGATGGCGAGGAGAAAGGGATTGTCGAGCTCGCGGTAAGCGTTACCAGCCTCCCCGCCCATCGACATCAAATGGTCGTTCCAGCCGTATCGCACCGTGATGACATCGGGTTGAAGGCCTCGAAGCTTCTGACGTAGCAGCATGACGCCCATGAAGCTGTTGTAACCGGGTACGCCCGCATTCAGGACTTCGAACTTCGCGGGACCAGCCCGATGGTCCAAGATTTCTTGCAAGCGCTGCGGGTAGGGCGTCTCGATGTATTTGAATTCGCCTTCATCAATCAGGCCAAAAGTCGTCGAGTCGCCGAGCGCGAGAATGCGGAATACCCCCGCCCGCTTGGTCGTGAACTCCGGGCTTCGGAATCCGACCTCGTTCAGAGGCGTCATGCCCTTCCTGACCTGAAACGAAAGGATCGGATCGCACGTCCAGAGTAGGGAACTCTCGTACGAGCCGTGGCAATGGCGATCGGCGCCCCTCATTCTGATCGCCACTTCGAATCCCAGCAAAAGAACCACCACCGGAATCAACGTAAAGATGAGCGTCTTCCACGGACCGAGAGCGGGCGGGAGTGGTGGCTGCATCACGACGGCACGGACATCTGACCCGACAGCCCGCAGTCAATCGAGCGTTGGCACTGCGTCGCCGGCTGCCTGTGAAGGTATGCGCAACAACGACGCCACCCCGGCCGCATAGACCAGCACCGCCACCATCATCAGCAGATGAAAGCCGAGGATCATGGCGAGGATGGTGCTCAGCATCGAGCTGATGACCGAGAGGAAGCCGTTCACGGCCCAGGCCCAAGCCACGAACTCGCGGCGGTGCTCGGTCTGGGCCGCGATGGCGCGGAGGCCGATGGGCATGAAAGCGCCGAGGGTGAGCCCGAGGGGTGCGATCAGCAGGATCGCGATCGCAATCCGAAGCGGCAGCGCGAGACCGATGAAGCGGTCGACGACGAAGGGAATCGCGAACTGGTAGCCGAGCATCGCGAGGGTGAGGGCAGCGAGCAGGGCGAGCAGCAGATGGGTCCGACTGCGGTGCGAGCGACCGGAGAGAAAGCTGCCGACGCCACCGAAGACGAGCATGCCGAAGAGCGTCACTGAGAGGGAGTAGCTCGGGTACCCGAGGAAGAGCGTCAGCATCTGAATCAGGCTCACCTCGAAGAACATGAACCCCATGCCGAGGGCGGCGAAGTAGCCGGCGGCGGCGGCCTTGTGCGGGATGGCGCGCCACACCGGCCC
>JBDSJB010000267.1:0-2843 GCA_039917665.1 Binatia bacterium
GCGCTCTCGCCGTGCTCGCTGATGTCGAGGCCCGCGTGCTCCTGCTCCGCCTCGACGCGGAGGCCGATCGTGGCGTCGATCAGCTTGAGCAGCACGAACGTGACGGCGCCCGCGAGCAGCGCCGTGAACAGGATGGCTTGCAGCTGATTGAGAAACTGCGTCGCTCCACCCGCGAGGGAGACGGCCTGGTCGCCCACCTTGAAGGTCGTGGCGATCGCCGGATTGACCTCGGCACTCGCGAGCCAGCCGACCAGGCACATGCCGACCACGCTCCCGACGCAGTGGACGCCGAAGACGTCGAGCGAGTCGTCGTAGCGGAACGTCGCCTTCAGGCGGGTCACCGCGAGGTAGCAGGCGATGCCGCCGCAGAGACCGATCAGCACGGCGCTCCCGACGCTCACGAAACCGGAGGCCGGGGTGATCGTCGCGAGCCCGGCGACCATGCCCGACGCGGTGCCGAGCACGCTCGGCTTCCGCTTGTCGAGCCACTCGACGACGGTCCAGCTGAGACCACCCGCGGCTCCCGCGAAATGCGTCGCGGCGAAGGCCGCGGTCGCGAGACTGCCGCCGTTCAACGCGCTCCCCGCGTTGAAACCGAACCAACCGACCCAGAGGAGGCCGGCGCCGATCAACGACAGCACCACGTTGTGCGGCGGCATCGGCTCGTGCGGAAAGCCGCGCCGCTTGCCGAGCACGAGCGCGCAGACGAGGGCCGACACGCCGGAGCTGATGTGAACGACGGTGCCGCCGGCGAAGTCGAGAACTGGCAATTGCCCGCCGAGCGCCCAGTTGAAGTACCCACCCTTGCCCCAGACCATGTGGGCGAGCGGGCAATAGACGAGCGGCAGCCACAGCAGCATGAGCGCGACGAACGCGGCGAACTTCATCCGTTCCGCAAACGCCCCGGTGATGAGCGCGGGCGTGATGACCGCGAACATCATCTGGAAGAGCATGAACGTCAGGGCCGGGATGGTCGCCGCGTAGTCGGCATTCGGCGCCGCGCCGACGCCCTGCAGGAACAGATGCTGGGTCAGGCTGCCGAAGACGGCGTTGCCGTCGCCGAACGCCAGGCCGTAGCCGAACACGAACCAGGCGAGCGACATGAGCGACATGAGGAACATGCTCTGCATCATGGTCGCGAGGACGTTCTTGGTCCGGACGAGGCCTCCATAGAAGAGCGCGAGACCGGGGCCGGTCATCATGAGGACGAGCGCGGAGCTCACGAGCAGCCAAACGTTGTCGGCGGTATCGATCGTCGGGGCGGACATGGGGCCGAGCTTCGACCAGAACGCTCGACATAAGTAAAGCCTATGGGCTCCATCCGTCATTCTTCTGGAGACGGAGGGGGTACTCCTGCGTCGACTTCGATCAGGGCAACGCGACGCCGCCGAGATCGAGTAGCTCTCCGAGCCGCGGCGTCTCACTCTCGAGCAGGTGATCCGCGCTGCACTTGATCTGCTTTTCGAGACACGTCGTGACGTCGTCCACCGTTTGGAAACTCGCGACCCCGAGCTTCGCGCACGTTTCGGCGAGCGCCGAGGCGCCGAGCCCGTCGGCGCCGAGCAGATCGGCGGGAACCAACGGGGCCGCATTGCATGCCTTCGCGATGGTCGTGGCAAAGCTCTGCTCGAGCTTCGGCAGGGCGCCGAAGGCCTTGCCACACGCGCCGCCGGCCTTGGTGAGGCACGGCGCGCCGGGCTTCGTCTGGACGCAGGTGAACAGGGCACCGCCGCAGGCTTGGCCGGCCTTCGCGCGGCCGGCGAGCAGCTTGGCCGTCGCCTTCTGGATGGCCGCGTCGCATTTGCGGATGGCCTTCTGCTTCTCGGCGGCGAGCGCCAACCCGCCGCCGTTGGCGCCGCTCGGCACGCACGACAGGTCGGTCGCGGGATCGATGCCGCCGAGCACGAGCAGCTCGAGCGCGCGCGGCACCGCAGCACCGAGCAGGCGCTCGGCGGCGCAGACGTGTTGCTGGCGCACGCACTCGGCGACCTCCGCGGTGGTGTCGACGCCGTCGAGGCCGCGCCGCCCGCACGCGGCGACCTCGCCGTCGAAGCCGACGCCGACCGCGGCGAAGAGATTCGCCGGCGCGAGGGTGGGCTCGCCGCAGGCCTTGACGATCGCCTCCGTCAGCTTCGCCTCGGCGGCGGGCAATCCCGTGCGCGCCTTCGTGCACGTCTTCTGGGCCTTCAGGAGACAGGCCGGAGCTTTGGCCTTCAACTGCACGCAGTCGGCGACCGCCTTCTGACAGGCGCCGAGCTGCTTCAGACGATTGCTCGTGAGCTTGGCGCCCACCTTGCGGATCGCCTTCGCGCATTTGTCGACCGCCTTGGCCGCCGCGGTGTCGGCCCCAGCCCCCGCACCGTTCGCGGGCGCCGCGCAGTCGGGGTCGGCACGGTCGATCTTTCCGTCGCCGTCGTCGTCGACGCAGTTCTCGCAATCCTCGGGCGACCCGATCGTGTTGCAGAACTCGTTCGTGACGATCGGCGGATTGAAGTCGAAGACGATGCTTGCGTCGTTGCAGACCGTCGTGCCGATCCCGAAGCCCGGCTTCAGGCTCACGGTGAACAGCATCTCGCCCTCGCCTTCCGGCGACGTCACGTTCGGCGGCAGGAAGCCGTCTTCCGGGTCTTCAGGGAACTCGTGGGTCGCCGGGTCGAGCGTCGTGAACTTCCACGTGACGATGCCCGTCGCGCTGTCGAGGGCCGCATCGATGCCGACCAGGATGTTCACGCCGGGGCGCAGATCGACCTCGGTCGAGAAGGTCTTGAGACCCGGCGGCACGGGCACGAACTTGTCGGCGAACGCGATGGACCCGAGGCTGAACGTGTCGAGGTCGTACTTCG
>JBDSJB010000268.1:0-4404 GCA_039917665.1 Binatia bacterium
CTTTGCCGGCGTCGTCGCAAATGCGCTCTTTCAGGCCGGGATGGCGGCTTTCGACGTCCTCGACGAGGGCGGCGACGGTGGCACCGGTCGCGGTGACGCTCTCGGCGCCGCCGGTGAACTTACGAAGGGGGGTGGGAATGCGAACCGAAATCGGCATGCGGAGTCTCCTTCCTGAGGGGCGGGTTCTAGCCCGCCTTTCTCACTAGGTCCACGTCGCGCCAGCGCCCGACGAGGATCAGATCGGCCCGGACGGAGCGTCGCAGGCGCCGCTTTATACGACCCTGCTGTCATCAGGTCCGTAGGCGAAGCGTCCGGCGCGCACCCGCAGCTACTCGCCGCAGCCAGATGGTCGACCTCACCTGACGCTCGCGTCGTGCGGGCGATCACCATCCCCGCGCTGCCCCGCGGGTTGGCCGCAGCGCGCCTTGGCGCCGCATTCCGTGCCGGTGATCTCGGTCCCGCGCCGTCCGATCGGCCCAGACCCGGCGGTTCGATCGGCGAGCTGGCGAAGGCGAGGGAATCCACCGGCGTGAGAGCATCGCCCCGCACTTGGGGCGAATTTGCTAGTCGAAGATGCTAGTCGTCAGCGACGGTCGCCCGTCGCCCTCGCGCCGGCGGCACCCACGACGCTGTGACCAGGTCGAACGACACACCGGATTTTCTGATCGTTGGGAGCGGGCTTGCGGGCCTCGCCTTCGGCGCCCTGATGGCACGAGCGGGCCGACGCGTGCGCGTGCTCGAGGCCCACCATCACGCGGGTGGCTACGGGCACACCTTCGCTTTCGGAGACGATAGGCGACAGTACCGCTTCAATGCCCAGTTTCACTACGTCTGGAACTGCGGCGAGGGTCGTACCGTCCACAACTTCCTCCGCAAGCTCGGTATCTCCGAAGCGGTCACCTTCGAGGAGTTCGACCGCGGTGGCTTCGATCGCATGCGCATGCCCGGCTGGTCGCTCGACATCCCCGGCGACTATGCGGAGTTGGCGCGCCGGCTGGGCGAGCTCTTTCCCGACGCCGCGGGACGCCTCGCCGACTTCGTCGAAGAGATCCGACAAACCGAGCACGAGCTCGACGCCGTGCCCGAGACCGGCGGCACGATCGCGCTACTTACGCGGCTTCCGAGACTCCGCCGCGTCGTGCGTTATCGTCACGCCACGTTGCAGCAGGTCTTCGATCGCTTCGAGCTGCCACCGGAGGCCCAGACGCTGCTGGCCCTGCAATGGCCCGATTTCATGCTGCCACCGGCCGCGCTGTCGTTCTTCGCATGGGTGATGTTGTTCGCCGGATATATGCGCGGCGCGTACTACCCCACCCACCACTTCGAGCACGTCATCGAAACCCTCGTCCGGGTGATCGAGGGCTCCGGCGGAGAGGTGCGGCTCGGCACCCGGGTCACGGCGTTTCTGGAGCGTGGTCGACGGGTGCTCGGCGTCCGGACCGAGGAGGTGCTCGAGAGCGGCGAATCGACCGGGCGTTTCGAGGAACACCATGCCCCCGACACTGTCTGCAACATGGACCCGCGACGCGCCGCCGAGATGATCGGCCTCGGGCGCTTCTCGGCCGCGCTTCGGCGACGGCTCTCCTACGACTATTCAGCGTCCAACTTGATGGCCTACTGTGCCGTCGAAGGCCTCGATCTGCGTGAGCACGGCTTTGGGCGCTCGAATCTCTTCCACACGGAGCACCCGGATCTGAACGAGGTCTTCCGCGCCATGCACGACCGCGGCGACTATTCCCGGCCGAGTTTCGCGGCGACGGTTCCCTCGCTCCTCACGGACGACGGCAGTGATTGTCCGGCGGGCACCCAAATCCTCGAGCTCTTGACGGTCGCGGGGTACGATCGCTTCCACCATCTCAAGATCGCCAACGCCCGCGCCTACCGCGAGAAGAAGCAGGCAGTGTTCGACGCCATGCTCGATGTCCTCGTGCGCCGCTACGTGCCGAACCTCCGAAAGCACCTCTGCTTCAAGATGACCGGGAGCCCGACGACCAACGAACGCTACTGCTTGAGCCCGGCCGGGAATTCCTACGGCTCGGCGATGACCCCGGCGAACATCGGACCCGGCCGCCTCGACCACCGCACCTCGCTCGCCGGCTTCCATTTTTGCAACGCCTCGTCGGGCTTCGCCGGGTTCACGGGCACCATCTGGACCGGCTGCCGACTCTACGAGCATCTCAGCGGGGACTCGGTCCGACCGGCGCCCGCTCGCCGCTGAGTCGCGCCCCGATCGCGCGCCCCCCGAGCCCACCGGCGACCCGCTCGGCGGAGACTACCGCACCCTCGTGGAGGCCGTCGCCGAGCCAGGCGCCCGCAAACCACGTCCCGTGTTCGCCGTTGGCGCCGATCACCTCGTCACGAAGGAAGAGGGCGTCGCGCGTGTAGCCCGGCGTACAGAAGGCTTGCTCGTGCACGATCTGACGGGGGTCGATCTCGTCCTCGAGGCCGAAGGCGAGGCTGTAGTGTGGAGGAACGTCGTCGCGGAGACCGGACAGACGATTGAGATAGGCGTTGTAGCCGTGCGCGCCTCGTGTCGTCTCGAAGAGATCGAACTCCGAGCGATACGCGATCGTCCGTCGGGTGTAGATGCCCGTGTCGGTATGCGTGAGCGTGCGGACGCGGTTGGGATGCCAGGCCGCAAAGCGTCGGCGCTCGTCGTCGCTCGCGTCGGCGAGCAGCGCCAGCACCTGATCGGGCGTGGTCGCGAAGACGACGGCGTTGAAATCTCGCGGCGGCTCGCCCGCAACCGTCACCTCGACCCCACCGGTGCGGCGGATCACGCGCTCGACCGGAGCTCCCGTGCGGACGCAGCCGCGAAGGTCGGCCAAGATGCGCTCGAAGTAGGTCCAGACCCCGCCGACGATCCGCGTCCAGTCGCTCGTGTGCACGAAACGACGCAGCATCGGGATGGCGAGCGCTGCCCCGATGTCGCCGACGTGCCGGTAGGGAATCGAGTACGCGTACATCAGCAACATCTTGAGCCAGGTCCCGAAGACGTCGTCGGCGAGGAAATCGTCAACCGTGCGTTGGACGAGTACCGCCGTCGGCACCTCCGCCACCCGCGCCAGGAAGCGCCGCCGCGCCATCACGAGCGGCGCGTGCCGCAGAACCTCGAGGCTACGCCGCAGCCGGCCGGGGAACTCGCGCCGCAGCCGCTCCGGCGCGTGCCACGCCGTGCCGTCGGCGAGGAAGAGTCCGGAGGTCGCCGGCACCCTGGCCATCGTGACCCCGAGCTCATCCATGAGTGCGTGAAAGCGCGGGAAGTGCCGGCGATCGAACTCGATGACGCCAGCGTCAAGGCGGACGCCGGAGGGAACCCGCGCAGACTGAACGTTGCCACCCACGGTACGCACGTGGCCGCCGAGCACGGTCTCGCGCTCGAAGACTGTGACCGCGTGCGTGGCGTCGAGGAGTCTGGCCGCCACCATCCCAGCTGCCCCACCGCCGATGATCGCGATCTCCATAGGGCGACGGCGGCAGCGTGCACGTCATCGCCAGCGAGCGCAACGGCGCGGATCGTTGAGAGACTCTGGTCCGGTCAGGCCGATCACCCAGGCCCGTACGTCCCGGAGCTCAGGCACGTCGACTGGAAGCTCCCTGACCCGAAGGGACAGCCGATCGCAGCGGTGCGCGTCATTCGTGACAACATCCGGCGACGGGTGCTCCAGCTCATCCGGGAGCACGGATGGTCCGCGTAACGCGAACGGCACTGAGCCGCGGGTCCGCTGCGCAAGCTCCCATCTGCCCCAAGATGGACCACTGCGACCATGCCCGCTTCGATCCGGATAGCGAACGCCGTGCGCGTTGCGCTCACGCCAACGACACGTCTAGTCACGCGGCTTGACAGTTTCGCCATCAGCGGCGTACGGCGGAAAGGCTTCGGAGGCCGCTAGATGCGCGGTCCCACAATCCAGCTCATGCCGAGCTCCTCCGACGCACGAAGGAGGGTGACTGATGCTGGACCGCTCCCGCCCAATCGCGATGTCGATGTGTCGCGTGCTGATGTCGCAACGATTCGTCCGACAGCGCTCGGCCACGGCAGCACACGATCGCAATCGTCGGGTCGTCATGGCAGGGCTCGTCGCGGTCCTCGCAATCGGGATGGCGTCGACCACCGCGGCGCAGGATGCCAGCACGATCGCGGCTGCGCCCATGTCGTTGCAGGGCGAGGAAGCGATCACGCACCTCAAGCAGGAAGGTACCTACGATTCACTCTCGGCGGCAGTGGCCAAGGCGAGGTACTTCATCAATCGCATTGCAAGCGGATACGAGGCGATCAACCCGGCCGAGCAGTCGCGCGCCTCCTTCACGGGAGCCGGCGTCCACGTGGCGGGTCGCAACTGGCAGCTGGGGTTGGCGCTGAAAAGCTACGGGTATGGCGATGACGTGAGGCCTGTGACGTCG
>JBDSJB010000269.1:0-14684 GCA_039917665.1 Binatia bacterium
GACAGAAGCTGGGCGGCGTATCGCCCACGAGCCGCAGCACCTCGCCCGCGCGCGGCGTCCCGAACTGCAGGAGATCGCGGACGAGACATTCGTGCTGCCGAGCCAGGCACGTCTGATAGTCGGCCAAACTGCGGAGTCCGTCGACGTCCACTGCCTGGCAGATCGCTTCGAGGTTTCCGAGCCCCAACCCCTGCTCGCCTGCCAACGCCGCGAAGGGTGTCGCGCATCCCTTGCCGATGCCGCTCTTCAGCTTCGCCGCGAGCGCCGGCAGAGCCTGGTCGAGCTGCTTCGCGCACTGCTTCTCCGCCTTCGCCACGCAGCGGGCGTCGCCCGGCTTGAGCTGCAGGCAACGGAGGACCTTTCCAACACAACCGTCGAGGCCTTTGAGCGCGGTCGACACGTAGCGAACTCCCGCCTTCACGATGGCCTTCTGGCACGCGACCAGAGGTTTCCCCTCGAGGGCGGGATCACCGGACGCGATCCGAGCTTTCGAGAAGGCGCCAAGGCAGTTGTCCGGACCGAGCGGCAGCTGAGCCTGCTCGGCCAGCTCCCGAACTCGCGGCATCACGCTCGTCACGAGCTCCTCGGCACGACAGGCGTGCTGTGCCGCGAGACAGCGGGCAATGTCCTCGATGCTGGCGACCGATCCCTCGAAGTCTCCATTGCATTGGTCGGCGTTCTGCTTGAAGTCGAGCCCTCGCGCCGAGAGCAGTGTCGTCTGCGCCACGCCCGCGCAGCCCTTCTCGACGGCCGTCACGAGCTTCTCGGTCGTCGCAGGCAGCTTGGCCATCCCTTTCAAGCATTTCGTCTTGGCCTTGGCCTCGCACTCGGCATCGCCCGGCATCCTCTGCGCGCAATTGAGAAGCGCTGCGCCGCAGGTGGAGAGGACTTGCAGGCGTGTTACGACGAGCGAGCGAGTGCTGGTGGCGACCGCCGGCTGGCATTTTGCCACCTGCTTGGCGTCGCTCACACCGAGCCGGCACTCGCATGCCACCTGACCGTCCACGATCTGCGGGGTGATCGGCTCGTTCGCAGGGTTGGCGACGACGGCATCGCGCACGCCGAGCCCACTGTCAGGAGACGAATCGCAAGAGCCGTTCGCCAGCCGCAAGCGCAGGGTCATGATGGATCCGTCGCCCGCCGGAATCACCTGACCGCCCAAGCTCAGGATGACGAGATTGATGTGACCGCTCCCCGCGACCGTGTTGGCCTGGCACGAGAATCCTTGCGCCCGTCCCGTGCACGACGTGGAGCCCGCGACGAGCTCAACGCCTCCCGAGGGACTGACGATCTTCGCGAAGATCGCCCGGACCGGCTCGTCATTGTCGAGATGAAGCGGGACCGCTACCTCACCGAGCGAGTCGCCACACAGATCGTCCGGAATCGCGATCGTCACAGTCGCTCGAGCTGCGGGAACAACGCAGAGCGAGATCGCCAGGGCGCAGAGCGCGGCCCGCATGGTTGTCCTGATCGTCGCGGCCATGGCTATCGATCGACCACTTTGACGTCGGTGAGCCGCAAGTGCCCGCGCTTCGTTCCACGCTCGGGTCGGAGGCGCACGATCGGGCCGCGGCCCGGCGTGATCGGACTACCGTCGAGCGAGACGACGACCACCTTCACCGGGGAGAAGGGATCGGTTTGATGAAACGCCACCTCGAAGCCACTGTTCCGCCGTGCCGGTCGTACGTCCCGGACGTCGAACGGGCCGCCCTCGGGGACGAAGGTGAGCTCGAGAGCCCGAACCGCCGCCGTGGGGTTGTCCAGGAGAACCAGCCGTCCCCGTGCGCGCGTTTCGACGCGAGTCGCCGTCGGCTCTGCACGGCGTGACGACACTGCCGAACGTTGCAACGCCGCCGCCTGAGCGGTCTGCGTCACGGTGTTCGCAGGGCACGTGATGGGCGCCGGGATGCCTTGGAGCAGCGCGTCGATCTGGCCGACGACGTCGAAGATGTCGACGGTGCCGTCGCACGTATTGTCGCAGAGCACGGATTGCGTCGACGTGAGTGTGGTCCGACCGAGAACGGCGTCGATCGTGCTGAGGATGTCGAACAGGTCGTAATCTCCGTCCGCCTGGCAGTCGCCGAGCTCCCCGCCGCACACGACCGTACCCGCCTGGTTGCAGGTGCTGACGGGCGTGTTTGCGCAACTTGCTACCAGCACCGATTGCGGGTCGAGCGCGATGGTCGATGGGGCCGTGCACATCGGGGCGCTGTCGCTGACGCAGACCCGTGCGATGGGTCCGGTCCCCGCGGCGAGACAGCCCCCGCCGAGGTCGACGACGAGGAGTTGCAGGCCGTTCACCACTTCGTTGGCGTCACAGGCAAAGCCCGTGGTGCGTGCGGTGCATTCGACGCTCGTGAGCGTGAGCTCCGCTGGGATTTCGACCAGGGTCGCCTGCACCCCGCGGACGGCCGCGGCGTTCGTGAGATCGACGAGGAAGCAGGTATCGCCACCGGGCACGGTCGCCGTGTTGCTGACGGTGAACGTGGCCCCGCACTCACAGGCGCTACAGTCGGAGGCACAGGCGTCGCCGCCCGTACACGAATCGACCGCGGCGGGATCGCAGGTCTCGCCGGCATCGACGACCCCGTTGCCACACAAGCTGGGCGTCGGGACGGGCGTCGGTGTGAGCGTCGGGATCTCCGTCGCCTCCGGCGTCGCCGTCTCGGTCGGCTCGGGCGTTGCGGTCTCGGTCGCGCCGGGCGTTGCGGTCTCGGTCGGCTCAGGCGTTGCGGCCTCCGTCGGCTCGGGTGTCGCGGTCTCCGTCGCTGCCGGCGTGGGGGTCGGATCGACGTGGGTCTTCAAGGACGGCACGCACAGCGTCGTCGCATTGGAGATGGTGATCGCATCCTCGCCGAATTGATTGCGGATCGTCGAATCCTGACCCGTGGCGGTGTCGACGATGTCGTAGCAGGTGAGGTGCGCGTCCGGATTCAGGATGCCCTCGCCGTTCTTGTCGACTGGGTTGCAGAAGAACGACGGACTTCCCACCAGGGCCGACGTTCCGCCGAACTGGTCGGCGAGCGTCACCGTGAGATCGATGGGGTCGCCCGACGCCGCGTAGCACGCGTAGTGGTCGATCGTGAACGTGATACCCGGCGTCGGCAGCGGATTCGGTTGCACCGCCTGCTCGCTCGGCACCGCGAGGAATAGCGCGTCGCCGATCGTGAGCGCCTGCGGTCCGAACTGATTGTCGACGTCGATCGTGGTCGGCCCGAACGGCGCCGAGAACGGGTAGAAGGTGAGGTGCTGCTCGGGATTGCTGATCGCGCCGAACCCGCACGTGGGACAGCTCTTGTCGACCGGCACGCCGAAGGCGGTCGCGGCGCTGGGGTCGACGTCGTACGCGCCGAACTGATCGACGAGGTTGACGCCCGGGGCATCCGGACCAACGGCGACGTAGATGCGGAAGTGATCACCAACGACGACCGGCGTCGCCGTGGTGGTCGGCGTCGGCGTGGAGGTTTCGGTCGGCGTCGGGGTCTCGGTCGGCGTCGCCGTCGCGGTGGCGGTCGCCGTTTCGGTCGGCGTCGGCGTGGCCGTCTCCGTCGCTGTCGGTGTCGGTGTCGCCGTTTCGGTCGCAGTCGGCGTCGCGGTCGCCGTCTCGGTCGGCGTGGCCGTGGCTGACACGGTCGGCGTCGCCGTCGGCGTGGCTGTCACGGTCGGCGTCGCCGTCACCGTCGCGGTCGGCGTCGGCGTTGCGGTCACCGTCGCAGTGGGCGTTGCAGTCACGGTCGGCGTCGCCGTGGGTGTCGCCGTCACGGTCGCGGTGGCGGTCGGAGTCGGGGTGACCGTCGGGGTCGGGGTCGCCGTAGGCGTCGGCGTCGCACACCCGGGCGGCCCGACGATGATGTCGTAGGTACCGACGCCCGTGTAGGTCTGGTCGAAGACGCGAAGCACATACGTGCCCGGCGTGGCGATGACACGCTGGTCGGGTCCGCACACGATCAAGCTCCCCGTGGAGCTGCCGTCGGCGTTGAACATCTCCCAGCACGTCGTCATCGTGCCCGACGTCGTCGTCGTCGCGATGTCGATCACCTGGCCGGCTGCCGTGGTCGTGAACCAATAAGTATCGTTGTCGGCGAGCGTGGCAATGCTCGAGGATTGCTTCTGGCACAGGGTGAGCGTCGCATCGGGACAACTCGTTGCCGTCGCCGAGAGCGTCGTGACGTCCATCCGGTAGCCTCCGGTGGCGTCGTTGTTCAGCTCGAACGCACGGATGGAATACGCGCCGGCGAGCGGAAGTGTTCGAACGGCCTGCCCGCACTTCTGGGTGCCGATGGGAGTTCCGTCGGCAGCATAGAGTTGCCAGCACGCGTCAAACCCGGCGGCGGCGTCGCTGGTGGTGATGCTCACCACTTCGTTGGCTGCGGACGTGACGAAACGGTACGTGTCGCTCTGGACGATCGAGCTCAGTACGCGACCGCCGGATTGCGCCCCACAGGGCAACGTCAACACCGGGCAGCTCGACGCGGTGGCGGAGAGCACCTGCATCTGCACGTTGTAGTTCCCGGTTTGATTGTTGCTCTGGTCGTAGAGTCGGATCGTGTACGTATCGCTCGCCGGGAGCGTGATCGTCGTGGCCGCGTTGCAGCTGCCGGTGTTCACGATGGTGCCGGCGGAGTCGCGGAGCTGGGCGCAGGCCTGGATGGTCGACCCGACGGCCTTCGACAGGAGCTGGACCACCTCGCCAGCTTCGCCCGTGAAGGTATAGCAATCGGTTTCGCTGAGGGCACCGATGCCGCCGGACTTGGTCTCACCGCAGCTGATCGCCGCGGTCGACGAACATGTGGCTTGGGCGGCAACGAAGGCGGGGCGCACGAGCAGCGTGATGATCGCTGCGACGATCAGGAGTCCGCAACGTGCGGAGGTCCGGAGCAGGCCACGACTGCGTGCTTCGCAATGAGGGGGGAACGTCGGCATTGGAAGTCTCCTGAAACAATTTCGACGCGAAATGGGTTGGGAAGACGGGGCAGCTACCGTTGCGGTTGCTCCCGTTGCGCCCGGAGTTCTATGGGCGTGACACTTGTTGGGTCAAATGAAAAGTCAAAAATCCGCAGGCGATCTTCGCGAGGAACCGCGAAGGCGCAGCCGTGCAATGGAATCTGCCGTACCCGCCAGGCGGCGCGCAGTTCTGCGGCCATTTGCACTGGGTGAAGCGCCTCCTCGCGATCGCAGTAGTAGCGTCACTCCCGGCAGCAGCGTTGCCCGGGCGGCGACGTTGTGGATCGCGCCGCTCGGCGCCTACGGTTTGACGGCAGCCTTGCCCACGACCACAGGTCTTCGCCGCCGATCCCAGATTTGTACGGCCGAGTAGCGACGCGCGGCCACCGTCGACGCGGCTCGATGCGAATCCCGTGCGGGCGGCCACAGAATTCGTTTGACTCGCGCGAGCCGCCAGCCGTAGCCATTTTGTATCCAGCCGTCGTCGCAAGGGGGGCGAGTATGCGCGTGCGCGAGCTGTCGCTAGGTCTGATCGGCTGGATTGGTCTTGGTATCGCGACGGCGCCAGCGGCCCGCGCCGCGATACCGTCGACCTACTCGTGCCTCTCGGCCGTCGCCAAGGGCGGCCGTGACCTGTTCACGAAACATTTGCGATTGCTGGAGCTATGCCGTGACGCGGAGCTCAAAACACCGGGAGCGTGCCCTGATCCCGCATCCGTGAGCTCCGTCGAGCTCGCCGTGCGCCTCACCAAGCGCATCGTCGATCATTGTGACGCCGTGCCGCTGGGGACGCTTGGTTTTCCCGGCCCCTGCACCGATCCGGACGCGAGCGATGGGTTCACTCCCGGCGATCTCGCGGCATGCATTGCGGCGAGCCACAGCGCCGCGTCCGCCTCGATCCTTCCGAGCCTCTACGATCCTGCCCTCGTTTCGCCGCTACGGTACGCCGACTTCAACTGTCAAAAAACCGTTGGCAAAAAAGCGGCGGGGTTCGCGCGCGCGCTGCTCGGTGCGGTGCAAAAATGCCGTCTCGGTATCGTACGCGGCACGATCCTCGACGTTCGACCCGAGCGCTGCGCGATCGATCATCCCGCCACGGCAAAAATCATTGCGAAGGCCGAGCGCACGCTGCGGCACCTGGTGGACGGCCGCTGCAGCGACGCGCAAGCGGACCGGTTGCTCCTGTGCAGCCCGAACCAACCCATCGTGACGGGCGCGGTGGACTGCTTGATCGACACCATCGTTCGGCTCGTGGACAACCTCGACCCGACGGCGCCCTCCGACCTCATCGATTACGAGTTCGCCGGAACTCTGCCGGCGTTTTGCGGCAACGACCGCGTCGACGCGCCCGGCGAGGAATGCGACGGGACCGGCGACGCCGTATGTCCGGGGGCGTGCGGCGCGGCGACGGGGCTATTCCCCTGCCTCTGCCAAGACATTCCGCGACAGCGCGTGATCGAGCATTTCGACGCGGATTACGATCTCGGGTGGACCGGCAGCATGCACGACCAGCACGTTGCGGAAGGCGGCGGTTACCTGACCGACCTGTGGGACTGCGACGGCGCCGGTGGTCCGGACACGCGCTGCGCCGTCGGCCCTTCGTGCAGCCTCACTCCGCACTCACCCTGCTCGCCGAGTCCGACCGATCTCGTGACCGGCAACTCGATCTGCGCCGCGCTCGGGCAAGGCGTGTGCCGGAAGAGCGCGGGGGGCGCGACGGGCCCGCATTGCCTGTTGGATATCCAGCGGCGCTGCACCACGAACGCGCAATGTCTGGCAGTGGGCGATCGCTGCGTGAAGACCGTATCCGGCCCGCCGCTGCCGATGTCCGCCGGCGGCGTGTCGGCGTGCCTCGTGCGGATCTTCTCCGAGGACGTCGTCGGAACGACGGATCTCGCGACAGGCGAAAGCGACGTGCGCCTCCGCCAGCGCGCGTTCACATACATTGGCGGAAGCCTCTCCGAGCCCTGCCCCGTGTGCGGAGGATTCTGCGCTGCCCCAGGCTCGTTCGACGCTCCCGGATCGCGCACGCCGTGCGCGACGGACGCCGACTGCGGCAATCCTCCGTCTCTTTGTGTCACCGACGCCGTCTGCAGTTACGGTGCGAATGTCGACGCTCCGTGCCGACCAGGTCTCCCGTTCGGCGGCCCCACCGACGGTTTCGGGACTACGAGCGTCGATTGCTTGCCGCCTTCCAGCCGTAACGTGTCGGGTTCCGGGATCGATCTACTCGAGTCTCCGCGCAGAACAGGGACTGTCACGTTCGAAGCGAACACCTCCTGCACCGCGCCGGGCTTCTCCGGCAACGCGTGCATCGGCGGCGCCAGCGACGGCCGATCCTGCGTCGCCGATGCCGATTGTCCGGGCGGCGTCTGCCGGCCGCAATGTTTCTGTGCGGGGCAAGTACGGCCGAACGCCTGCGATCCAGCCTGCGTCGGCGGCGTCAACGACGCCGCGCCGTGCTCGAATGACGACGACTGCGGAGGAGGGTTCTGTCACCCCGGCGATTGCCGCATCGATCCGAGCGACGTCGATTCGTGCCAGGAAGGACGCTGCACAGTCGGGCCCATGACCGGCTCCTGCTCGCTCACCAGCTTCGTTCCCTGCTCGACCGACGCACACTGCACGTCGCCCGCGTGTCCGCAGTGCGCAGCTGGTGAGACCTGCGTGTTCGAACTCCGCCAGTGCTTCGTGAACGGCGAGATCGACCGGTGCGGTACGCCCGGCGCACCGGATCGAACGAGCGCCTCCTTCAGCTGCACGGCGCGAAGCGAGAGCGGGGGGGTCGATGCGCACTTTGGCCTACCCGGACCGGCCGCGCTGACGCAGCCCGAGACTAGCGTCGTGGTTGGTTTCTGAGATTCTCGTCGTCCGATCGGCGCGCTTGCCCATCCGCCGCAGTTCATTTGACACCCCTGAGGTTTCAAGCGATTCAGCGCCGATAGCCGCAGCCCGCGCCGTGCTGGCGCATCGGCGGGCACTCCGTGACGCAGCACGTGATCGCCACCAACTCGTTGCCCGATCCGGATGCCTGAGACCGCCGACGCGAACGCCGCCGCCGAAACCCGCCTGCTGGCGCTCGCGCGCGCCCGGACGCGGATCGGCCTCGGGCTCACGGCCGCCGTCATCGCCGTCTATTTCGGCTTCATCGGCGCGGTGGCGTTTGCGCGACCGGCCCTCGGCTACATGCTCGCGCCGGGCCTGAGTCTCGGGATCGCGCTCGGCGCGGCGGTGATCGTCGCCGCCTGGATTCTCACGTGGGTGTACGTGCGCTGGGCGAATCGTCACTACGACCCGGTGCTGCGCGCGCTCCGCGAGCAACTGCGGTGACGCCCATCCCGCCCGCCGGCATCGGCGAGCCGAACGCCGTCGCAATCGGGTTCTTCTTCGTCTTCATCGCGATCACGCTCGGCATCACGTGGTGGGCGGCCCGACGCACGCAGACGACGGAGCAATTCTACGCCGCCGGGCGCAGCATCACCGCCGGCCAAAATGGCTTCGCCCTCGCCGGCGACTACATGAGCGCAGCGTCCTTCCTCGGCATCGCGGGCTTGGTCTCGACGAGCGGCTTCGACGGTCTCATCTATTCGACCGGCTGGCTCGTCGGCTGGCCGGTGGTGCTGTTCCTGATCGCCGAGCCGCTCCGCAACCTCGGCCGCTACACGTTCTCGGACGTGCTGGCGGTGCGGTTCCGTCAGACCCCGATCCGCATCGCCGCCGCCAGCGCAACGCTCGCGACCGTCGTCTTCTATCTGATCGCGCAGATGGTCGGCGCCGGCGGCCTCATCAAGCTGATGTTCGGCCTCGAGTACGAGCAGGCCATCATGATCGTCGGCGTCGTGATGATCGCCTACGTGCTCTTCGGCGGCATGATCGCGACCACCTGGGTGCAGATCGTGAAGGCGGTGCTGCTGCTTGGCGGCGCGTCGGCGCTGGCGCTGATGGTGCTGGCGCGCTTCGAGATGAACCCGACGAAGCTCTTCGCGGCCGCGGCCGAGCGCTACGGCGATCGTGTGCTGGTGCCGGGCGGGCTCGTCGCGAAGCCGCTCGACGCGATCTCACTGGGCTTGGCGTTGATGTTCGGGACCGCGGGGCTGCCCCACATCCTGATGCGCTTCTACACCGTCCCCGACGCGCGCGCGGCGCGCACCTCGGTCTTCTACGCAACCGGCCTCATCGGGTTCTTCTATCTGATGACGTTCATCCTCGGATTCGGCGCCATGGTGCTGGTCGGACCCGACGCCGTCCGCGCCGCCGACGCCGGCGGCAACATGGCGGCCCCACTGCTCGCGGCCCTTCTCGGCGGAAAGCCGCTCCTCGGCTTCATCGCCGCCGTCGCCTTCGCTACCATCCTCGCGGTCGTTGCCGGCCTCACGCTCTCAGGCGCGGCCGCGTTGTCACACGATCTCTGGGTGAACGTCGTCCGCGGCGGCCACGCCGACGCACGCGAGCAGCTGATAGTGGCGCGCATCGCCACCGTGGTGCTCGGGATCATCGCTGTCGCGCTCGGCATTGCCTTCAAGGGGCAGAACGTCGCCTTCATGGTGTCGCTGGCGTTCGCGATCGCGGCGAGCAGCAACTTCCCCGCGCTCGTACTCTCGATCTTCTGGCCGCGCTGCACCACCGCCGGTGCGGTCGCGAGCATGGCCGTCGGCACGGCGGCGACGCTGCTCTTGATCGCGCTCTCGCCGACCGTCCAGGTCGATCTCTTGAAACAGCCGAGCGCCTGGTTCGCGCTCAAGAACCCCGCGCTCGTGACGATCCCCCTGTCGTTTGCGATCGGGGTGCTCGTCTCGCTGCTCCGCCCCGAGCCCGGCGGCCTCGCGCGCCACGCCGTGTTGGCGCGGCAAGCGCACTTCGGTCACGCCGACGAGAACTGAGTCGACTCCGATGGGTCACTCGCGCGTCTCGGCGGCGAGATCCTGAAGAGCGGTCCTCCGCCATCGGGCGAAGGACCGCTCTCCGCTCCCGCGTCAGTGCGGGCGTCGCACCGGCACGAAGGCGCCCGTTCGTGCTTGCTCGTCGGCACGTGCCTGCTCCACGAGGTCGACCAGCGTGCGCTCCGCGCCACTCAGCTGGCGCCTCGAATCGGCCGCCGCCGCTGCCCCGATTCCCCGCATTTGTCGCGCGGCCCCAAGCACGGCAAGTCGTGCGGTGTCGATCTGCTGCAGGATCAGCGTCGTTCGACCCTGCGTCATCCGTGCGATCGCCGCCGGATCGAGACCGGCCGCTTGCGCGAGAGCCTGGTCGGGCGGCGCCGGCGCGGCTCGCCGGGCGGCGAGCGTGCGCATCGCGGTCGCGCCCTCCGGCGTGCACGCGGGCCCCGGCTTCGGCTCGACGGTCGGGTTGCAGAAGAAGCGCGCGAGGATCTCGGCGCGCCGTTTCAGGAAATCCCCCGTGAGCGCGGGGGAGAGATTCCCCTGCTCGTCGATGTGCGTGAAGCCGTTGGGGTTGCTGGCGGGCCATGTCGCACCGTTCCCGAGCGATCGCCCCTTCGAGAACTCATGGCAGCCGCCGCACGTCATCGCGCCGGCGCGGTTGATCAGCTCCGCCGGGCTGACGTTGCCGGGGGTCAACGCCGCGAGGCGCGTGCCAACCGCGGTGCTGAACGTCGCATCGGTGTTGGACGACGGATCGTCGGTGTCGCCGAGCGCGACCGACTGGAACTCGTTCCCGGCGAGATCAAAGCCGGCGCCCATGTTGTTGACGATCTGGAACGGCGTCGCACCTGCGACGAAACGGTCGGTCAAGACGAGATTGCACGTCGGCACCTGCAGAAAGTGATCGCGGAATTTTTGTTGATCGGTCGCGGTGACACCGGCGGGCAGCGTGTTCGCCAGGCGATACCACTCGGTCAGCGGGTTTTCCTTGTCGGTGTCGACGACGAACATCGGCGGCGTGCTCGCCGGCGCGGTGCGATTCTCGCGCAGCAGCCACGGTTGCGTTTGCGGATTGGTGACGACGAAGAGGTTCGATCGGACTTGACCGAACGGTACGCCGTAGTTGCCGTAGGTGACGACCGGGGAGAACGGCGCGAGCCCCGTATAATAGAAGCTCTCGAGCTTCGTGATCCGTTGGACCGGATCGGCAATCGTCGAAAGGCTCGTCCACAGATCGACGACCGGCTTGCATCCCGCCAGGCCGGACGCCGTGTTCGGGTTCGGGAGCTTGGCCTCGAAGATGATGAAGAACCGGTCCAGCCCCCCCGAGCTCTTCTTGGCGTAGACGATCCGATACTCGCCGCAGTTGCTGCCGTCGTCGGGGGCGAGATCGAAGCGATTGAAGAGGCCCGTCGGGAACATACCGTTCGCCGTCGTCGGGTCGAGGAGCTGAGCGACCGGCAGATTGGCCTCCGGGCGCGCGAGCACCGGAAACGTCTTACCGGAGACCGGTTGGACGAAGCTGGTCTTCGCATAGGAGTCGAGGAGCGTTTGCAGCAGCGCGTCCGGGGTCGTGGTGCCGCCCGAGGTGTCGATGATCTGCTGCAACGTGCGCCGCAATGGAAAGCGCGATGCCAGCAGCGCCGGATCGTGCACGACGAGCGAACGGTCGGGATCGATCGGCGGCGCCGTGCAAGAGCCGGGCGTGGGAGGAGTAGTGGGAGGAGTCGGCGGATAGTGCTTGCAAGCGGACGAAAGAATGGCGAGAGCGATCGCGACGAAGACGACTTTCCGGCATGCGGCCATTGAGATCTCCTTTGTTGTCATCGGCGGCCGTCAGCGTTTGCCGACCGTCCACCTGGGTTGCGCCGAGGCGTGGCGAGGGTCGAACGCGGCGAGCGCCGCTGGTGCGACGCGGTCGCTGCGCGGTGACCCGTCCCAGTGCCGGGCGCGCGACACGGTCGGGATGGGTGAACGACAGACCGAGCGAGAACGATGCGAGCTGGTCCGATGCCGAACGCCGGATTGGCCGGCTGTTGGCTCCTGGATGGACGTTGGGCATGAAGGACGATCTCCTCGCGGTCACCGGCGGTGATCGAATCGCGAGTCACGTAGCAATACGCATGCACGCGGCGGGTACCGAGAATCGCCCGACGTTGCGGAGCGCGGCGCCGGGGCGCGTCCATTGCGCCGGACAGACGTCTCGCGCAGGAGACGCGACAGCCGCACCTGCGAGCACTTCGTCGGGATGAGGCGTCCGGTGGACTCTTCGGCTAGCGGGCGAAGCGCAGGCTGAGCTCCATGGCGAGAGCGACGAGCGGGCGGAACGCGTCACGCCCCAGCGCGGCGCGCGCGAGAAAGTGGGCCACGACGGGCTGCGGCCCGCCGCCTAGTTCGAGAGCCGCATCACGGCCACGGCGACCAAGGCCCTGCCCAAGCGTCTCTCTAGTTCTTGTGCTGAGGCGTTCACTTCACGACGCCGCTGCAGAGATACCTGTGCGCGATCTGCATGGCCCGGAGCCAGCTCGCGCACGCGTCGACGACGTCGAAGCAGGTCGCGTTGACGAGCCCGAGCTCGGACTCGACGACGTTGGCCATCGCCGGTTCGATCCAGCCGCGGCAGACACCGACGTAGAGGAGGAGCTCGACGTCCGCAGGGGCCATGCCCGCAGTGTCGAGCGCCGCCCGGCCGGCACTGAGGCAGAGGTCGGGTGCACTCTCGTGCTCGTCGACGGCGTAACGAATCTCGGTGCCGGCGCTCGCAAAGAAGCGCATGAGCTTGGCATCGACGAGCGCCAGATCGTCGGGCGACAGCGTGTCGCGGTTGCTCGCCTGGACCCGCTCGCGGACCCACGCATTGGTGAGGCGCCTGGCCGGCAGGGCATGTTCGATGCTGAGGATTTTCATGCAGGGACCCTTGGAGTGGCTGGAGCGCGCCTGAAGAGGCACAGCACGACTGATCAGGACGCGAAGAGCGCGGAGCGGGTTGGGATCGCGTTCGAGTTTCGGGAACTCGCAAGCGGGGACACGATGCTCGCCGGGTCGCCGCTCCGTCAACGAGCACGACCCTTTTCCTATTCGGAACCGGAGGTCCGACCGAACGACCTCGATGGTCCCCTCAACAATCACCCCGGCTTGACCATCCCTGCCTCGAACGGTACGGCGGCCATGGTGCAGCGGGCGAAGCATTTCCTCGCGGTCGCAGTCATCGCGTCCCTTCTCGGCAGCAGCGTTGCCTGGACGGTGGCGTTGTGGATGGCGCCGCTCGGTGCCTACGAGGTCTCGCTCCACATCGACGATGGACGCTTCGCCATCGTGTTGGATCGCCGCGCACCGTCGGATCGTACGGCACGGCATGGCGACCCCGCGATGAACGACGGCGACGGCATGCACGACGAGTACGTCGTCACAGTTGGAACCCTCGAAGCGTGCTCGACGGCCGGGTCGGGAAAGTCCACGAAGATCTGTAGCCCTGCCGTCGCCGTCACGCGCGCCCTCGACGTCGCCCTCTTTTCGACACCGATCCCTCGTGCGGTGAGCTCGCGAGCCGGCCCCTTGCTGGCGGTTTCCTTCAGCGTCCTTCGAATCTGATCCCAGCGTAGTCGCGCGTTCTCGTACTGCTCGTCGACGTTCGAGCAGCGACCACGTTCACGCTGGTGACGGGCCCTGCACGCCCCGAGGGATGCTTCTCATGCACCGACTCTCTGCCGGACCCGAGCCTCACGCAGGCTCGCTCGTACCACCGTCCCCGACATCTCCCCTTCTCGCCTCCGCGAAGCCGGCCGACGTCGTGACCGATCCCTTCGCGCACCTCACACGAGCCGCGGCACTGCCCGCGGCAGACTACGCAATGCTGGCCGAGGAGTTCCCGTCGCTCGGCATGCTCGCCGCGCACGCCGCGGCGCTCGACTCGAACCAGGCCGTCCGGATGAACGCCGCGCAGGCACTCGGACGCACCGACATCGCGGCGACGTGGCAACGCTTCTTCGAGCTCCACACGTCGGGTGAATACTGGCTCGACGTCGTTCGCGTGTTCGGGGAGTCCATGCGCGCCGCGTTCCCGAGGCTCGAAGCCCGCATTGGACGCCGGCTCGAGGATTGGCGAGTGGCGCACCGAGGATCCGACGCGCCTGCCGACGTCCGACTCGACTGCCAGTTCGTCATGAACACGCCGGTCACGAAACGCAGCTCCGTGAAGACGCCGCACGTCGACAAGTACGACAAGATCTTCTCGGCCCTCTTCTACATGCGCCCCCTCGACGATCCGACCGTGGGTGGCGACCTCGCCCTCTACCGATGGCGACGCGCACCCAGGTTCGTGAAACACCGCACGCTCCCGGGCGACGTCGAGCACGCGAAGACGATCGCGTATGCGCCGAACACCTATGTGGCGTTCGTGAACTCGCCGGCGTCCGTGCATGGCGTGAGCCCGCGCGACGTCACGAGAGTCCCACGGCGTTACATCAACTTCATCGCCGAAGTCCCCGTGCCCGCGTTCGAGCCGACGCAGGCGAGCCGGTGGCAGCGGTGGCGACACGGCCGGCGCGACGACGAGTGACGCGCGGGTAGTGTCTCAGTCTGTTCGTCAGGCCTCTGTCGGTGTTGGGGGTGTCGCCGGTGGGTGGGTCAGGGCGTGCTCCTACGGTCGGCGGTTTGCGGCCACCCGGCGCGTACACCCTGCCGCTGCCACCATGGCCGGCGCACACGCGAGCTGCGGCTCCCCGGAACACTCCCTGACCCACCCACCGGCGAGGCATCGCAACGAGGACGATCGGACGCGCAGACTCGCACTCGGGAACCAACGGCTCCATGAGAGTGAGTGATGATGCAGCCGGCGGGCGGGTCGGAGATGGCTTCGGG
>JBDSJB010000270.1:0-3883 GCA_039917665.1 Binatia bacterium
TTCGAGCCGCGACGAAACCTCCGACCTACTGGTTGCGGCGGCACGCCCGCGTGTCGATCGCGGCGACGTGACGCCGCGGCTTGAGCCGCCGAGACGCGAACATGTGACGTGAAGGGAGATCGGCGGCGGAGCGCTTGTGGCGAAGCCATGTTCCGACGCGAGCGGCCTGGCACGAACTGGCAGGGTGAGTCCGATCATCGACCCCGACCACGATCATGCATGTCGATCGTAGGCGCCTGATTGAGCGCTCGCCGAAGAGCGCTCCCGAGCCCCATCCTTGAATGCTGAACAAACCCCGGTCGGGGATCTCCCCAAACTAACCCCGGTCGGGGATCTCCCGAACCCCAGCGATCGGGCAGGATGGGGTCCGTGATGACGGTGCGTTCGGGAACATGCCTGTGCGGGCAGGTGACGCTTTCGGTGCGCGGGGAGCCGCTTCGCGTCGGCATCTGCCACTGCATGAAGTGCCGCAAAGAGAGCGGCTCGGCGTTCACGTTCTATGCGGTCTGGCCGGCCGAGCGGTTCGCGCACGCGGGGGAGACGGCCGAGGTTCAGGGTCAACACGTCTGCCCGCGCTGCGGGTCGCGATTATTCTCGGTCGATGACCCAGAGGTGGAGGTAAAGCTGGGCGTCCTGTCGGATGCGCCGACCGGGCTCGTGCCGAGCTACGAGCTGTGGGTCAAGCGCCGCGAGCCATGGCTGCGACCGATCGAGGGAGCCGCGCAGTACGAGGAGGATCGAACGCGTTAGGCGAGCGCGTCGACGAGGCGGGGGACGGCGGGGGCGAAGCCGAGGTCGTCGCGGAGGCGGCGGCCGTCCATGAGGCTGTCGAAGGCGCGGGCGCGATCGGGGTCGGAGTTGTCGGGCGGCGGGGCGCCGACGGAGGCGAACAGCGTGGCGAGGTCGGGGGCCTCGTCATCGACGACGTTGTAGATGCGGTGGGCGGGCGCGGGCGCGTCGAGCAGCAACGCGACGGCCTGCGCGACGTCGACGTGGTGGCCGATCGACATGCGCTGGGCGGGCGGGAACGCGCGCATCATGGGGACGGCTTCAGCGATGTGCGCGTCGCCATCGCCATAGACGAAGGGGAGGCGGAGCACGTAGACCTCGAGACCGTCGACGGCGAAGAGGAACCGCTCGGCGGCGAGCTTGCTCACGGGGTAGGCGGCGGTCGGCGCGCAGGGGTCGTCCTCGTGGGCGAGCCGGCCGCCGGTGGGGCCGTAGACGAGGCCGGTGCTCGTGAAGAGGAAGCGCCGCACGGACGCGGCGCGGGCGGCGCGCGCGAGGTGCTGCGTGCCGAGGTCGTTGACGGCGTGCGCTTGCTCGGCGGTAGCGCCGCGGAAAAATGCCGCGCAGTGGACCACGGCGTCGACGCCGCGCACGGCCGCGTCGAGCGACGCGGCGTCGAGCAGGTCGCCCTGGACGAGCTCGATCCCGTCGAGCAGCGCGGCGGCGCGCGCCGGATCGCGCACGAGGGCGCGCACGTGATCGCCGCGCTGGGCGAGCCGCTTGGCGAGGCGGCTTCCGACTTTTCCAGTGGCGCCGGTGACGAGGAGCTTCATGGGCGGAGCATAGCGACCGCCGCGCGTCGCAAATTGGAAGAATCGGCCACGCGCTTGCGCGATCGCCGCGCGCGGTCAGACTCGTTCATGCCCCGCGCGCTTCGCAACGATCGCATCGCGCCGAGCGCGTCGAGCGCATCGGCGCTGGCGGGGCTCTTCGCGGACGCGTGCGAGCACGACGCGTCGTTGGTCTCGATCCCGCGCGCCGAGATCCAGCTCGTGGTGCGGTTCGGGCCGTCGGCGCGGAGCGGCGTCGACGCCCACGTGTTCGGCGTGCGCGAGCGCGTGCATCGCAAGCGCATCCGCGCCGGGCAGCGGACCTTGACGGCGCGGCTGCACCTGGGCGCGACGGAGGCGGTGTTCGGCGTGCCGGCCTCCGCGATCGCGGGGAACATCGTCGCGCTCGACGAGCTGTGGGGCGCCGCCGCCGCGCGGCAGCTCCGCGACCGGCTCGCCACCGCCCGCGGCACGGCTGACGAGGCGGCGATCGTGGATGGGGCGATCGCGGAGCGCCTCCACCGCGCGGCGCCGCTCCGCCCGCACGCGCGGCTCGTGCTCGATGCCGCCGCGCGGCTCGCGAGCGACCACGTGAACGCGGTTGCCACCGGGCTGGGCATGAGCGAGCGGCACCTCCGCCGCGTATTCCGCGACGCGGTGGGGATGAGCCCGAAGGCGTTCGCGCGGCTCGCGCGCTTTCATCGTGCGCTGGGGGCGGCGCGCGAGCCCCGTCCCGCGAGCTGGGCGCGCATCGCCGCCGCCACGGGCTACTACGATCAGGCGCACCTCATCGAGGACTTCCGATCGATCGCGGGCGTGACCCCGCGCGTGCTCCTCGGCGAGCTCGCGTCGCGAAGTAGCGCCGGGCTCCGCGCGATGAATTTCGAGAACGGCTGAGCGCCAGGTCGTGCCGCCACCGACGCGCGCCGCGTCTACGGCGCGTCGCCGGTCGCCGCGAAAATAGTCTGCGACGGATTCGTCGAGCTGCCTCCTATCGATCGCGCCCCGGGTTTGACCGGGACTGGTGGGTACGCAGGAGGACGTCATGCGCGGTTTCGGATCTGGTTTGATCACGCTCGTCATGGCGGCAGGCACGGCCCACGCCGCGTTCCCGCAGCTCAGCTGCCCGCCGGGGGGCGCGTGGGGTCCACGTCAGCATCGCGGAGTGGATGCCGCCGCGGATCACCGGCGTCCGCCCCTCGTGCAACACGACCCAGACCGACGACAGCGCTGAACACCAAGTCGATCGCGCTGAACACGCGCTACGACGGGATCCTCCTCGGGACGAGCGACGTGATCTACGTGCAGGTGTTCCAGCCGGCGAACGTCCCGCTCGTCCCGTCGCTGGATGGGAAGGGAGTCGGCACGGGGGATCTCGATCTGTTCGTGAGCACGTTCGATTCCAGGCCGGACTACGCGACGAGCACGCAGATCAGCCAGACCGGCCAGTCGAGCGAGGCGCTCGAGGTCGCGGCGTCGCCGTCCGGCAGGACGATCTTCATCGGCGTACTGGCGTTCTCGGGCGGTGGGCAGTTCTCGCTCAACGCGATGGCACAAGCGCCCAACGATCGCCACTCGCTCACGGTGTGCCCCGTCAACTTCACCCCGACCGCGGCGGAGCGCGGCACGAGCACGACGATGCTCAAGCGGGCGTCGGCGATGATGCTGGGCTTGTCCGAGAACCGGACGCGCAAACTAACCCCGGTCGGGGATTCCCCCACCGTCGCGTATGTGGTCGACGCCGGCCGGCGTGCTCTGGCACTTCGTACAGAAACCGAAAGAATGAGTCCGTCGTCTTCTCGCACACGACCCGGCGTTCAGGAATGCTCGACCACGACTTCGCTGAACTGCGTCACCGGTGTGATGTCGGTGTAGTTCGCGAGGTCGGCCCGGATCTCGCTCGCGTGCGGGCCGAAGGCGGCTTCGAAGGTGGCGAGCGACTCGGCGTAGATGTGGCATAGAGCCTCGTAGAGCGGCGGTGAGCCCGGCGCGCGGCCGGACAGGCCCTTGTCAATCGTGTAGTAGGGGCAGGCGGCGCCCATGCGCTCCTTGATGAGCGGCATGTGCCTGTTGCGGTAGTAGGCGTGGTCGAACCGGGCGCCCGGGGTATGGGGGTACATCACCGTGAGCTTGATCATGACTCTTCTTCCTTCCGTCTTGTAGCGCCGTGGACCGCCACGGCAAGGACGACAGCGCACCTAGAGCACCGACCGGTTAAAAATCATAGGAATCATGCGGCCCTGGCCACACTCGAGCTGGCGGCGGTCGCGACTTCCAGTTTCAGCTGGATCACTTCGAGATTGCTAATGACGCTGGCGCGCCGA
>JBDSJB010000271.1:0-5656 GCA_039917665.1 Binatia bacterium
GCTACGGCCTCCGCATCGACGCCCTCGTCGACGAGCGCCGCGACCCGATCAAATCCACCGAGGCCGCCTCCGCCTATCTGAAAGACCTCCACGAGATGTTCGGCGATTGGGAGCTCTCGCTCGCGGCTTACAATAGCGGCGAGTATCGCGTCGCCCGTATCCTCGCCCAGCAGAAGGACGTCGAGGACTTCTGGGACATGCGCGACGGTGGTTACCTTCCGAGCGAAACCTCCGCCTACGTTCCCAAGTTCCTGGCCGCGGTGCAGATCGCCCGCGCCCCCGAAGATTACGGCTTCGAAACTCCGACCCACACGCCCGAGCACTACGAGATGGTCGACGTCGACCGCACGGTGTCGCTCCGCGCGGCCGCCGACATGTGCGGCGTCACCGCGACCGAGCTCGCCGAGCTGAATCCCGCGCTTCGGAGCGGCGTCACCCCGAGCGGCTATTCGCTCCGCGTCCCGGCCGGCAAGGCCGAGCCCCTTCGCATCGGCCTCGCCACCTACGTCGAGCCGGTCCACCCCCGTCGCAACGTCGCCCGCAGCACGCGCGGCGGTGGTCGCTCCGGTCGCAGCATCGCGCGCGGTGGCCGCAGCACGACCGCAGTGGCGCAGGGCAAGAAGACGTCCGAACGTCTCGCCCGCACCGCTCCGACGATCCACAACCGGCGCGGCAACGTCACCGTCCAGGCGGCTCGTACGCGCTCGAGGCCGGTGCGCGAGGCCAAGGCGACCACGACCAACAATCGTCGCGCGCCGACCACGCAGAAAACAGCCAGCAAGAAGACCGTCACGCGCACCACCACCGCCAAGGCGAAGAAGCCGCAGGCGCCGGTGTCACGCAAACCGCGGCGCGGCTGACCGCGCCGCCGGACGCTTTTCGAGCGAGCGCGCCCGTTTTCTCGCGGGCAGCACACGCGCCGACGAGCGCGCGTCGTTTCAGCCGCCGTCGCGCTCGCGAACGTGCGGCGGACGAGCAGACCGGCTAGGACGTTGCCGTGAAGATCCTGTTCGTCGCCGCGCGATTTCCTTCCCCGGCGCGCCAGGGTTTTCAAGTGCGTGCGTACCATCAGATTCGTCTGCTCTCCGCGCGGCATCGAATCACGCTGGTCGCGTTCGCGACGAGCACCCCGACGCTGAACGCCCACGACGACGTCGCACGCTACTGCGAGCGCGTCGTCACCGTGCCGCTCACGCGCGGCGAGATGCTCGCCGGGCTCGCGCGCGGCTTGCTGAGCAACCGCCCGCTCCAGACCGCGCTCTACGAGACGCCCGCCATGCGTCGTGCCGTCGCTGCGCTGGTCGCCGAGCAACGCTTCGACCTCGTGCACGTGCAGCTCGCGCGCATGGCGCGCCACCTCGAGGGCGTGACGCTCCCGCGTGTCGTCGATTTGATCGACGCGCTTTCGTTGAACATGGAACGCCGTGCCAGCCGCGACCCCGGACCGGCCCGCCTCGTCGCGGCACTCGAGGCGAAGCGGCTGCACCGATACGAGCGCTGGCTCTGTCGGACATTCGCGCACGCCACCGTCGTCTCGCGCGTCGACCGCAACGCGATCGGGGATTTCGCGAACCTCTCGATCAACCCGAACGGCGTCGACGTCGAGCGCTTTCCGTTCACGACGACCGGTCGCGATCCGCATCGCATCGTCTTCACCGGCAACCTCGGCTACTTCCCGAACGTCGACGCGGTGGAATGGTTCGTCCGAGAGGTGCTGCCGCGCGTGCAGCGCGTGCGCCCCGAGGTGACGTTCGTCGCGGCAGGGGCCCGGCCGCATCGTCGGATGCGTGCGCTCGAGGACGCCACGCGATCGGTGATCATCCGCGGCGACGTTCCCGACCTCGGCTCCGTGCTGGCGCGCGCCGCCGTCGCGGTGGCGCCGATGCGCGCCGGCTCGGGACAGCCGCTGAAGATTCTCGAAGCCATGGCGAGCGGCACGCCCATCGTCGCGACGCCGATCGCGGCAAGCGGCATCGAAGGCGTGTCGGATCGCCATCTGCTGTTCGCGGACGACGCCGAAACCTTCGCGGCGCAGGTGTTGCGCCTCCTCGGCGAGCCGGTCCTCGCGCACGATCTCGCGCACGCCGCACGCGGCCTGGTCGAGGAGCACCATCGTTGGGAGCGCTCGGTGGCCGCGCTCGAGCGCATCTACGAGTCGGTCGTCGGCGCTTAGAGGAAACGGCTGGTGCGCATTCTCTGGGTCGCGACGAAAGCCCCCGTGCCGCCGGTCGATGGTGGGCGGCTGGTTGCGTTGACGACGATCCGCGCGCTCGCGGCAGCGGGTCATGACGTGACGGTCGTGGCGCCGGTCATGTCCGGAATGGAAGCGGCGACGGCGGCGGCGGCGGTCGCCGCTGAGCTGCCCGGGCTCGAGCTCGTCCCGACGCGACCCGCCACGTGGCCGCTCGCGATCGCACGCGGCTGCGTTCAGGGGTTGCCCTTCACGATCGCGCGCCATGACAGTGCCGCACTCCGTGCTCGTGTCGATCGCCTGCTCGCCGCCAGGGCGTACGACGTCGTCCATGCCGAGCAGCTGCAGGCACTCGCGGCGTGCGGCAGCGCCATCGCACGCGGCGCCCCGGTCGTGCTGCGCGCGCAGAACGTCGAGAGCGAGCTCTGGAGCGCGCGCCACCACGCGCTGCTGCGAGCCGAGGCCCACCGCCTCGCCCGCTACGAGGGCGCGGCCGTCCAGCGCGCGGCCGCGACCATCGCGCTCACGCGGCGCGATGCCGAACGGCTCGCGACACTCGCCGACGGCGCGTTGGTCGATCACATCGCCGCGCCCTTTCCGGAACGTTTGTCTCCGGGCGCGCCGCTGCCCGGTGCTCCGACCGTCACGCTACCGGCCAGCCAAGGGTGGCGCCCGAACGACGACGCCGCCGCGTGGTTCGCCCGCGAGGCCTGGCCGGCCGTCGCCGCGCGTATCCCTGGTGCGCGGCTTCACGTCTTCGGCACGCGCAAGGCCTTCTCCGGCGATCACACGATCACGCCGCATCCCTCGCCCGTCGACAGTGCCGTCATGTTTCCCGCGGACGGCATCGTGGTCGTGCCGTTGCTCGCACCGGCCGGCGTGCGCATGCGGATTCTCGAGGCCTGGGCACGCGGGCTTCCCGTCGTCGCGACGGCAGCGGCCGTTGCGGGTCTCGACGGCGAGGTCACGCGCGCGGTCGCCATCGCCGATGGCGCGCCCGGGCTGGCGGAGACGATCGCGCAGCTCGCCGTCGATTCCGAACGCCGTGAGCGCTTGGTCGCGGCCGGGCGCGCGATTCTCCGTACCGAGCACGATCCGAAGGTGATCGCGGGGCGGCTCGGTACCGTCTATCGAACCGTCGTGGAAAGCGCCGCGCGGGCACGGACGTAAGCCGCGCTATCCCGCTGCCATGCCGGCCGGTACGTGCGCGCGACGAACGGCGTCGCGCACCGTCGGAGCGCGATCCGCAGTGCCGCGCCCCGGCGCAGCGCCCGCGCCGCGGCGACGGCCGCCTCGGGGCCGCGCTGCTTGGCGATCGCGCGTAGGAGATCGGTCCAGAGCAGCTCGGGCTGTTGGCGCGCGGCCGTCGCACCGGCAAGCCCCGCGACCGTGGCCCCGCGGTGATGGATCACCCGCGCGTCGGCGACGACCGCGACCTCCCATGCGGCGGCCCGCAAGCGGAGACACAGATCGAGATCCTGCGCGTACAACCGAAACCCTTCATCGAAAGGCCCCTGCTCGCGCCACGCGTCGGCACGGAGCGCCACGGCCGTCGCCGGCACCCACTCGACGGCGCCGGTACGATGGCCCGACACCGGACGCCACCGCCGATAGCCAGGCACACGCGCGGCGAGTGCCGCGACGCCGCTCGCGAGCGCGAAGAGCCAGCGCGCATCCGGCACCGCGCCGCCGCTCCACTGCGCTCGCCCATCGGGCTCGACGAGCAGCGCGCCGGCCGCGGCGAGACGTGGGCGCCCCTCGATCGCACGGCAGAGACTCGCGAGTGCTCCCGGCAACACCTCGGTGTCGCTGTTCAAGAGCACGAGCACGTCACCGGTCGCCGCGGCGAGGCCGGCGTTGGCCGCTACCGAGAAGCCGCGAGACGCCTCGTGGCGAAGGACGCGCACCGTCGGATGGGCCGCGACGATCGCGTCGGCGCTGCCGTCGCGGCTGCCGTCGTCCACGACCACGATCTCACCGTCACGCGGCAACTCGCGCGCGACCGCCGCGAGACACGCGAGCGTCAGTCCACGCGTGTCTCGCGTCGGGACGACGATCGAGAGTCGCGACAGCGCCACGTCACTCCGCCGTCGGTGGCGTCTCGGCCGGCAGCGGCGGCGGTGCCGTGAGCGCGCCGCGCGCCAGCCGATCGGCCCAATCGGCGACCGCCGTGCCGATGCGGGACTGATCGGCACTCGGCAACGTCCCCAACAACACCGGACTGAGCCACGCCGCCCGCAGCAGGGCGGCCTCTGCCTGCTCGCGCCGGCCGTCGAGCGCGAAGGCGCGCGCGAGATTGAGATCGATCTCGGGGCGTTCGCCGCGCGCGAGCGCGGCGCGATACCAGGTTTGCGCTGCACCGGGCTTCCCCGCGACGAGCGCGGCCGTGCCGGCGGCGATGAGGCCACGCGTGTCGCTCGGATTGGCGTCGGCGGTGGCGCGAGCAACGGCACCGAGGCGGTCGAGCGTCGGAGCTTCCGCGGGAACGACACGGCCGCCCGCGGCGACGGCGGCGATCGCCTGGGTCGCGTCGGCGAGACGACGCTCCGCGGCGTATCGTGAGAGCTCGGGAACGAGCGCCGCGCCGAGAACGAGCACCGTGAGAATCGCGAGCACGCGGCGCCCACCGTTCACCGCGACGCGCCCCGCCTCCGCGGCGACCCGCGGCCGAAGCAGCGCCCAGCCTCGACCAGCCGCGAGCACCAGCGGGAGCGCCGTGATCGGGCGCTGCAACGGGAACCACATGAGCGACGCGACGGCGCCCGCCCCGAGGAACGCGACGAGCACGACCGCTTCGTCGCGGCGAGTCTCGTGCGGATCGAGCGTCAATCTGACGAGACCTGCGAGCAACGCGCCCAGCGCCACGACGACGGCGAGCGCCGCCGGCATCCCCGCCTCCGCCACGGCTTGCAGATACTCCGAGTGCGCTTCGCCGAAGCTGCTGGTGAGCACGGGGATCGTGAAGCGCCGCTCGTGGCGCAGCTCGGCGTCCAGGCGATGCGCGGTGAACTCGGCTCCGAAGGTGCCCGGTCCGAAGCCGGTGAGCGGCCGCTCGCGCACCATCTCGAGCGCGGCAGCCCAGGGTCCGAGCCGATACGTCGTGACCGCGTCCCAATCGCCCTGCGACGCGGCCTGCACCGCCTGCACGACGCGGCCCCGCAGCGGAGCCACGACCACCACCGTCGCACCGAGTACAAGCACGACGAGCCCGATGGAGACGAGCGCCTTTCGGCCACGCGCCAGCACGAGCGCGATCCCGACGCCGCACGTCAGAGCCACGAGCGCCGTGAGATTGCGATTGCTCACGAGCGCCGCCGCGAAGACCGCCCCGACTACGACCAAGAGCCCGCGCACCCCGGCCACCGGCATGACGATCGACACGGCGACGACAACGACCAGCGCGAGCGCCGTCAGCTGCGCGAGGTGCCCCTCGTTGCCGAGGAGCGCGCCGGTATCCGTCCGGCC
>JBDSJB010000272.1:0-2507 GCA_039917665.1 Binatia bacterium
CCGGCATGAACGGCTACGAGGTGGCGCGCTCGCTGCGGAGCGACGGCGGTTTTCGCGACGTGGTGATGGTGGCGCTCACGGGGTACGGCACCGACGAGGACAAGGCACGCTCGTTTGCCGCCGGCTACGACCATCATCTCGTGAAGCCGATCAATCTCGACGCGCTGAAGAGCGTGGTCGGTCGCGTCAGCGCAACTGTCTAAAGATGGCTCAGCCGGTCGCTGCGGCGGGCGCCCGCGCGCGCTGCCCGAGCGCGCGGAGCTCGCGCTCGAGATTGGCCATGGCTTTCGCGACGTCGCGCGAAAAGAGCAGCTTCAAAACCGGATCGATGATGCGGGCCGGCCACGCGAGCGTGATCTCCGCGTGCCACGTGAGGCGCGAGCCGGTCGGCGTCGGCTCGATGGTGATGGTGTCGGTCGCGACGGAGCTCGAGGCGACCCCCACCAGCTTCGCCGCGACCGGCGGCTGAAACTCCTTGGTGTCGTAGTCCATCGTCGTCTCCGAGCCGAGAAAGCTCAGGACCACGACGTAGTGCGTCCCGCGGCCGACGGGACCGGGCGTGAGTTGGTCGACCCGTTTGATGGTCGGGTCCCAGCGCGGCAGGTTCTTGAAGTCGCTGACGTACGCGTGTACCGCCGCGGGCGGCGTCGGGACATCCATGGTGTGCATGAAGATCATGGCGCGATCGTAGTGGCCAAGCCGGGCTACGCAACCCGACTCCACCGCCGTTCACATGGGGAGCGTGAAGA
The DNA here is from genome assembly GCA_039917665.1 of Binatia bacterium. Classification (GTDB taxonomy): domain Bacteria; phylum Desulfobacterota; class Binatia; order UTPRO1; family UTPRO1; genus UTPRO1. The sequence goes on from JBDSJB010000272.1 coordinate 750, forward strand.
TCGGAAGCTGCAGCCCCCACGCGATCGACACGAGTCGGAGCGCCATGATCGCGGCCAGCCCCACCCAGAAGGCGGCGGCCCGCCGGACGCCGAGACCCTGCAGCACGAGATAGAGCGTGATGCCCGCGATCGCGGCCGTCGCATAGATGTCGCGCTGCAGGAGTAGCGGGAGGCGCGCGCTCAGCACGTCGCGGAACACACCACCCGCGACGCCGGTCATCGTTCCCATCAACACGACGATGATCGCCGGGAGCCGTTCGGCCTCCGCGATCTGCGCGCCCGACATCGCGAAGACCGCGAGGCCGAGCGCGTCGGCGATCAGCAGCGCGTGTCCCGGCGGCGGGAAGAAGCGGACGTAACCGACGGTCAGAAAGACGGTCATGGCGATCACGATCAGGTACGTCGGGTCGCGGATCCAGAAGATCGGATGGCGGTTCAGCAGGAGATCGCGGACCGTGCCGCCGCCGATCGCCGTGAAGGACGCGATCACGAGCACGCCGAAGAGATCGAGCCCGGCGCGTCCGGCCGTGAGCGCGCCGCTCACGGCGAAGACCGCGACGCCGAAGAGGTCGAGGCCGTAGAGGATCACCGCCGATCTATTGGCGGGGCGCGAGGTAGCCCCCAACCGTGCGCGTGGCGAACGCGCGCGCGTCGGCGGCGTCGTACGCGGCACCCTCGTCGAGCTTCTCGGCGTACTCGAAGAGCGGCACGAAGAGCTGCCCTTCGTCGGGAGCGGCGCGGAGCGTGAACCGCGGATGCCGGCGCGCCACGTCGGCCCAGGCCCGCCGCACCTCCGCCCAGAAGGGCTCGGTGCGCTGCTGATACTGGCGGCCGGCGGCATCGTCGAACCCGACGATGCGCTCGTAGCGATTGAGGCCGAGCTCCTTGGAGACCGTCGCACCGGGCGCGCCACTGACGGGATCGAGCGCGACCTTCAGATTGTCCTCCTGGTGGACCCAGCCCGTCGGCGTGATGGTCACCTGATTGGTGCCGATCAAGACGTCGTAGTCGCGGCGCACCGACCACTCACGGCGCGGCAACGGGCGCCAGGTGCGGTCGCTCCGCCACGTCGAGACGCCGGCAAAATGCTCCCAGCGACCGAGCGCGGCGTAGCGTGGGGAATCGTCCACTTGGTAGACGGACTGGGTCCAGGCGCCACGCGCCGCCGCGCTGGACAAGCGTTCGCGCGCCCAGGTGAGGCGGCCGCGGTACGTTACCAGCTCGGTGTCTTGATGGCGCCAGTCCTGCCGCCAGTGCTTGGTGACGAACGGGCCCGCGACCTTGCCGTCCGCTCCCGGCATGAACATCACGAGCAGGTGCTGCAGGCTGATGAAGCGCGGCTCGTCGCGGACGACGTAGACGTACTCGGTGCCCCACGATTGATACGGTCGGTCCGGCTTGAAGCCGGGCTTGAAGCCCATCACCTCGAGAAAATCGAAGGTCGTCCGAAACGTGCCGGCCATGGCGAGGATCGCGCGCCGATCGCGCTCGAGCGGCGTCAGGCTGGGTGCGTGCACGCGTTCCCACGCCGTGCCGGCCGCGGCATCGAGCGTGACGGCAGGACCTCGCGACGTCCCGCCGCGGGGCGCGAGCGACCCGTCGTCGGTGCCATAGCGCCAGGCGAACGTGTACTGACGCGAGGCCGCGGGCGTGCCGTCGGGCCGTGGCGGCTTCGGCATGCGGGCACACCCGACCCCGGCGATCACCAGCGCGACGATCACGAGCGCACGAACGATTCGCATGCGCGCCATGGTGCCG
>JBDSJB010000273.1:0-2614 GCA_039917665.1 Binatia bacterium
GCCGTCGCAGAGGCGCCGGCGAATGTTTGATCGGATCTCGACGGCGGTGCACTAGTCGTCGGCACGGATCACGCAGGAGAACCTCCATGCGACGAATGCCTGCACTGCTGTTGTGCTTGCTGACGGCGGTCGTCGGCGTCACGCCCGCGGCCGCGACCGAGTGCCCGCAGGCCGTGCGCTTCGAGCCGACGCTCGGCGCGTCGACCGCCGACACCGGCTTCAGCGGGTTCACGCACGCCAAGCCCATTCTCGGCAACACGCTCCCGCTCGGCGTGACCTGCGGAGCGACGACGCCGCCCTGCGGCACGTGCACGATCACCGGCGCGCTCTCCGACGCGGCGGGCAACCATCAGCGCTGCGCCAACGACACGTCGCTGCTGTGCACGCCCGCAACGGAGATCGCCGATTGCGGCGTCCCCGGAAGCTGCAAGCTCTACGGCAGCGGCCCGCAGGCCCTTTCGACGACGAGCATTCCCGCCTGCTTGGTGAACACGATCACGAGCGCCATCAGCGGCACCGTCGATCCCACGAGCGGCGACATCGCGGCGACGTTTGCCTTCGCGGGCGACATCTTCGTCGTAGCCTGCCCGGCCTGCGTCGGTGATCCGACAGCGAACGATGGCATTCGCGGCGGCGTGTGCGATTCCGGTCCCCGCCTCGACCTCGCGTGCGACGCGCAAGGCATCTCCGTCACGCCGTGGCAGGATCTCCCGATCACCAGCCTCGATTGTCCTCCCAACCCGGGCAGCCTTGCCGGCAGCCTGAGCCCCGGCCCGGTCACGTTCTCGACGGCGACCCAGAGCCGGACGCTCAGCGCCGCCAGTCCGCCGTGCCGGGAAACGGGCTGGACGGGTTTCCGCTGCTTCTGTGACACCTGCAACAACGCAGCAGCCGATCCCTGCGGCAGCAACGCCGACTGCCCTCTCAGCGGCGGCAACCCCGGCATCTGCGGCGGCCGTCGCTGCGCCAGTGGCGCCAATCACGGCACCCCATGCTCGACCAACTCCGAATGCCCCGGCGGAACATGCAACCGTCCCGGCGAAGCGACCAAGGCGAACTCCTGCTCGGATTTCGTGTGCGAAGACACGGCACCCGTCGGCGACGGCACCGGGATCTGCGCCGGCGACGGCGAGCTGCTCTGCAGCAATCACGCTGATCGGAGCTGCGGGAACGATACCGACTGCGACGACGTGGCCGGCGCCTGCCAGTTCGTGAACCGCCCCTGCTTCACCACGAGCGGCGTCATCGGCGACACGGTTTCGGCGCTCGGCGCCGCAACGCCGCCCACGCTCGACGTCTCCGCGCCGACCGCGCTCGCGATGCTGGCGTGCCTCCCCCCGATGAAAGTTTCGGCGATCAATGCCGCCGCCGGACTTCCGGGTCTGACGCGCAATCATCAAATCGGCCGCCTGAGCTATGGTGAAGAGCTCGTCGTGATGGTCGTTGCAGCAGGCGGCAGTGCGAGCACCGTCGGCTCCGGTCCGACGAGCGACGTCGAGGCGACGGTCACGAGCCCGCCCGGCGGCACCATCACGATCCTCACCACCTTCGCCACTGGAACGCCGCCCGCGGGTACCGAGCTGATCCCGCGTCGCGTCGTGGTGACGGCACCGACGGCCACGCCGTCGGACCCCCTTGCCGTCACCATCACCATCGCCAGCAACGTCATCCCGCCGACTCAGAACGAGCTCACGATCGACGCCTACCTCGACGGCGTCGGCCCGATACCGAACTGCGTCAGCGGAACGGCCGCCATTCCCAACGATCCGTGCATCTCGGCGCGGACCGCGCTCGGTGGTGGCGACGTCTCGCTCACGATGCTCACCTCGCTCGGGGGCACCGTGCTGCTCGCGTACGAGCCCGGCCCGCCGGTCTGTCCGCCGACGCCCGACACCTGTCGAACCGCGCCCCTACGCCAGTCGTCGCTCACGCTCGACGACCGTGCGTCGGACAAGAACGATCAGCTGAGCTGGAAATGGACGCACGGCGCCGCGACGCCCGTCGGCGACTTCGGCGATCCGGTCGCGAGCGACGACTACGCGCTCTGCCTGTACGACGCGTCGGGGCTGCGAGCCCGTTACAGGATCCCGTTCGGCGGTACGTGCGACGACAAGCCTTGCTGGCAGACCAAGTCCACCGGTTTCCTCTACAAGAATCGCAATGCCACGCCGCGTGGCCTCACGACCGCGAATTTGAAGAGCGGAACGGTCGGCAAAGCTCAGATCCAAGTGAAGGGCAAAGGGCCGCTGCTCCCGACTCCCCCGCTCCTGTCGCTCACTCCGCCGTTGCAGCTGCAGCTCCGAAACGTGACGAACGGCTTCTGCTGGGGCGCGACCTTCAGTACGCTCGATCGTCAGACCGCGACGCAGATCAAGGATAAGTCGGAGTAACCGTCAGCGCGATGCGATTTTGACCGTGAGCTCGCCACCGTCGGGTGCGACGGCGGCGAGCCACCCTGCCGCGAGATGGATCGAGCGTGCTGGCACGAGCTCGCGATAGCGCTGCCGCCAGAGCACGCGCTCGCCCTGCCGGACCTGGATCTCGCTCGCGTCGAGGCAGCGGTCGACGCGCAGCAAGAAGTACCCGTGCGGCACCTGCCGAACGTCGTTGGCAA
>JBDSJB010000274.1:0-2644 GCA_039917665.1 Binatia bacterium
CCGGCACCGAGACGCGCGCGCAGCCGTTCCACCGCCATCACCGCCGCCCCGGACGACCCACCTGCGAGGATGCCCTCTCGGGCCACCAAGCGGCGGCATCCGATGATGCACTCGAGGTCCGAGACTCGTACGCACTCGCGAGCGAGGTCGTCGCGATAGAGCGCCGGTCGGATGGCAGCTCCGTGTCCCGGGATCAGACGGGGCGACGGAGCGCCCCTCAACGCGCCGGATCGGGTCTGGTCGTCGAAGATGACGCTGCCGAGGGCGTCGACGGCGATGATCTCGGTCGCCAGGCCGTGCTCGCGGACGTAGTCGGCGCAGCCGCGAATCGTGCCGCAGGTGCTGGTCGGACAGAACAGATAATCGACGCGCCCGTCGAGTGCCTCGACGATCTCGCTCATCGTCTTTCGATGCGCACGCGCGTTGTTCACGTTGCCGTATTGATCCGGCCAGAACGCCGACGGCAGCGCCGCCACGATCGCGCGTACCCGTGCGATCCGAGCGCGCAAGTATCCGCCGCTCACCGGATCCGGCGCTTCCACCACCTCGATCTCGGCGCCGTACGCCCGCATGATCGCGATGTTCTGGGCGGTCGTCCGCGCGTCGACGACGCAGATGAACCGCCGCCCCAGATAGGCGCAGGCCTGGGCGAGACCGATGCCCATGTTGCCGGAGCTCGACTCCACCACGACGGTCTCGGGTCCAAGCGCACCGGACGACCAGGCGGCCTCGAGCAAGCCGAGCGCGGCCCGATCCTTGATGCTGCCACCGGGATTCGAGGCTTCGAGCTTGGCGTACAGCCGAAAGGGCGCGTCCGGCATCACGCGCGCGAGCGCGACCAACGGCGTCCCTCCGATGCACGCAAGCACGCCGCCTCTCATGACCGCCTCGTGGGCGTGCGGCCGGCGAGCCCGCAGAAGACGGTCATCCAGCGATCCGCCAGTCGATCGACGATCGTGCGCGCGAGCAGCGTCCGGTCGTAGTCCCACAGGACCGAGAGTTGCCCGTCGACGACCTGCGCGGTCACGTCGAGAATGGTGGGCCTCGTGCCGCGACGACCGACCTCGCGTCCAGGGGCTTCGGGCGCACTTCGCCAGCCCGCCGCTCCGGGGGCCGAGAGGTGACCGAGGTAGTTGAAGCTCACCTCCGGCCGATACCAGTTCGCGTCCAGGTCGGTGCGCACGACGCCAAAGCCCGCGCCGCCGTGCGGGATCTCCTTCAGGTGGCGCACGAGCAGAGCCAGCGTGTCTTCGGGCTGCTTCGTCACGGCGACGGGCAACCGCACTGGAAAGACCGCCGTGAACCACCCGACCGTGCGGGTGACGTCGATCTCGGGAAGCACATCGCGCCCGTGTCGTTCGAGGTAGACGAGCAACCCGTCGTCGCCGGCAACCTCGGTCGTCGCGGTCACGAGGCCGACGAGACCCGCGGCCTCCACCGACACCCCCTGCACCGCCAGCGCCTCGAGCACCGTCGCGGTGGCAGCGGGCTCGAGCCCGTGCGCCAGCCTTTCCACGTCGGCGATGGCGGCCGTCATCCGCGTCTGGAGACGCGGCAGCCGCGACCCGGGTGCGGCGCACTCCCGTTGCCAGAAGGCGCGGTCCTCGGCGCGCGCATCGGCGCGCCCCCATGCGGAGAGCCGCTCCGCCCAGCGCTGGAACGACGTGCTCTTCGCGGGCAGCTCGATCGCGTCTCCACGCTGGAGCTGCCCGTAGAGCGTCACGAGGTCCTCGACCAGGATCGGCCACGACACGGCATCACAGGCCAGATGGTGCACCACGATGAGCACGCGGCTCGGTCGATCGACACCGAGATCGAACGCCACGACGCGTAGGATCGGGCCGTTGGTGAGGTCGAGCGTCGTCTGCTCGTGCGCCGCGCGCTCCGCGATCGCGACCGCCGCCTGGGCGTCGTCGAGCGCCGACAGATCGGCCGACGCGAACGGCACGGCTCCCTCGAAACCCGCGATGACTTGCTGCCAGCCCTCGTCGTCTCGGCGGAAGCGCAAGCGGAGCGCATCGTGGTGACGCAGGAGATGCTCGACGGCGATCGCCAACAGGGCCGGCTCCGGACGCGGATCGACGAGCAGCATCGTGGCCATGTTGAAGTGGTGCAGGTCGGGAAGATCGGCCTCGAGAAGGATGCGTTGGATCGGCGTGAACTCCACCGCGCCGAGCACCGGCCCCTGCTCGTCACTCGTGGCGACGCGCTCGACCACGACACGGGCCAGTCGGGCGATCGTCCGGTGCTCGAACAGCTGCTGCGGAGTGAAGACGAGCCCGCGACGCCGGGCGCGCGCCACGGCGCGGATGCTAGAGAGCGAATCACCGCCGAGCGCGAAGAAGTCCTCGCCGAGCGAAGGGACGGGAACACCCAGCACCTCCTCAAAGACCTCCCTGAGGGTGCCCGCGAATCGGTCGCCGTGGCGAGCATCGCGAAGCTGCGAAGCAGAGCGTTCCGGCTCTGCGACGGCCCCCGCCAGGCACGCGATGTACGTCCCGAGCAACCCCGCGACGTCCCCGGGCTCGTAGAGGCGAGAGTCGTACTCGAGCCGGAGCGAGATGCCGTCTCGGCGCTCGATCACGACCAGCATCAAATCGGTCCGGCTGGTCGTGACCTCGAGCGGCACGACGGTCGTCACCAC
>JBDSJB010000275.1:0-9939 GCA_039917665.1 Binatia bacterium
CGCACCGCCGGCGGCACGGCCGCACGTCCGACCGCGAAGAGCTCGGCGGGGGCCAAGGCGACCCCGCGGTGCAAGGCGGCGCGCGCGAACGATTCGCCGCGCCACGGCTCGGGCAGCTCGAGCCAGAGGTGCAGGGCATTCGGCTGCGCGTTCACGATGGAGCGTCCGAGGATCGTGCGTGCGAGCGCCTGGCGCGCGGCCGCCTCCTTGCGTTGCGCGGCGACGATGCGATCGGCGGTGCCGTCCTCGATCCATTGCACGGCGATCTCCGTGGTGAGCGGCGCGGCCATCCACGTCGTCGCCCAGATACTGCGCTCCAGACCTTCGATCGCTCCGCTCGGCGCCGTCACGAACGCGACCCGCAGTCCGCCCGCGATCGCCTTCGACGTGCCAGCGATGTGGTAGGTGCGCTCCGGGGCCAGCTGCGCGAAGGCGGGCGGTGCTTCCGGCATCAAGAAGCGGTGCACGTCGTCCTCGATGATCGCGACGTCGTGCGCGCGCGCGAGCGCCACGACTGCACGGCGCCGCGACTCCGACAGCACCCCGCCCGTCGGGTTGTGGATCGTCGGCATGCAATAGAGGAGCTTCGCGCCCGTCGTGACGATCGCTTCCTCGAGCGCGTCGACGCGGAGTCCTTCGTCGTCCATCGCGACGCCTTCGAGCGGCAGGTGCAGCAGGTGCGAGAGCGCCTTCATGCCGGGGTAGGTGAGGGCCTCGGTCAGTACGCGATCGCCGGGCTTCGCGAGCGCCGAGAAGATGGTGACCATCGCGTGCTGCGCGCCCGAGCAGACGAGCACGTGCTCGGGCTTCGCGTCGATGCCGTAGCGGGCCGCCCACGCGGCGCCCGCCGCCCGATGCCGGGCGGCACCCGCGTGCGGTTGATAGCGCAGCAGGTCTTCGAGATCCGAGCGCTTCGCGAGCGCACGGAGCGCCCCGGCGAGATCGGGTGCGACGCCTTCGATCGGAAAGTTGAGGCTGAGATCGATGACGCCGCCGGGCGCGCGGCCGGCGGCGGCGAAGGTGGTGGCCGCGAGCGGAGCCTGCCCGACGAAGGTGCCGCGTCCGACTTCGCCACGGACCAGACCACGCCGCTCGGCTTCCGCGTACCCGCGCGTCACCGTTCCGATCGCGATCCCGAGCACGTCCGCGAGCTCGCGATGGGTCGGCAGCCGTTCCCCCGCGGGCAGACGGCCGCTCGCGATGTCGGCGGCTAGGGCGTTGGCAATCGCGGCGTAGCGCGACTTCGTGCCGGTCGGGAGCTCCGGTCTCCACATTGTCATAGTGACAATAAATATTTTGACAGTGCTTGGCGTGTCAATTACTCAAGCGGCTCGATGAGTGACAATCGACCACAATTGTCTCAGTACAATACTGCCGCTGTGACCGGGCTCTTACGCCGCACGACGGATCTCGCCCTCGACTTCCTGGCGTCCGTCGAGCGTCGATCCGTCGGCGCTCAGGCGCAGCCCGCGGAGCTGCTCCCGCCCTCGTTCGACCGGGGCCTCCCCGAGCAGGGGGAAGACCCGCGTCGCGTGATCGAGGCGCTCGCGCGCGCGGCCGAGCCGGGCCTCGTGGCGAGCACCGGGCCACGCTATTTCGGCTTCGTCACGGGCGGCAGCCTGCCCGCGGCGCTCGCGGCCGATTGGCTGACCAGCGCGTGGGACCAGAACGCCTGCCTGCACGTCATGTCGCCGGCAGCCGCCGAGGTCGAAGCGCTCGCGGCGGAGTGGTTGCTGGATCTCCTCGGCCTGCCCGCCGGCACGAGCGTCGGCTTCACGACGGGCGCGACGATGGCGAACTTCACCGCCCTCGCGGCGGCCCGCCATGCCGTGCTGGCGCGGGTTGGGTGGGACGTCGCTCAGTACGGTCTCGCCACGGCGCCGCAGATCACCGTCGTCGTCGGCGCGCACGTCCACGCGAGCGTGCTCGCGGCGCTGCAGCTGCTGGGGTTCGGCCGCGCGCAACTGCGGCAGGTCGCGGTCGACGCCGAGGGACGCATGCGCGCCGACGCGCTCGTTGCGACGCTCGCCGCGGTCGACGGACCGCTGATCGTCTGTGCCCAGGCCGGCAACGTGTGCAGCGGCGCCTTCGACCCGTTGGCGGCGATCGCCGACGCCGTGGCCGCGCGCCAGGGTTGGCTGCACGTCGACGGTGCGTTCGGGCTCTGGGCGGCGGTGACGCCGATGCTCCGCCCGCTCGTGGATGGACTCGCGCGCGCCGACTCGTGGGCGACCGACGCGCACAAATGGCTGAACGTACCGTACGACTCGGGCGTCGTGTTCGTCCGCGATCCCGCGGCGCATCGGGCCGCGACCACGATCGGCGCGTCGTATCTAGTGGCCGCCGGCGCGACGGAGCGCGACGGATCGAATTGGGTGCCCGAGCTCTCGCGGCGGGCCCGCGGCTTCACCATCCATGCGGCACTGCGCACGCTCGGTCGCGCCGGGGTGCGATCGCTGGTCGAGCGGTCGTGTACGCAGGCCCGTCAGATGGCGGCGCTGCTCGCGGCCGCCGACGGCATCGAGATCCTGAACGACGTCGTGCTGAATCAGGTGCTGGTGCGCTTCACGCCGACGCGTACCGGCAGTGGCTCCGCGTCCACCGACGCCGATACCTTTACCCGCGCCGTGATCCGCCAGGTCCAGGACGACGGGACGTGCTGGCTCGGCGGCGCCACCTGGCACGGTCTCGAGGTGATGCGCATCTCGTTCTCCAATTGGGCGACCAGCGCCGACGACGTCGCGCGGTCCGCGTCCGCGATCCTGCGCTGCGCACGCACCGTCGACGAGCTCTGGGCCGAGCGTGCGGCCCGCGAAAGGAAGCAAGCATGACAGACCGAACCGGCTACGAACTGAAGACGCACCTCGCGGAGATGTTGAAGGGCGGCGTCATCCTCGACGTGACCGACGCCGACCAGGCGCGCATCGCCGAGGATGCCGGCGCCGCGGCGGTGATGGCGCTCGAGCGCGTGCCCGCCGACATCCGCCGCGAAGGCGGCGTCGCGCGCATGGCGGCGATCGAGCGCATCGAAGAGGTGCGGGCCGCGGTCTCGATCCCGGTCATGGCGAAATGTCGGATCGGGCACCTCGCGGAGGCCCGCGTCTTGGAGGCGCTCGCCGTCGACTTCGTCGACGAGAGCGAGGTGCTGACGCCGGCCGACGACCAGTACCACGTCGACAAGCACGCCTTCCGCGTGCCGTTCGTCTGCGGCGCGCGCGATCTCGGCGAGGCGCTGCGGCGGATCGGCGAGGGCGCGGCGATGATCCGCACCAAGGGCGAAGCCGGCAGCGGCAACATCGTCGAGGCGGTCCGGCACCTCCGGCAGATGCATCGCGAGCTCCGAGAGCTGACGGTCGCGCCGGCCGAGGAGCTGATGGCGCGCGCTAAGGCCCTCGGCGCACCCTATGAGCTCGTGGTGCAGGTGGCGAAGAGCGGCCGGTTGCCGGTGCCGAACTTCGCGGCTGGCGGCATCGCCACGCCCGCCGACGCCGCGCTCTGCATGGCGCTCGGCGCCGAGGCCGTGTTCGTCGGCTCGGGCATCTTCAAGTCCGACGACCCGGCTGCGCGCGCCCGGGCGATCGTGCGGGCCACCACGCATTGGCAAGATCCGGCCGAGGTGTTGGCGGCGTCGCGTGGGCTCGGGAAGGCCATGCCGGGGTTGGCGATGGAGGCGATCGCGCCGACGGAACGGTTCGCCGCCCGCGGCTGGTGACGGTCGGCGTTCTCGCGCTGCAAGGCGACTTCGCCGCGCACGCGCGGGCGCTGGCGCGCGTCGGCGCGGCGACGGCTTTCGTTCGGAAGCCTGCCGACTTCGCCGGCATCGACGCGCTGGTGCTACCAGGCGGCGAGTCGACCGCGATGCTGAAGGGGTTGGAGCGCGACGGCCTCGAAGCGCCGCTCCGTGATTTTCTCGCGTCGCGACGACCGGTGCTCGGCACGTGTGCCGGCGTCATCTTGCTCGCGCGCACGGTGACCAATCCGCCGCAGCGCTCGTTCGGGGTGCTCGACGTCGACGTCGAGCGCAACGCGTACGGCACCCAGCTCGACTCGTTCTCGGCCGTCGCCGAGGACGGGGGGGCGTTCGCGGGGCTGCCGACGGTCTTCATCCGCGCGCCGCGCATCCTTCGAGTAGGGGCGGGAGTCGACGTGCTCGCGCGCGTCGACGGCGACCCCGTGTTGGTCCGGGCGGGAACCGTGTGGGGTGCCACGTTCCATCCGGAGCTCGCTGACGACGACCGCGTGCATCGTGCCTGGTCTTCGTTGCGGCAAATGTAACGCCCCGGCGCATTCGTAATTGCGTTCCGATGGCGCGCGGCGAATGCCAAGGGCCGTGCGTGTCGCGCCGTCGCGCTCGAAAACGCGAACGCACGGCGACCTGTGCGCCCATCTCGCACAGGCGCCGCTGTGTCGTGACGGGGAAAGTCGGCGCCGGCCGCGAGAGATCGCACGGCGTCCTTGCGCGCGTGCCGTGCGCCGTTCGCATGCGCGCACTGGCATCGTGCGTGCATCGTCGCTCATCGGCGGGACACGGTCGTGAGCCGTCCGCCGGAAGGGGATCGACGAAAATGCGAGCGCTCATTGCAATGACACTGGGATGTTTACTGCTACTCGGGGTGGGGCGCGCGGCGGCGGACTACGATTGCGTTCAGGACGCGAAGGATTTGCGCGGGCAGTGTCGCATGGAATGCGACGATGATTTCGTCATCTCGCGGGATCTCTGTCGCAACATCGATCCCGAATGCGCCGCGGGATGCCGAACCGAGCTCGCCTCGTGTCGGGCGCCGATCGTGACGGCGCTGGAGCAATGCGTCGACAGTTGCCGCGATCAGGTGAACGCCGCGCGTGCCGCCTGTCCGAAGCGCGGCCGTGGCCGCGATTTCTGCATGGACCGCGCGAACATCCATGCGTTTCTCTGCCGCGACGAATGCCGCGACGATCTGCAGGTGCACGATGGATTGAAGGCGTGCCGGCAGAGCTTCAACGGATGCATGCGCGGATGCGGGATTCCAGCGGCGCCCGCGCCGACGGCCACGCCGACACCGAAGCCGGAACCGACCCTCACGCCCGTCGTTCCGCGCTGACCTCTTCCCATCGCCGGCTCTCGAGCGCGCTCAGCCCGTCCACTCTCCGCGGGTAGCGTTCGAGGGCCGGCGGGCGTGGCTCGCCCGCGCACTTCGCAAGGGTTTTTTCCATTGCGAGACAATGCTCATTCGGGCACCTTCTCCGCATCTTCCCGTCGTCGCGCCGTGCTCCCCAATGACGACGAGGAATCCAGCAGAGGAGAGGTCGAATGGGAGACGAGAACTCGACATTGTCCGAGGCCGAGGCGCGTCATCTGTTGCGCCGTACCGGTTTCGACGTGTCCGCGAAGACGATCGAGAAGTGGGTGGCGTCCGGACAAACGCGCGGGGGCGCGGCCGCGGAGCTGCTCAAGTTCAAGCCGCAGGGCTTCAAGCCAAACGGAAAAACCTTCGAAGACATCCACGACAAGTGGGTGAAGTTCATGCTGAAGACGAAGGCGGCGTTGCAGGAGAAGCTCGTACTCTTCTGGCACGATCACTTCGCGACCGGCATCTCGAAGGTGGCGGACGCGCCGCTCATGACCAAGCAGAACGCGCTGCTGCGCCGCTTCTGTAAGGGGGACTTCAAGCAACTCGTCAAGGAGATCAACCGCGACCCCGCGACCATGCAGTACCTCGACACCGTTCGGAACACGAAGGACGGGCTCAACGAGAATTACGGCCGCGAGGTGCAAGAGCTCTTCACGCTCGGCGTCAAAGACTCGAACGGCAACGACAACTATCTGCAGGAAGACATCGTGCAGATCGCGCGGGCCTTCACGGGGTGGCGCTACGACGACAAGAACGAGAGCTACCTCTCGAACAGCCGCCACGACGTCGGTGGCGCTCCGAAAGTCATCTACAAGTCGACCGGGCAGTTCGGCCTGTCCGGCATCAACTACGCGGCTGGTGGGGAAGGCGAAGGCGAGATCGACGCCGTCACCGACATCATCTTCCAGCACCGTGACAGCGACGGTCGCAATACGGTCGCGCGCCGTACCGTGCGCCGACTGATCGAGTTCTTCGGCACGCCGAACGCGCCGCAAGACGTCGTCGACGACTGCGTCGGCACCGGACCCGATGCGTTCGACACGACGTGGAGCATCGAAGGCGTGCTGCGCCGCATCTTCACGCACGACGACTTCTACCTCGGCGCCGGCGCCCCGGGGGTCACGACGCACAAGTCGATCGCGTGGCCGGCCGACTACGTGCTGACGACGCTCCGGACCTTGAAGGTGAAGCCCAAGGGCAAGGATCTCATCATCGCCGGCGGCACCTACAACGCCATTCGCGATCACCTGGTCGACATGGGGCAAACCCTGTTCGATCCGCCGAGCGTCTTCGGCTGGGATTGGGAATCCAACTGGATCAGTAGCGCCACGCTGCTCGCACGCTACGGCTTCGTGCGTGATCTGACGTCGGCACGGGATGGCGGCGGTACGTCGTTCCGTCCCGAGAAGCTCATCGACCTCACGCTGACCGACGCCAACGACATCGTCGACGCCGTCCTCGTCGTGTGCGGCGTGCACGCGTCGTTCACCAACGTCGAGAAGACCGTGCTGGCCGACTACCTCACGGACGGCGCCGGACCGATCAACCTCACCGACGCCGACTATCGCAATCGCAAACTGAACGGTCTGTTCGCGCTGGTGCTCGAGTCGCCGGCCTTTCAGCTGGTGTGAAGGAGGAGGCGACCATGGCAATCACGCGAAGACTGTTTCTCAAGAGCGGGAGCACGGCGGCAGCCGGGGCGTTGCTCGCCCCGCGCCTCTTCGGCAGCAGTTTCGTCCAGGACGCCCTTGCCGCCATCGGCAATCGATACTTCGTCGTCATCTATCTCGACGGCGGCAACGACGGCTTGAACACGGTCGTGCCGGCGGGCGGCGTTTTGCGGCCCTGGTACGAGAGCGCGCGCGGCGCGGGCTCGGGCGGGCTCCGGCTCACTGCGGCCAATCTCGCGAACACCGCGATCGCCAACGATCCGAACACCGGCTCGGCGTTGGCGCTCCATCCGGGCTTCCGGGCGTCGCCGAACGGCAGCGGCGGGGCCGGCGACGGCGGTCTCCACGCGCTCTACCAGGCGGGGAAGGTCGCCGTGGTTCAAGGCTGCGGCTATCCGCGCTACAGCCTCTCCCACGAAGACTCGCGTCGGATCTTCCAGACTGCCGATCCGAGCCTGTCGCTCTACGGCGGCACCGGCTGGGTCGGTCGCCATTTGGCGAGTGCCTACGCCGGGCAACCGTCGGCGATCCCGGGCGTCGTCATCAAGGATGCCGTCGCGCGCGATTTCCGGCAGGGCGCGACCAGCGTCCTCGCCATCCGTCGTCTGCGCGACTTCAGTTTCCCGTACGACTCCGAGTTCGACTCGCTGTCGGAGAAGAACGCGCGCAATACCGCCTTCAACGCCTTGCACGCGCAAGCGCAGAGCGGCGCGGACTCGGGCTTCCAGTACATCGGCAACACCGGCGCGACGACGCTGGCGAGCACGGCTGCGTATCCCGCGCTCCACACCCTCTACAGCAGCAACCCCACCCGGAACGCTTTCGGGAAGCTCTACGACAACGGCACGCCACCGGGCGTGAATCGCAGCACGGCGCGCGACCTCCTCGAGGTGGCGAAGGTCATCAACGGGACCGAGCAGGGAATGGTGAACTCGCGCTTCTTCTGGGTCGAGAACGGCGGCTACGACACGCACTCCGACCAGGGTGCGGGCGCGTCGGACGGTCAGCAGTTCGGTCTGCATTCCGAGCTCGGCGCGTCGCTCAAGGTCTTCTACGACGATCTCGCCAGCATGGGCGTCGCGGACCGCGTCTGCATCATGGTCTACAGCGAGTTCAGCCGGCGCGTCGAACAAAACGACACCGGGACGGATCACGGCTCACAGGGGCCGATGTTCCTGATCGGCGGCAAGGTGGCGGGGGGCGTCTACGGGAATCACCCGCGCATCGACCCGGCGCAGCTCGATGGCGAGGGCAACACGCGTTATCGGCAAAACGGCAGCAACAACGGCTTCGAGTCGACGGACTTCCGGGACGTCTATGGCACCATTCTCAACAAATGGATGGCCGTGAACCCGACCACCGTCCTCACGGCCGATACGGGAGATCCGACCCGCAACTGGACGGTCCCCAACTTCAACATGCCGCTGTTCGTTCCGTAGCTTCGAGTCCGCTCATGGCATACGGGGGTCGTCGATGACGACCGCGACGCTCCCCGTCCTGCTCGGCGCTGGCGGCGGCTTTCTCGCCGCCGTCCTCTGGTTCGATCTGATGTTCGACGTCCAGGCGCTCCGTCTCGACGAGCCCGACGGCGACGCGCGCCTCACGTCGATGGCCGACTATTACCGGCGCGTCACGATCGAGGCCTTTCCCGCCGGTCACATGGTCGCGACCGTCATGCTGCTGACCATCACCGGCAGCGTCGTGCAGTGGTGGCGCTCCCCATCCTGGCGCGCCTTCCTTGCCGTGCTGTTGGTGACGGCCCCGGTAACGCTCGCCGGCCGGCGGATCATTCCCAACGCGCAACGCCTGGGTCGCCGCAGCGATCCGCCGCCCGAGCAACGCGCGCTCGCCCGCAGGATCTGGCGCGATCACGTGGTGTGCTTCGTGTGCGTCGTCACGTTCTTGGTGTTGCAGGTGTGGTGATGGGGTCGGCCCCCGTCCGCTTCCCTCAGCCGTCGATGCGATAATCCCGCAGCGCTGGGATCGTCAGCGCCACGATCCCGAGCACCACGAGCGACGCGATGCCGCCGCTGACGACCGCGAACGTCGCGCTGGTGGCGGCGGCGAGAAAGCCCGATTCGGCGGCGCCGAGTTGGTTCGAGGCGCCGATGAAGAGGAGGTTCACGGCGCTGACACGGCCGCGGAGCTCGTCGGGGGTGGAAAGCTGGATGGCGGTGCTGCGCATGACGACGCTGATCTGATCCGCGACGCCGACCAGCATGTAGGCGGCGAGCGAGAGCGGGAACGAGCGCGAGAGGCCGAAGACGATCGTCGCGAGGCCGTAGACGCCGACCGCGCACATGAGGGCCCGGCCGGCGTGGCGGATCGGCGGCAGGGTGATCAACGCGATCGACGTCATGAGCGCGCCGAGCTCGAGCGCCGACGACAAGAGGCCGTACCCGCGCGGGCCGACGTGCAGGATGTCGCTGGCGTAGACGGGCAAGAGCGCGGTCGCGCCGCCGAAGATGACGGCGAACATGTCGAGGGTCATGCACCCGAAGACGACGGGACGGCTGCGCACGAACGCGACGCCTTCGCGGATCACCGCGAGGCTGACGCCCCGTCCGCTCGGTGCGGAGGGCGGCGAGGGGAGCAGCGCAAGCGCGATGAACGCGACGATGATCAACCCGGTGTAGGCGGCGTAGGCGGCGGAGATGCCGAAGTCGGCGATCAGGAGCCCGCCGAGCGCGGGGCCGGTCGCGAATGCCAACGCTTGGTTGGTCGATGCGATCGTCGCGACGCGCGGGAAGTGCACGCGCGCGATGAGGCTCGGCAGGAACGCCATACGCGCCGGGCTGTCGAAGGCCGAGGCGATCGCGGCCACGCCGACGATCCCGTACAGCAGGCCGAGGCCGACGGTGCCTTTCACGGTCGCCACGAAGAGGATCAGGCCGCACGTGAACGTCACCACTTGCGACGTCATCATGATGCGACGCCGATCATTCGAGTCGGCGAGCGCACCCGCCACGAGCGTCAGGGCGAACGCCGGCAGAAACTGGACGAGCCCGATCAGGCCGAGATGAAACGGCGAGTGGGTGAGGGCGAAGACGTGCCACGCGATCGCCGAGCGCAGCATCATCGTCGCGGTGCCGAGGGCGAAGCGGCTCGCGAGGTACACGAGCACGGTGCGGGAGAAAACCTCGGAACGCGCCATCAGG
>JBDSJB010000276.1:0-5928 GCA_039917665.1 Binatia bacterium
GTCGGTGGTCTCGGCGCGTGCTTCGCCGGTCGCGGTCGCGCCCGGCTGGCGCTCGCGCAGGGGGATGCCACGACGGCGGCGCACGAGCTCGCTGGGCTCGGGTCGCTCTGTCCGGCCGATTGGGCGAACGATCCCGAGACGCAATGGGTGCGCGGCCGCCTCGCGTTCGCGCAAGGCGATCTCACCACGGCCAAGAAGATCCTCGGCGACGCGGCGGCCGGCCTCGGCAAGCTCGATCGCGGCGCGGCGCTCCTCGACGTCGGCGCGGTCGCTGAAGCGGCGAACGATCCGAAGGACGCCCGCAAGGGCTACGAGCATCTGGTCGGCGGCGCGTATGGCTCGCGGGCGGCCCGTCAGGCGACCGTGAAGCTCGCGATCCTCGACGGCGTCGGCGGCGACGTGGACGCCGGAATGAAACGCTTGTCGCGGCTCACACCGGAAGCCGGTGATCCGGCGCGGCGCTCGCTCGTGATGCAGACGGCGCGGAGCGCGCTCGCGCGCGGGGCCGCGGCCGAGGCGATCGCGGCGCTGCACGAGGCGCACGTCGATGCCGCGGCCTTGCCGCTCGACGATCAGCTGGTCATGGCCGACGCGTATCGTGGCATCGGGCTCACGGGGGAGGCCGAGCGCGTGCTCGCGGCGGCGCAGGCAAGCGCCGGGCCGAACGGCTCCGACGCGCTCTTCGCGGCGCGCGGCACGCTGGCGCTCGAACGCCGCGATCCGGCGCTGGCGCTCGCGGTCGTCGACGAATGGATTCGGGTGCGGGGCCGAACGGCCGGTGCCCTCGGGTTGAAGGCGCGTGCGGCCGCTCTGAGTGGCGACGCGATGGCCGCGCACGCGGCCGTCGCCGCGGCGGTGATCGAGGATCCGACGCTCTCGCGCACGCTCGCGCTCGACGTCGCGGAGTTGCTGCGCGAACGCTCGCCGGCAGCGGCGCTCATTCTGGCGCGCGAAGCCCTGGAGCCCGGGCCGACGCCCGAGCTGCCGGCGGCGCGGGCGGCCACGGGGCTCGCCATGGTCGGGGCGCTCGCCGAAGCGGCGGGTGACGACGACACGGCGCTCGCGGCCTTCACGGCGTTGACGGCGCGCTACGGCAAAGAGCCGATCGCGGCCGACGCGGCCTATCGGGCCGCGCGTCTCGCGGCGCGCCGCGTGCCGGGTGAAGCCGGCACGGCGTTCGACGAGGCAGCCAAGAGCAAAGACGCCCTTGCGCGTCGCGTGGCCGGGGCGGCCCGCGACTATGAAGCGATCGTGAAACCGTTCGGCGCCCCCGGAGTAACGCCATGACGCAACCCAGGACGCCATCCAGGACCGCAGCGAGAATGGACGGCGCGATGCCGCGGGATCGCTTGGCGGAGCTGCAATCGGCCTTCGAGGTCTTCACGGGCGCGACGGCGGTGCTCGAGCAGCAATACCGCGCGTTGCAATCGCACGTGCAGGCGCTCCGCGCCGAGCTCGAGGACAAGCAACGCGCGCTGACGGCCAGCATCGAGCGGCAGCGGTGTCTCGAAACCCAGGCGCTCCGGCACAGCCGGCTCGCGGCCATGGGCGAGATGGCCGCGACGCTGGCGCACGAGGTCCGGAATCCCCTCGGCGCGATGGAGCTCTTCGTCGGCTTGCTGGACGAGGAGGTCGCCGATCGTCCCGCGGCGCTCCGGCTGACGGCGCAAGTCGCGAGCGGGATCGCCGACCTGAATCATCTCGTCACCAACATTCTGGACTACACGCGGTTGCCTGAGCCGCGGCGGACCGCCGTCGACATCGACGAGCTCGTCGACGACGCGCTCCTCGGCAGCGCACCCGCGCTCGGCGAGGGCGTACGCATCGCGCGCGGCGAGGCCGTGCAGGTCGAGTGCGCGCTCGATCGCGGGCTCCTGATCCAAACGCTGCTGAATCTCTTCCGCAACGCCGGCGAGGCGATGGCGGGGGAGGGGACGCTCCGCATTGCCATCGAGCCGAACGAGCGCTGGGTGCGCATCGTCGTGGCCGACAGCGGTCCGGGTATTCCGGCCGGCCGCGAGGAAAGCATCTTCGCACCGTTCTTCACCACCAAGGAACGGGGCACCGGGCTTGGGCTCGCGGTCGCCCGCGCGGCGATCGCCGCGCACGGCGGCACGCTCGCCGTCCGCCCGCGGCCGACGCCCGAGGACGGAACGGGCGCCGTGTTCGTCCTGACGCTGGCGCGCATGGCACCGCTACCCGCGGCTACCCCAGCGGCAGCAACGCTGCCGATCGCAACGCTGCGTATCGATAGAGGAGAAGGTTGATGGAACGCATTCTGGTCGTGGACGACGAGCGCGCGCTGCGCCTCGCCATCAGTGAAACATTGGAGCGGAGCGGCTTTGCCGTGACCGCGGTCGACTCGGGCGCCGCGGCGCTGACGGCGCTCGCCGACGGCGGGTTCGCGTTGGTGCTGTCCGACATGCGCATGCCGCTCATGACCGGCGCCGAGCTGCTCGGGACGGTGCAGGAGCGCCATCCCGGCCTGCCGATGGTGATGATGACGGCGTACGGCACGGTGGAGGACGCGGTGCAGGCGATGAAGGCCGGCGCCCGCGACTTCATGACCAAGCCCTTCTCGCCGCCCGATCTCGTGCACCTGGTGCGGAACATCCTGCGCGACCCGAGCGCGGAGCGCGCCGCGCCGAGCGACGGCACGCGCCCGCGCATCGAGCGCCGCATCGTGACGAAAGCGCCGGCGTTGCAGCGCATCCTCGCGGTCGCCTCGGGCGTCGCGGCGAGCCGCGCCCCGATCCTGCTCGAAGGCGAGAGCGGCACCGGCAAGGAGCTCGTCGCGCGCTACATCCACGCGGCCGGCCCGCGCCGTCCGCAGCCGTTCGTCGCGATCAACTGCGCGGCGCTACCGCGCGACCTGCTCGAGAGCGAGCTCTTCGGGCACGAACGCGGCGCGTTTACCGGCGCCGCGGCACGGAAGCTCGGCAAGTTCGAGCTGGCGCATGGCGGCACGCTCCTCCTCGACGAGGTCAGCGAGATGGAGCCGGTGCTGCAGGCCAAGCTCCTGCGCGTCTTGCAGGAGCACGAAGTCGATCGCGTCGGCGGCCTCCGGCCCGTCGCCATCGACGTCCGCGTCATCGCGACGACCAATCGTCCGCTCCGTGCGTTGGTCGCGTCGGGCGGGTTCCGCCGCGATCTCTACTACCGCCTGAACGTGATCCCGCTGACCTTGCCGCCGCTGCGCGCCCGTCGGGAGGACATCGACGCGTTGATCGATCATTTCTGTCGGCGCTTCGCGACCGATCGTCCGCTGACCGTCGACGCCGCGGCGCGCGCCTACTTGAAGCGCCAGCCCTGGCCGGGGAACGTCCGCGAGCTCGAGCACGTGATCGAGCGCGGTGCGTTGCTCTCGACCGCCGGTGTCATCACCGCGGCCGACGTCCAGATCGACGAGGAGCCGCTCGCCGAGCCGGCCGCCACCGTGTCGCTCGCCGGCCTCACCGTCCACGAGGTGGAGCGCCGCCTCATCATGGAGACGCTCCGACGCACCAACAACAACCGCAGCCGCGCGGCCGAGATGCTCGGCATCAGCGTCCGGACGCTGCGCAACAAGCTCGCCGAGTATCGGGGCGGGGCCGGCGATTGCGTCGGCGCGGCGTGACGCCATCGTCGGGATCCTGGTTCGCGATTGAATGATTCAAAATGGAACAAGCGAACCGGCTGGTTGGTAGTGTCTCAGTTTGATTCCTGACGGAACCACAGACGGCGAGCGCCTTGGCGTACCAGGGGACCCCCGGATGGCGGCTCGCGAGGTAAACCCCGCCACCTCGCGCTTAAGGTCGCGTGCATGCGCTCGCCAGTTCACGAGCACGGCGCCCCCGCGCCTCTAAGGGTGTCGCGGGATCGGCTTCGTCGCCATGACGAGCCCCTGCCCGGCGGCGGGCGTGTCGAGATCGACGACGGTGAGGGCCGCGCTCCACAGTTCGAGCGCCTTTGGTTGCGCGAGATATGTTCGACGATGGATGCCGCGGTCCTGATACCGTTCGTGCCATCCACGGGCGGCGGCGCTCGCGGGAAGTTTTGCATGCAGCGTGGCGAGGATACTGCCGCCGGGACGCAGCACGCGCGCCAGCTCGCGAATCCACACAGGCTGCGCCGCATAGGCGAGGTGCGTAAAGACCGACGTCGCGAGGATCAAGTCGAAATGCGCGTCTGGAAACGGGAGCGGCGGCTCGGATGCGGTGAGCTGGAGACTCGCATATGCGCCCAAGGTGCCGGACGTCCACGCCAACGCTTCCGGCGTGATGTCGCACCCGAAGCGCTGCAACGCGAACGGCAGGAAATGGACGAGGACGCGACCGGTTCCCACGCCGAAATCGAGCATTCGCTCCATCCGCGTGGGGCATTGGCCATGCGCGTGCAGCGTCGAGACGTACCGGAAGGCTTCCCGATAGCCCGTGCCGAAAAACGTCGTCGGGTCGTCCTTGTCCCGCCCCTGCACCACGTCGACGATCCCTCGCGGCGGGACGATGGCGGGATCGGATTGCAACGGGTGGAGGGCGAGCCCGTACGCCGAGCGATAGTGGGCTGCCAGCACCTCTCGCCACGACGCGGCCTCGTCTGCGCCCATTCGCTTGCTCGTCTTCCGGCGTCGGAGCATGCCCTCCAAAAGGCGCCTTACTCGATCAACGGGGCGGGCGAGCGCGACCATGCGCTTAGTTGTGGAGGCAGTGCGCATGCGCCGCGATCACATATCCATGGGCTGGCATTCGTTCAACCAGGGGGCGATCAGTTGGATGCCCCCCCGCGTGCCAAACTGAGACACGACCGGCTGGTTCTGGATCGGTGCCATCGTGTGGCGCTTGGCCGCGACGGTGCGATGGAACTAGCTGACCTATCGTCGGTCTCGAGCCGCTGTCCGAGCGGAGTGAAGCAAGCTCGGGCTGCTGTGCCATTGTGGACCTTCATTCCTGAGCTGCCTCCTGCGGATCGCGCCCGCGCAGGGCGCGTATGACCAGCGCCGCGAGCGCGGGATTTACGATCCGGCTGACCGGACCGTCTGGGGTCGTCTTCGAGGCGACCGCGGATCAGGGCACCGTCGGCAAGGGCGCCAGCGAGCGCAATACCGGAACCGCAGTGCGCAACGCACCGGCGCAATCACGCGTCTCGACATTCGACACCGTGGCAAATCGAGCGACGCGGTCCACGTCGAGGCCTACGGCGACTTCTCGGCCGCGCGCGCCGACATGATCATGCACGTGCTCATCGGCGCCGGAGCGTGGACGCAGGCGATGACGTGGCAGAAGATCGGCGAGCAAGGCTGGTTGGCTCGGTAATCTCCTCGCAGCTCGAGTAGCGATCGTCCCCTTGCCATCCGGCCCCCCTCGGTGCTCGGTCGCCTCGAGCGCCGGCAGCTCGACGTCGATGGCGCCGGCGATGGCTCGAACGCTGCTGTCGCCGACTGACGAAGCCACCGTCCGCAGTCTCTTCATCCTTCTCGCGTCGGGACGCTGTGCAGCCACGAAAGTGGCCGGCGGCAGATTCTGCCGGTCACAGATCTGACTCGTCCGGGCAACGCGCCTGCGACCCTCGCGTGCGCGGCGCAAGAAGCGTCGACGCCGCGCGGAGTTGGATCACCCCGACGGGGCGGCGCGGCGGGCGGTTCGTGGAACACAACTTGCTGCCCGGAAGCGGCAGGAGACTAGGCGATGAAACTCTTCGGAAATCTGACACAAGGACTCGGGACGGCGATCGACGTCTATCAAGCCCGTCACAACGTCCTCGCTGAGAACATCGCCAACTCGGAAACGCCGGGCTATCGCGCCCGCGACATCGAGTTCGCGGATCAGCTCGCGGAGGCGCTCGCGGGGACACCGCCGGGCGCGCCGGGCGATCCCAAGAGCGTCGAGCCGACGGCGCTCCGCCTCGAGCCGACGCTCGACCGCGACGCCGCGATCAAGCCCGACGGCAACT
>JBDSJB010000277.1:0-4442 GCA_039917665.1 Binatia bacterium
GCGTCGGCAGGCCGGCAGCATCGTCGCCGCAACGACGACGAGCATCCGCAGCGCCGCGCGGCGCGCCGTCACGAGCGCGACGCGAGCAGCATCCGCAACTTCTCGCTCGTCGGCGCCAGGTCGTTCAGCTTCGCGGCCGCGGCCGCCGTCGGCGTCTTCCAGTAAACGACGTCCGGATGGTCCGTGACGCCTTTGTACGCCCAACGACGACTGCGGGTGTCGACGAACGTGTAGTGGTCCAAGTCGATCGCCATGAGCCCGCCGTCAGGCTGAATGAGGAACTGCTCGTCGTTTTCTGAATGTTGTGACGGTTCAGGAAATCTTCGATCGCGCCGAGGGGCGGCGCTCGCATCGCCGTGCAGCCGCCGACCAGCAACGTGACCGCGCGAGCGCCACGCCGGCCGCCGAACGCCGTTGCTTCATCCCCCGAGGGCGCGGTGCGTACGAGAGCGACGCTGGGCGACGTCGACCACCCGGACGCTCGGCGGACGACGAAAGCCGGCGCACGGAGGGCACGCGGCGTCGGCGCGCTCGCGGAGACCAGACACATCGAAGGCATTCGCGTACATGATCGCCGTGTGCCCCGCGTCGCGCGCGGCTAGCACGATCACCGGAATGCCGCAGAACGCCGGCTCGTACGACAGGGCTCGGCGGAACTCGGCGCCCGCGACACTGGGCT
Source organism: Binatia bacterium (assembly GCA_039917665.1). Classification (GTDB taxonomy): domain Bacteria; phylum Desulfobacterota; class Binatia; order UTPRO1; family UTPRO1; genus UTPRO1. The sequence goes on from JBDSJB010000277.1 coordinate 680, forward strand.
TCATCACGTCGACCAGGATCACGCAGGGGCGGATCCCGAGCGTCAGGAGCTGGAGCGCGGCGCGGCCGTGACGCGCGGGCAACACCGTGAAGTCTTCCGCCGTCAACCGCGCCGCGAGGGCCACGCGCTGCGCGCTTTCGTCGTCGACGAGGATGACCTCGTGGCGATGGCGGCGCATGCCTCACGATGCGGGTGCAGACGGTCGTAGGCAACCCGTCGCCGGCAACCCGTCGCGCCCACGGCGACGGTGGTGTAGGGGCGAGCCCGTGAAAATCTTCGTGACCGGGGGAACCGGGTTCATCGGCACGCACCTGGTCCCGGCGTTGCAAGCCCGCGGCCACACGGTGGCTTGCCTGGTGCGTGACGCCCGGAAGCTCGCGACCGTGTTCGATTCGCCGGGACCGACGGCCGTGGCGGGCGACCTGGACGACGTGGCCGCGCTCGCGCGCGGCGTTGCCGGAGCCGACGCCGTGATCCATCTCGCGGGACTGACGGCGGCGCGGAGCCGTGCCGAGCTCTTCGCCGTGAACGAGGGAGGCACGCGGGCGGTCACGCACGCGGCAGCCGCCGCCGGCACAGTGCAACGCTTCGTCTACGTCAGCAGTCTCGCCGCGGCGGGGCCGGTCCGAAACGGCGTCGTGCCGAGCGGACAGGAAACTCCGGAGCCCGTCAGCGACTACGGCCGCAGCAAGTTGGCCGGCGAAGCACCGGTACGGGCGCTGCCTTTCACGTGGGCCATTCTCCGGCCGCCCGCCGTGTACGGACCACGCGACCGCGAGCTGCTCCGACTCTTCGCGATTGCCAAACGCGGCCTCGCGCCGACGTTCGGCGATGGCTCCCAGCGCCTGTCGCTGGTCTACGCCGCCGACCTCGCCGCGGCGATCGTCGGTTGCGTCGAAGGCGAGCCCGCCCCCGGCGTCTACTATCCGGCGCATCGCGAGATCACGACCAGCCGCGGCCTCGTCGTCGCGATCGGCGCGGCACTCGGGACGCGCCCGCGCACGCTCGCCATTCCACGCGCGGTGGTGCGGTCGATGCTCTGGCTCACGGGAACCGCGGCACGGCTCGCGGGACGCGCGACCCTGCTCTCGGCCGACAAGGCCAACGAGCTGCTCGCCGACGCGTGGGTGTGCTCGCCGACCGCGCTCGAGCACGCCATCGGATGGCGCGCGGAGACCGAGCTCGCGAACGGGCTGCGGACGACCGCGGCGTGGTATCGCGCCGCGGGGTGGCTGTAGAAGTCGGACCCCGAGCTACGCGATTGCCGCCGACTGCGAGCCCTCGGGCGTAATCCACGACCAATCCTGCTGATCGGTGATCGGGAGGTTGGTGGGATCGAACTGCGGAATGTCGTAGCGCTTCTTGACCTGAGCAAACGCGTCGAGCGCGAGGTCGAGGTGAGCGCGCGTATGGGTCGGCATGACGCTCGTGCGGATGAGCGACTGGCCGACCGGCACGACCGGAAATGGGACCGGGATGGCGAAGACGCCGAGATCGAGGAGATCGCGCGCGACCCGGAACGCCAACGACTCCGAGCCGATCATCGCGGGCACGATCGGCGTCGTAGAGCCCATCGTGTAGTAGCCGATCGCGTCGAGGCCCTCGCGCCAGTAACGGGCGTTGGCCCACACCTTCGCGCGGAGCTCGGTGGACTCTTCGCGCATGACGGTGAGCGCGGCGAGCGCCGCCGCGACCGACGCCGGCGGCAAGCCAGCGGTGAAGATCAGCGAACGCGCCTTGTGGCGCAGCCAATCGATGACGCGCTTTTCGCCACAGACGAAGCCGCCGAGGCTCGCGAGCGACTTGCTGAACGTGCCGAACAGGAGGTCGACGTCGGCGCGCACGTCCTGCTCGAAGACGGCGCCGCGGCCGTCGGGACCGAGCACGCCGATGCCGTGCGCATCGTCGACGTAGAGCTTGAACTTGTACTTGCGCTTCAGCTCGGCGAGGCGGCGGAGGTCGATCACCCGACCCGTCATCGAGAAGACCGCGTCGCATACGACGAGCGCATGCGACCAGTCGGCCTGCGAGGAGAGCTGGCGGTCGAGGTCGGCGAGATCCGTGAACTGCTTCACCTCACCGCGCGCCAGCCGCGTGCCGTCGATCAGGCTCGCGTGGTTCTCACGCTCGGAGAAGATGACGGTGCCGGGGAGCGAGCCGAGCGCCGCGATGACCCCGACGTTGGCGAGAAAGCCCGACGCGAACACCAGGGCCTCGTCGTAGCCGAAGAACGTCGCGAGCTCGCGCTCCAGCTTGTCGTGCAGGTCGAGGTTGCCGTTCAGGAAGCGCGAGCCGGTACAGCCGGTGCCGTATTGATCGATGGCGAGCTTGGCGGCTTCGCGGACCTTCGGATGATGGGTCAGACCGAGGTAGTTGTTGGACCCCATCATGACCACTTCTTTGTCCTGATAGGTGACGACCGGCCCCTCCGAGCCCTCGAGAGGGACGAAGAATGGATAAATCCCCGCGGCACGCGCGAAGAGAGGAACCGTAAAGTCGTAGCAGGTCTGGAACAGATCCATCGCCAACCGCCTCCTGCCGGGGTGCAACCCGGGGGGTGTGACCCGGCGCATCATCTGTAGGGAGGATGCGCGCGAGAATCAAACGCTCGCCATCACCCTCGCCATCAATTGAGGCAGCAGGTCACCTCGAGCGCCAACAGCCATATCGGGCTCGGGTTGGTGCAGGTGAGGCTACCCCCGCCGCCGGAGTGCGCGGCCTTGATCTCGCTGCCCGCGCAAGCGCCGCCGAACGGCCGGTCCATAAACAACAAGCGATACCCCACGACGCTGTTGCGGAGGCCGCGCAGCTGGGGGTCCTGCGGGCAGGTGACCGTGACCGTCTCGCGGGGCTTCACCGTGTCGCTCACCGTCGCGCAGCCGGCGACGGCCGGCACCCCGCGTTCGGCGCGGCCGACGAGTGGCGCGAGCTTGGGCGGCACTACGCCGGTCCCGCGCTCGAAGACGTTCAAGGCGAAGATGCTGTCGTTCCCGTCGTCGACGAGGTCGGCGAAGGCGTTGTCGAGCGCGACGTTCTTTTCGACCGCGGCGTCGTGCGAGTCGAGATCGAGCCGCAGACCGGCCGCGCGATTGCCGAGCATGCGATTTTGGGCGACGCGACAGTGAGTGCAGTCGCGAAGGTCCACGGCACCCACCCGGTCGCCATGGCCGTTGCCGAACACCTCGCTCGCTTCGAGCGTGAAGCGGTCGACGTGCTCGGCACGAATCCCCGTGCCCTCGTCACCCTCGAGACCGTTCCGATGCAGCGTGACGCCGTCGACGCGGGCGTCGTCGCCACCAGCGACGAGGATGCCGTTGGTACAGCTGTCGGTCACGCGCAGGTCGCGGAGCTGCACGCGCGACGCCGTGGTTACGGCGATGCCGTTCACGAAGCCGCGGATCAGGCCGGGTCCGAAAATCTGCGCGCCGTCGGCGGTCGGCTCGACGACGATGCCGGCCGGCGCCGCCCCCTCGGCGCACGTCCGGCGCGAGAGGATGGTGTGTCCGTTCAGCTGCAGGACGGTGCGAGGGTTGCGGACGATGAGGCCTGGGCCGTCGCAGACGAGGTCTCGATCGAGGACGGCTTGCTCGCCGAGGACCATGCCGCAGCGGAGATTGGCGGCCACGGCGACGTCAGCGACACCGAGCGTGGTCAGCAGCACGAGGATCGCGATCACGCGCACCGTGATCACTGCGATCTCCTGCGCGCTAGCGCCGCCATTCCGCCCGACACCCAGCCGTGCGGCAGCGCGATCGTGGTGCTC
>JBDSJB010000278.1:0-32027 GCA_039917665.1 Binatia bacterium
ACGAACAAGATCACGACAGCCGAAGCAGCCCCGTTTTGTTGACATCACCGCGCGTTACGCAGAGTATCCCCCTCTTCCCCAACGGTCGGCCCATGAAGAGCCAAGACATCGTCGAGCGCGCCGACGCGCACCTCATGCACACCTATCTCCGGGCGCCGGTGGCGTTCGTCCGGGGTGAGGGTGCGCACCTCTGGGACGCCGACGGCAAGGAGTATCTCGACCTCTTCGCATGCCTCGCCGTCACCAATCTGGGTCACGCGCCGCGCGCGATCGCCGACGCGATCAACGCCCAGACCGCCAAGCTCTTCCACGTCTCGAACCTGCACTACTGCGAGCCGCAAGCCCGGCTCGCCGAGATGCTCTGCACCAATTCGTTCGCCGACCAGGTGTTCCTCTGCAACAGCGGCGCGGAAGCCAACGAGGCGGCGATCAAGCTGGCGCGCCGCTGGGGCCACGCGAACGGTGGCACCCGCTTCGAGATCGTCTCGGCGCTCGGGTCCTTCCACGGCCGGACGCTCGCGACACTGACCGCGACCGGCCAGGAAAAGGTCCGAGTCGGCTTCCAACCCCTGCCTGGCGGCTTTCGCTACGTGCCCTACGATGATCTCGCCGCGCTCGCTCGCGCGCTCACCGACACGACGGTGGCGCTCTTGCTCGAGCCGATCCTCGGCGAAGGCGGCGTCATCGTGCCGAGCCAGGAGTATCTCGTCGGCGCCCGCCGCTTGTGCGACGAGCGCGGCGTGCTCCTCGTCCTCGACGAGATCCAAGTCGGGATGGGACGGACGGGCACGCTCTTCGCGTACGAGCAGTGCGGCATCGTGCCGGACGTCATCACGCTCGCGAAAGCGCTCGGCAGCGGCATCCCGATCGGTGCCTGTCTCGCACGCGCCGAGGTCGCGAACGCCTTCGGGCCGGGCGCACACGGTTCGACGTTCGGCGGCAACGCCGTCGCCGCGGCCGCCGCGGTCGCGACACTCGACACCATGCTCGCCCCGGACTTCCTGCCTGGCGTGCGAACGCGGGCGGCGCACTTCCGCGCCGCGCTCGACCGCATCGCCGCGCGCAGCCCGAAGGTGAGATCGGTGCGCGGTCGTGGCTTCATTCAAGGACTCCAGCTCACCGAGCCGGGCGGCCCGGTGGTCGCGGCCTGTCTCGAGCGCGGCGTCCTGCTCAACTGCACGGCCGACACGGTGCTGCGGTTCTTGCCTCCACTCGTCATCACGGAACCCGAGATCGACCAGGCGCTGGCGATCGTCGAAGAGGTACTCAACTCATGAAGCGTGACCTGCTGCGGGTCGTCGATCTCACGCGGGACGAATGTCTCGCGGTGTTCGCGCTCGCGACCGAGATCAAGACCGCGCTCCGTTCAGGAACGCCGCGGCCGCTCCTCGCCGGCAAGACGCTCGCGATGATTTTCGAGAAGCCCAGCCTACGGACGCGCGTGAGCTTCGAAACCGGCATGTTCCAGCTCGGCGGCCACGCGATCTATCTCGCGCCGTGGGACATCCGCCTCGGCGAGCGGGAGACCGTCGCCGACGTGGCGCGCAACCTCGCGCGCGTCGTCGACATGATCGTCGCGCGCACGTTCCGCCACGACGTTCTCGTCGAGCTCGCGGCGCACGCCAGGATTCCCGTCATCAACGGCCTCACCGATCTGCACCATCCGTGTCAGGTGCTCGCCGACCTCTTCACGCTGGTCGAGCACCGGCGGAAGCTCGACGACCTGCGCGTCGTGTTCATCGGTGACGGCAACAACCTCGTCCACTCGTGGATGGAAGCTGCGGTGCTCTTCCCGTTCACGTTCGCCGTCGCCTGCCCGACCGGCTACGAGCCCAACACCGACCTCGTCGCCGAGTGCCAGAAGCGCGGCGCCAAGATCGAGGTCACGGCCTCCGTCACCGACGCCGTGCGCGGTGCGGATGTCCTCTACACCGATGTCTGGACCAGCATGGGACAAGAGGAAGAGACCGCCGAACGGCGCGAGCGCTTCTCCGACTATCAAATCAATGACGAGGTCATGCGCCACGCCGCCAAGGACGCGCTCGTGATGCACTGCCTCCCCGCCCACCGCGGAGAGGAAATCACGGATTCGGTCATCGAGAGTCGTCAGTCCATCGTCTTCGACCAGGCGGAAAACCGCCTGCACTTGCAGAAGGCTCTGATGGCCTGGTTCGCCCGGGAGAGCGTCAAATGAGTGATCGCATCAAGAAGATCGTGCTGGCCTACTCCGGTGGGCTCGACACGTCCGTCATCCTGCGCTGGCTGATCGAGCAGCATCAGTGCGAGGTCGTGGCGTTCTGCGCCGACCTCGGCCAGGCCGACGAGATCACCACGATCGAGGAGCGCGGGATCGCGACCGGCGCGTCGAAGGTCATCGTCGACGATCTCCGCGAAGAGTTCGTCCGCGATTTCGTGTTCCCGATGATGCGCGCCAACGCGGTGTACGAGGCGGGGTACCTCCTCGGCACGTCCATCGCGCGCCCATTGATCGCGAAGCGCCAGATCGAGATCGCGCGCGAAACCGGTGCCGACGCCGTCGCTCACGGCGCCACCGGCAAGGGCAACGATCAGGTGCGCTTCGAGCTCACCTACTACGCGCTCGAGCCCGGCATCCGGGTGATCGCACCGTGGCGCACGTGGGACCTCGACTCGCGGACGGCGATGATCGAGTACGCGGAGAAGCACAAGATTCCCGTGCCGGTGACGCGCGAGAAGCCCTACAGCTCCGACCGGAACCTGCTCCACATCAGCTTCGAGGGCGGTATCCTCGAGGACCCATGGCTGGAGCCGTACGCCGACATGTTCCTCCTCACGACCGATCCGACGAAGGCGCCCGATCAGCCCGAGTACGTCGAGATCGATTACGAGGCCGGCAATCCCGTCGCGGTGAACGGCGAGCGGCTCTCCCCGGCGACGTTGCTCGCGAAGCTGAACGAGATCGGCGGCCGTCACGGCGTCGGACGGCTCGACCTCGTCGAGAATCGCTACGTCGGCATGAAGTCGCGTGGCGTCTACGAGACCCCGGGCGGCACGCTCATGCTCGCCGCGCATCGTGCCGTCGAGTCGCTCACGCTCGACCGCGAGGTCATGCACATCCGCGACAGCCTCGTGCCGCGTTACGCCGAGATGGTCTACTACGGCTACTGGTTCGCCCCCGAGCGCACGATGTTGCAGACGGCGATCGACGATTCGCAGAAGACCGTGAACGGCACCGCGCGCCTGAAGCTCTATAAGGGCAGCGTGACCGTCGCCGGGCGGAAAGCGGCACGCTCGCTCTACGACCCGTCGATCGCGAGCTTCGAAGCCGGCGGCGTCTACAATCAGGCCGATGCCGAGGGCTTCATCAAGCTCTCCGCCCTCCGTCTCCGCATCCAAGCGCTGGTTGCAAACCGCGCGACGAAGCAGTCATAACCGCGCCGTGCCGACCCGGAAGTCGAAGCCCTGGGAAGGACGGTTCGCCTCCGCGACCGCGCCGATCGTCGAAGAGTTCACCGCCTCGATTCACGTCGACAAGCGCCTCGCGCCCTACGACCTCGCTGGCTCGCTCGCGCACTGCCACATGCTGACGGCGTGCGGCATCATCCCCGCCGCCGACGGCAAGAAGATCGCGAAGGGGCTGACCGAGATCGAGAAGGAGATCGCGGCCGGCGATTTCGTCTATCAACAGTCCGACGAGGACATTCACATGGCGATCGAGCGCAGGCTGATCGAGAAGATCGGACCCGCGGGCGGTCGTCTGCACACCGCGCGCAGCCGGAACGATCAAGTCGCGCTCGACCTCCGCCTCTTCGTTCGCGCCGAGATCGGCGCGATCATGAAGAGCATCACGGCCTTCCAGAAGGCGCTCGTCGGTCTCGCGCGGAAGCACCAGAAGGTCGTGATGCCGGGCTACACGCACCTGCAGCACGCCCAACCCGTGCTCTTCGCCCACCATCTCCTCGCCTACCACGAGAAGCTCGAGCGCGACGGTGAGCGCTTTGCCGACTGCCGCCGGCGCGCCGACGTGATGCCGCTCGGCGCCGGGGCGCTCGCCGGCACGACGTTTCCGATCGATCCCGAGGCCGTCGCGCGCGAGCTCCGTTTCGCGCGGGTCGCCAACAACAGCCTCGACGCCGTCTCCGACCGCGACTTCATCATCGAGTTCCTGGCGGCGGGCGCGATCGCGGCAACGCACCTCTCGCGGCTCGCCGAGGAATTGGTGCTTTGGTCGTCGAGCGAGTTCGGGTTCGTCACGCTCCCCGACGACTTCGCGACCGGCAGCTCGATCATGCCGCAGAAGAAGAACCCGGACGTCGCCGAGCTGGTGCGCGGCAAGACCGGCCGCGTCTACGGCAACCTGATGGCGATGCTCACCATCATGAAAGCGCTGCCGCTCTCCTACAATCGCGATCTCCAAGAGGACAAACTTCCCCTGTTCGACACGGTCGACACGGTGAAGGGCTGCCTCGCGGTGCTGACCGCCCTGCTCCCGCGGCTCACCATCAACGCGCCGCGCATGCTGGCGGCGACGAACGAGGGCTTCCTGCTCGCGACCGACGTCGCCGATTACCTCGTGACCAAGGGCGTCCCGTTCCGCGAGGCTCATCACGTCGTCGGACGCGCCGTCCGCCAATGCCTCGAGCAAAATCGTCCGCTCGAGAGCGTCACGCCGCGCGAATGGCAGGAGCTCTCGAAGCATTTCGGCCCCGATCTCTCCGAATGGCTCTCGCTCGACGCCGCACTCGCGCGCCGCGTGGCGGGCGGCGGCACGGCGCCCGCGAACGTCGCGCGCCGGCTGCGAGGCCTCTGAGCATGCGCTCCGCGCGGCACCTGCTGGTCGTCGGGCTCGCGTGCGCGACGCTCGTCGCGCCGATCGCGGCTTGCGGTCGGAAGACCATGCCGAAGCCGCCCCAGCTCGTGGCGCCGCAGGCCGTCGAGGAGCTTTCACTCTCGACCCAGAGCACCGGCATCCTCGTGCGCTGGTCGCGGCCGACGGAATACGTCGACGGCACGTCGATGGTAGACCTCGGCGGCTTCGTCGTCGAACGGAACCGCTACAACTCGCCGTTCGAGGAGATCGCGCGGGTGCCCGTGACCGACCAGGGTCGCTTCCAGAAGGCCAAGCGCTTCGACTATCTCGATTCTCGGCTGATGGAAGGCGCGGTCTACCATTACCGCATCGTGGCGTTCACGACCGACAAGTATTTCAGCTCACCCTCGCCCGCCGCCGAGATCACCTGGAACGGAGCCGCGTCCGCCTCGCCGATACCGACGCCCGCCGCGCAGCCGTAGACTGCTCGAGGACGCGCCCCATGTTCGACTACGAAGCCGATCAGCTGCAGTGCGAGCGCGTGCCTCTCGCGCGCGTCGCGGCCGAGGTGGGGACGCCGACGTACGTGTACAGCCTGGCGGCGCTGCGGGCGGCGTACCATGCCTACGATCGCGCTCTCGCCGACGTTCCGCACCTCGTCTGCTACGCGATCAAGGCCAACGACACCCTGGCGGTGATCCGCGCCTTCGCGCGTGAGGGCAGCGGCTTCGACATCGTGTCGGGTGGCGAGCTCGTCCGCGCGCTCCGCGCCGGCGCCGACCCCAAGCGCATCGTCTTCGCGGGTGTCGGCAAGCAGCAGGACGAGATGGAAGCCGCGTTGCAGGCCGGCATCCTGATGTTCAACGTCGAGTCGGCGGCCGAGCTCGAGGTGCTCGCCCAGGTCGCGGAGCGCCTCGGCAAGCGCGCGCCGGTCGCCATCCGGGTGAATCCCGACGTCGATCCGAAGACGCACCCGTACATCTCGACCGGCCTCAAGAAGAGCAAGTTCGGCGTCGCGATCCGCGTCGCACGCGAGCTCTACGCCAAGGCAGCGGCGCTGCCCGCGATCGAGGTGATCGGCGTCGATTGTCACATCGGGTCGCAGCTGACGTCGCTCGAGCCGTTCGTCGACGCCTGGGCCCGGATTCGCGCGCTCGTCGGCGACCTGCGCGCCGCGGGCCACACGATCCGCTACGTCGACCTCGGCGGCGGCCTCGGCATCACCTACGGCGACGAGCGCCCGCCCGCGCCGACCGAGTACGGCAAGGCCGTCGCCGACGCCGCGCGCGGCCTCGACGTCACGGTCCTGGTCGAGCCGGGCCGCTCGCTCGTCGGCAATGCCGGCGTGCTGCTGACCCGCGTCCTCTATATGAAGGGCGGCGGCTCCAAGACGTTCGTGGTGGTCGACGCCGCGATGAACGACCTGATCCGGCCGTCGCTCTACGAGGCCTACCACGCGATCCGGCCGGTCGCGCACCCGGGCGGCGACACCGTGATCGCCGTCGACGTCGTCGGACCGGTCTGTGAAAGCGGCGATTTCATCGCGCAGGATCGGGCGCTTCCACCGCTCGCGGCCGGCGACTTGCTGGCGGTGATGAGCGCGGGAGCGTATGGTTTCGTGATGGCGTCGAACTACAACGCCCGTCCGAGGCCGGCGATCGTGATGGTCGACGGCGAGCGCTATGACGTCGTCCGCACCCGCGAGACGATCGGCGACCTGCTGCGCGGCGAGACGATCCCCGGGAGCCTGGACTGAGCCGATGGGGACCGTGGTGCGCATGACCAAGATGCACGGCATCGGCAACGATTACGTCTACGTGGATTGCCGCGAGCACGACCTGCCCGATCCGCCGCGCGTCGCGCGCGCCGTCGCCCGCCGCCACCACGGGATCGGCTCCGACGGTCTCATTCTGGTCCGCCCCTCGGAGCACGCCGACTGTCGCATGGAGATGTACAACGCCGACGGCAGCCGCGGAGAAATGTGCGGCAACGGCATCCGCTGCGTCGCCAAGTACGTCTGGGATCGCGGCCTCGAGCGGAATCCCATGCGTATCGACACCGACGACGGCGTGAAGACGTTGACGCTCGCGCTCGACGCGGACGGCCGCGCCACCGGCGCCGCCGTCGACATGGGCGTCCCCGTCCTCGACGGTCCGCGCATCCCGGTCACGAGTGAAGGCCAGGTCGTCGATCAGCCGCTCGAGGTCGCCGGCATGACCTGGCAGATCACCTGCGTCTCGATGGGCAACCCCCATTGCGTGATCTTCGTCCCGGAGGTCGTGTCGCTCGACCTCCAGAAGATCGGCCCGCGGTTCGAGCACCATCCGTTTTTCCCGAAGCGCGTGAACACGGAGTTCGTCTCGGTGCGGTCGCCGACCGAGCTCGACTTTCGCGTCTGGGAACGCGGCTCGGGCGAAACGCAGGCGTGCGGCACCGGTGCGTGCGCCGCGCTCGTCGCCGGCGTACTCACCGGACACACCGAGCGACGTGCCGTCATCCATCTCCGCGGCGGCGACCTCGACGTCGAGTGGCGCGCCGACGATCACGTACTCATGACCGGCGCCGCCGCCGAGGTCTTCACGGCCGACGTCGATCTCGAGCAACTCTTTGCAGTGACAGGAACCCACGTATGACGACATCGTCCACCCGATTCGGCGGTTCCATGGTCGCCCTTGCCACGCCTTTCGCCGGCGACACCATCGACTGGCCCGCATTCGCCGCCATGATCGAGCGCCAGATCGCCAACGGGTCCTCCGGCCTCGTGCCGTGCGGCTCGAGCGGCGAGGCCGCGACCCTCGATCACGACGAGCACGCCGAGGTGGTCCGTTTCACCGTCGAGCAGGCTCGTGGCCGCGTCCCGGTGATCGCGGGCACCGGCTCGAACTCCACGAAGGAAGCGATCCGACTCACGAGCGCCGCAAAGCAGGCCGGGGCGGCGGCGGCGCTGATGATCTCGCCCTACTACAACCGGCCGACCCAAGAGGGCATTCGCCGGCACTACCTCGCGGTGGCCGACGCGGTCGACCTCCCGATCATCCTCTACAACATCCCGGGCCGCACCGGCTCGAAGATCGAGGCCGCGACGATCGCCTCGCTCGCGAAGCACCCCAACATCATCGGGCTCAAGGAATCGGACGCCCTCGATCACCTGCTCGACGTCTTCCACCAGGTGCCCGCCACGTTCGAAGTGTACTCCGGCGACGACTCGACGACGCTCACGGTGATCGCGCTCGGTGGCGCCGGCGTGATCACGACGATCGGGAACCTCGCACCGCGCGAGATGGCCGACCTCGCCGCCGCGGCCCTCGCCGGCGATTTCGCGCGCGCCCGTGAGATCCATCGTCGCCTCTTCCCGCTCATGCGCAGCTGCTTCACCGAGATCAACCCGATTCCCCTGAAGCACGGTCTGGCGCTCCTCGGCCTCTGTCGCGACGAGCTCCGGCTCCCGCTGGTGGCGATGACCGACGCTGGCCGTCGCGCCGAGCTGGCGTCCTCGCTCCGCGGGCTCGGGTTGCTGAAGTCGTGACCCCGATCGTCGTCTGCGGCGCGGCCGGCCGCATGGGGCGCCTGCTCGTGCAGCTCGTGCTGGAGGATCCGACCGCGACGCTCGCGGGCGCCGTCGAGGCGCCGGGACATCCCGCGCTCGGACGCGACGCGGGCGAAGTGGCCGGTCTACCGGCCGCGGGCGTCTCGCTCGTCGACCGCTATGCGCCGCCGCCCGGCAGCGTGACGCTCGACTTCACTGCCCCCGCAGGCGCGCTCGCGCACCTCGAGATCGCCGCCGCGGCCGGCGCTGCCATCGTCGTCGGCACTACCGGCTTCACGGCCGACGAACGGACGCGCGCCGAGGCACTCGCGGCGCGCACCAGCGCCGTCATCGCTCCCAACATGAGCGTCGGCGTCGCCGTGCTCGAACGCCTGATCGACTCGGCCGTCCGCGCGCTCGGACCCGATTTCGACGTCGAGATCGTCGAGATCCATCATCGCCTGAAGAAGGACGCTCCGAGCGGCACCGCGCTCCGACTCGGCGAGGTCGCGGCGGAAGCGCAAGGCGCGCCGCTGCGGGGCCGCGCCACGTTCGGCCGCGAAGGCCAACCCGGCGCGCGCAAGCACGAGGAGCTCGGCGTGCTCGGGGTCCGCGGCGGCGACGTCGTCGGCGACCACACGGTCTTCCTGCTGGGAGCGGGCGAGCGACTCGAGCTCACCCATCGCGCCCAGAGTCGGGAATGCCTGGCGCGCGGCGGGCTCCGCGCGGCGCTCTGGCTCGCGAAGCAACCGAAGGGCGTCTACGGCATGCGGGACGTGCTCGGGCTCTGACGTCCTCGCACGCGCACCCTGGCTGCTTGCGGCCCTGGCTGCTTGCGGCCCTGGCCGTAGGTTCGCGCCCCGGCTAGGAATTCCGCGCTATGGCTGATTCGATTTTCGTTCTCGATGGGGCGCGCGTGCTCCCGACGGATCTCGCGCGCGGACCGTGGGCACCCGATGCGCAGCACGGTGGCGCACCGGCTGCATTGCTCGCGCGAGCGGTCGAGCAATTCGACGGTGGCGAGGCGATGATCGTCACGCGACTCACGGTCGAGCTGCTCCGGCCGGTGCCAATCGCGCCCCTCCGGATCGAGACGCGCTTCAGTCGGCCCGGCAAGAAAGTACAGCTCGTCGAGGCGTCGGTCGTGGCGATCGACACGGGCACCGAGGTCGCGCGCGCGACCGGCCTACGCCTCCGCCGTGACCGCGTGCAGCTTCCGGAAGGGGCGGCCCCCCATGGCACGCCGCCACCACCGGCGAACGGCGTGGCCAGCAGACCGCCGTGGGCGGCGAAGATCTCCTACGAGGGCTTTCACTCGGGAGGCACGGAGCTCCGCTTCGTGCACGGAACCTTCGACACCCCGGGACCGGCGACGGCGTGGATTCGTTTGCGCGTGCCGCTCGTCGCGGGCGAGACGACGTCGCCGCTCTGCCGCGTGGCGGCGGCCGCCGATTTCGGCAACGGCATCAGCTGGGTGCTCAGCCGCTCCGACGGCTACCGCTTCATCAATCCCGATCTCACGATCTACCTACACCGTCATCCGGTCGGTGAGTGGGTCGCGCTCGAGTCGACGACGTTACCCGAGCCGCTCGGGGTCGGAATTGCCGAGAGCCGGCTCTACGACGAGCGCGGTCCTCTTGGACGATCCGTCCAGAGCTTGTTGATCGAGCGCGAGTAGGTCGCCGCCTGGCGGTGCTTGAGAAGCTCGGAGCGCGGGTCACCCTCGACCGAGCGAATCTGATCGCTCTCGTACGAGATGAGCTCTTCGCCGTCGGCCAACTGTACGATGCGTGTGGTGGACATGTGTAGACACTTAAGCAAGTGTCGCGCCGTGAAACGCTTGGGATAACTCCACTGCTGACGCGCCCTCTTCACGCGCGAACGTCTGGATTCGTTGTGCATTGTGGAGACGACTTGCAAATCTTTCCACGACGATCCGGGGCGCGACTTGAGCCGCACGCACGTCATCCAAAGGCCGGTGTGCGCGCTCTGATGCACATCATGGTATCGCAGTTGCAGCGCTGCACACTTCACTGACGGCAGTCCACGACGGCAGTCCACTAGCTCCATGACCACGAGGAGATTCCTTCGCCAATTCGATTGCCTTGGTATCGGGCTGACGCAGGCACCGCGCCAGCCGACGCACCCCGTCCGGAATTTCTCAGTCTCGAGAAACTCGAGGAGCGGGCGTGCACGCTCGCGACCGAGATCGGTGCAGGCCGCATCGAGCGCCGGCGGGGGGTCCGTCATCTCAGCCGGCTAACCGAGCACGCCGAGCGCCTGCGCGTCGCGTACCTGGCCGCGGCCGAGGACGTGCACGGCGGCGAGCCATTGCCGCCGGCCGCCGAATGGCTGCTCGACAACTTCCACATGGTCGAAGCGGAGGTCCGCAACGTCCGCCACGATCTCCCGCGAGGCTACCATCGCCGGCTGCCACGGGTCGCGACGTCGTCCTCCGACGACCTGACGCGCATCGAGCTCCTGGCCGACGACCTGCTCGCCCACAGCGACGGGCGTTTGGAGGTCGCCCGCGTCACGCGTTACCTCGCGGCGTTTCAAGCGGTGGCGCCGCTCGGCATCGGGGAGCTGTGGGCATGGCCGAGCGTGCTGAAGCTCGCGCTGCTGGCGCGGCTCCGTGATCTGACCGATGGGCTGGTCGCGGCGCGGGATTCGCGGATCGGCGCGTTCGATTTCCTGCGCGCGATCGACGTCGGGGCGGAAACCCAAGTGCTCCCCGCCCTGCCCGCCACCTTCGACGTGCCGTTCGTGGTGCAGCTCGTGCAGCGCCTGCGCGAGTACGGATCGGCCGTCGCGCCCATCCGTATCGCGCTCGAGGAGCGCCTCGCCCGTGATGGGCTCACCATCGAAGAGGCCATCCGCAACGAGACGCAGCGCCAAGCCACCGAGCAGATCTCCGTAGCGAACATCTTCACGAGCCTGCGCTTCTGCGCCACCGAAGATTGGCGCGAGCTCTTCGAGCGCACGAGCCTGGTCGAGCACGTCCTGCAGCGCGATCCCGCCGGTGTGTACGCGCGCATGGACTTCTTGAGCCGTGACCGCTACCGCCACGTCGTCGAGGCGCTCGCGGGACCGCGTGGCGAGGATCAAGTCGAGCTCGCGCTTCGCTGCGTCGACGAGGCGCGACGCGCGGCGGATCAGGACGGCCCGGGCGCCCGGCGGGCGCACGTCGGCGACTATCTCATCGGTCCGGGACGCCGCGCTTTTCAAGATGGCCTGCCGCGACCTCCCGGCGCGCGGACACGGCTCCGCACGGCCGCGGGCGCCCACGCGACCCTGCTCTACCTCGGAGCGTTGCTGGTCCTCACCGGGTGCAGCGTCGCGACCGCCGTCTGGTATGCGCGCGCGAACGGGGGCTCGTGGCTCATCCTGCTGGCAGCCGCCGCGCTGACTGCGCTTCCCGCGACGGAGCTCGCGACCGCGCTCTTGCAACGTCTTGTGTCGGCATTCGTGCGTCCGCGGCGCTTGGTCCGGCTCGACTTCCAGCACGGCCTGCCGCCGGGCACGCGAACCATGGTGGTGGTGCCGACGCTCCTCGACAGTGTGGAGCGGGCGCAGGCGATGGTGGCCCATCTCGAGGTGCAAGCGCTCGCCAATCCCGACCGCTTTCTCCACTTCGCACTGCTGACCGATCTGCGCGACGCCGATCAGGAGACACTGCCCGGCGACCAGGCGGTGCTCGACGCCGCCCGCGCGGGGATCGAAGATCTGAATCGGCGTCACGGCGAAGGTCACACCGATCGCTTCTATCTCTTTCACCGTCGCCGGCGCTTCAATCCGGGCGAAAACCTGTGGATGGGATGGGAGCGGAAGCGCGGCAAGCTCGAAGAGTTCAACCGCTTGCTGCGCGGCGACGCCACGACGAGCTACGTGCTGACGGTCGGCGACCTCAGCATCCTCCCCGACGTCACGTACTGCCTGACGCTCGACAGCGATACCGTGTTGCCGCGGAACGTCGCGCGGAACCTCGTCGGCATCGGCGCGCACCCGCTCCATCGGCCGTACTACGACCCGCGCGAAGGCCGCGTGACCGCCGGGTACACGATCCTGCAGCCACGGGTGAGCGTGACCTTCGCGAGCGCTGCCGGCTCGCTCTTCGCGCGCCTCTACGCCGGCCATACCGGCGTCGATCCCTACACGACCGCCGTCTCCGACGTGTACCAGGACCTCTTCGAGGAAGGGATCTTCACGGGGAAAGGTCTCTACGAGGTCGACGCGTTTCGCGCGGCCCTCGAAGGCCGTGTTCCCGAGAACGCCCTCCTCTCGCACGATCTCTTCGAAGGGCTGCACGCCCGCGCGGCGTTGGTCACCGATGCCGAGCTGGTCGACGATTACCCGGCGAGCATCCTGACGCACGCGCGCCGCCAGCATCGCTGGGTCCGGGGTGATTGGCAGATCCTGCTCTGGCTGCTGCCCTGGGTGCCGACGACGCTGGGTTTCGCGCGGAATCGCCTGCCGCTCATCAGCCGCTTCAAGATCTTCGACAACCTGCGGCGCAGCCTGATCGCACCGAGCTTGCTCGCGATGCTGCTCGCGGGTTGGCTCCTGTTGCCCGGGAACCCCGCGGTCTGGACGCTCGCGGCGCTGCTCGTCGCAGGCGCACCCCTCTGGATTGCGCTCGGCCCCTTGCTCTCGGGTCCCGGCCCGAGCCGCACGATGTCGTCGTTCCTGCGCGTGCTGTTCGAAGATCTCCAGACGGCGGCCGCGCGCGTGCTCCTGACTTTGACGCTCCTCGCCTTCCACGCCTGGGATAGCGTGCACGCGATCGGCCTCACGCTCGTCCGCGTCTTCATCACGCAGCGCCGGCTGCTCGAATGGGAAACCGCGGCCGCGACGACGGCCCGCGCGTCCGGCCTGATGGAACAGCGCGGGGCTTCGCTGTTCGTGGCCGAAATGGCCGCGAGTCCCGTCATCGCCGCCATCGCCCTCGCTCTCGTCATCTTCGCACGGCCGGGGGCGCTCGGGTCGGCGCTGCCGTTCGTTCTGTTGTGGATCGTCGCGCCCTTCGCCGCCTACCATCTCAGTCGGCCGACGATCGTCGACACGGTGCCGCTGACGGAGGCCGATCGCGCGCTCTTCGCGGATACGGCCCGCCGCACCTGGGAATATTTCACGACCTTCCTGACCGACGAAGATCACTGGCTGCCTCCCGACAATTTCCAGGAGGCACCGGGCGAGATCGTCGGGCACCGGACGTCGCCGACCAACATCGGCTTGGCGCTGCTCGCCAACGTCGCGGCGCACGATCTCGGCTTCATCGCGCTCCCCGCGCTCATCGAGCGACTCGAGAAGATGATGGACGGCGTCGAGGGACTCGAGCGCTGGGAAGGCCATCTGCTCAATTGGTACGACACGAAGACCCTGGCGCCGCTGTTGCCGCGCTACGTCTCGACGGTCGACAGCGGGAACCTGGTCGCCGCGTTGCTCGTGCTGGCCGAGGCCCTCGAGGAGCCGCTCCGCGACGACCTCCATCCGATCGATCCCGCGCTGACGAAGCGGGTGCGCTCGCTCATCGACCGCGCTCGGGACGGCGCGCGCGACACCGACTTCCGCCTGCTCTACGACGGACGCCGCCGGCTCTTTGCGGTTGGGTACCGGCTTCCCGACGCCGATGGCCCAGGTCGGCTCGACACGTCCTTCTACGATCTGCTCGCCTCCGAGGCGCGGCTCGCGAGCTTCGTCGCCATCGCCAAGGGCGACGTGCCGCCTCGCCACTGGTTCGCGCTCGGTCGTCCGCTGACGAGCGTCGACGGCCGCGTCACGCTGCTCTCGTGGAGCGCGACGATGTTCGAGTATCTGCTGCCGCTGATCTTCACGCGCAGCTATCCCGAGACGCTGCTCGACGGGTCGTGTCGGACCGCGGTGGCGCACCAGCGTCGCTACGCGAGCCGGCTCGGCGTGCCATGGGGTATCTCGGAATCGGCGTACGCGCTCCTCGATCGCGCCGGCCACTATCAATACCG
Source organism: Binatia bacterium (assembly GCA_039917665.1). Lineage (GTDB taxonomy): Bacteria > Desulfobacterota > Binatia > UTPRO1 > UTPRO1 > UTPRO1. The sequence continues at coordinate 14,297 of JBDSJB010000278.1, forward strand.
CGCCTTCGGCGTGCCGGGCCTCGGGTTGAAGCGCGGTCTGGGCGACGATCTTGTCGTGTCACCCTACGCGACGATGCTGGCCGCGCTGGTCGATGCGCCGGCGGCTGCCGCCAATCTGCGCCAGCTGTCGGTCGCGGGGCTCCTCGGCCGCTACGGCTTCTACGAGGCGATCGACTACACGCCCCGCGGCGACGGCGGCGAGTCGCCCGAATCCGGCGCCCGGTCCGAGCGCGGCACCATCGTGAAAGCCTACTTCGCGCACCACCAGGCGATGAGCATGCTCGCGCTCGCCAACGTCTTGCAAGGTGGACGGTTCGTGGAGCGGTTCCATGCCGATCCCCGCATCCAGGCGACCGAGCTGCTGCTGCAGGAACGCGCGCCGCGCGACGTCCCGATCGTCGAGCCGCGTCCCGCCGATTCGACACGCGTGCTGCCGCAACCGGCGCCGCTCTCGACCCGCCGGTTCCGCTCCCCGCACACCACGTTCCCCCACGCGCATTTCCTCTCGAACGGGTCGTACACCGCCGTGATCACCAATGCGGGCGGCGGCGGCAGTTGGCATCGCGGCCAGGTCGTCACCCGGCTCCGTCCCGACGCGACGCGCGACTCGGCGACGCACGCCATCTACTTGCGCGACGTGCGGTCCGGAATGGTCTGGTCGGCGACCCATCAGCCGACGCGACGCGAGGCCGACGACTACCTCGTGCACTTTCTCCCCGAGCGCGCGGTCTTCCGGCGTCGCGACGACGGCATCGAAACCCAGCTCGACATCACGGTCTCACCCGAGGACGACGTCGAGGTGCGCCGGCTCTCGGTCTCGAACAAGGACGACCGCGTCCGCGAGATCGAGGTGACGAGCTATGCCGAGATCGTCCTCGGGGACGGTCCGACCGACGTCGCACATCCGGCGTTCGGCAAGCTCTTCATCGAAACCCAATACCTCCCCGAGTACACGGCGCTGGTGTGTCGCCGGCGGCCGCGCGCCTCGGGCGAGCCCGAGCTGATGGCCATCCATTCGCTGAGCGTCGACGGCGGGCTCCGTGGCCCGGTCGAGTGGGAGACCGATCGCGCCGCGTTTCTCGGCCGCGGCCATGATTCGAGCGATCCGATCGCCATCGACGGCCGGCCGCTGTCCGGCCGGACGGGCGCCGTGCTCGATCCCATCGTCAGCCTGCGGTACCGCCTCCGCCTGCCGCCCGGAGGCTTCGCGCGCTTGAGCTTCGCGACCGGGGTGGCCGTCGGCGAGGCCGCCGGGCACGTGCTGGCGCAGAAGTACCACGACTATGCGACCGCCGGCCGCGCGCTCGCCCTCGCATTCACGCATGTGCAGATCTCGCTCCGGCATCTCGGTCTCACCTCGGACGAGGCGCAGCTCTTCGAACGCTTGGGCTCGCGCGTGTTCTGGGTCGATCCGACGCTGCGCGAGAGCCCGTCGGTCCGCATGCGAAACGCGCGCGGACAATCCGGTCTCTGGCAGTTCGGCATCTCGGGCGATCTCCCGATCGTCGTGGTGCGGGTGGTCGAATCCGACGACATGCCGCTCGTGCAACAGGTGCTGCAGGCGCGCGAGTATTGGCGGTTGAAGGGCCTCACCGCCGACATCGTGGTGCTGAACGAGCACCCCGAGGGCTACCGCAGCGAGATGCACGACCGGCTCGCCGGCTTGCTCGACAGCGGCCCGTGGGCGGGTTGGCGCGACCGACCCGCCGGCGTCCATCTCTTGCGCGGCGAGAACATCGCCGAGGTCGATCGCATACTCTTGCTGTCGGTGGCGCGCGCGGTCTTGAGCGGCGAACGCGGCGAGCTCGCGAATCAGCTGGACCGTCCGTACCCGGAGCCGCGTTGGCCGGCCGAGCGGCAATGGCCGCAGCGTCTGGCTGCGACGGCCGCGCCGGCACGTCCGCGCCCGCCGTACTTCGAGACCCCCACCCTCCTCTTCCCCAACGGGACGGGCGGATTCAGCGCCGACGGCCGCGAATACGTGATCGTGCTCGCCGGCGACGCCGACACGCCACGCCCGTGGTCGAACGTGCTCGCGAACCCGGCCTTCGGGAGCCTCGTCACCGACGGCGGTCCCGCGTTCACCTGGTACGAGAACAGCCGCGAGAACCGCCTCACGCCCTTCGCCAACGATCCCATCGTCGATCGCGGCGCGGAAATGTTCTACCTGCGCGACGAGCGCACGGGCGCCTGCTGGGGCGCGACGCCCGGGGCGATGCGACGCGGACCGGAGACTCCGCGTTGGATCGTCAGGCACGCGCCCGGCGTCACGCGCTACCAGCACGAGCGCGGCGACCTCGCGCACGAGCTCGCCATCTTCGTCGCCCCCGAGGATCCGGTGAAGCTCTCGGTGCTCACCATCGCGAATCGCGGGACGCAGCCGCGCCGCCTCCGGGCGTTCGCCTATGCCGAGTGGAGCCTCGGACCGCCCCGCCCGGAGGGTCAGACCCAAGTCGTGACCGAGCACGAAGCGCTGCGCTCCGCGATTCTCGCGACCAACAGCTACACCGATGATTTCCCCGGCCGGACCGCGTTCGCCGCGGCGGTGCCACGTCCGCGCTCCTCGACCGGCGACCGGCTCGAGTTCCTCGGCCGCTACGGCAGCTCGCTCGCACCGGTGGCACTCACGCGCGAAGGCCTGAGCGGACGCTTCGGCGCCGGCCTCGATCCGTGCGCGGCGCTGGAGGTCGAGATCGACATCCCGCCGGGAGAGCAACGCGAGATCACGTTCGTGCTCGGTCAGGGCCGCGACCGGACCCATGCGATGGCGCTGCTCGACCGCTACACCGAACGCCGCACCGTGCGCGCCACGCTCGATGACGTCGAAGCGCGGTGGCGGACACTGCTCGGCGCGGTGCAAGTGAAGACGCCGGACGATTCCTTCGACGTGCTGATGAACGGCTGGCTGCAATACCAGGCCGTGTCATCGCGGCTGTGGGCGCGCTGCGGCTACGATCAGCCGGGCGGCGCGTTCGGCTTTCGCGATCAGCTCCAGGACGTCATGGCGCTCGGGTTCACGCGGCCGGATCTCTGGCGGGCGCAGCTCCTCGCGGCCGCCTCGCACCAGTTCGTCGAAGGCGACGTGCAACACTGGTGGCATCCGCCCGCGGGGCGTGGCACGCGGACGCGCTGCTCGGACGACATGCTGTGGCTCCCGGTGTCGGCGGCGCGCTACGTCGCGACCACCGGCGACGTGGGCGTGTGGGACGAGTCCGTCCCGTTCATCGAAGGGCGCGTCCTCGCCCCCGGCGAGCACGACGCGTACGACCTTCCGCATCCGTCCGCCGAGCACGCCACGCTCTTCGAGCACTGCATCCGCGCCATCGAGCGCGGCATCACGGCCGGCACACACGGGTTGCCGCTCATGGGCGGCGGCGATTGGAACGACGGCATGAGCCGCGTCGGCATCGAGGGCCGAGGCGAAAGCGTCTGGCTCGGCTTCTTCTTGGGCTCGGTGCTTCGCACCTTCGCGGACCTCTGCGACCGGCGCGGGGACGCAGCCCGTGCCGCGCGCTATCGCAGCGAGGTGGCGCGACTGACCGCCATGCTCGAGCTCGCCTGGGACGGCGAGTGGTATCTCCGCGGCTACTTCGACGACGGCACCCCGCTCGGATCGGCACGCAACAGCGAGTGTCGACTCGATTCGCTCCCGCAATCTTGGGCCGTCCTTTCCGGGCTCGTACCCGCACGCCGGGCCGAACAAGCCTTCGACGCCGTTCGGGCCCACTTGGTCCGTCGTCCGCTCGGAATCATCTTGCTCCTCACGCCACCGTTCGATCGCGCCGAGCCCGACCCGGGGTACATCCGCGGCTACCCGCCGGGCATCCGCGAGAACGGCGGGCAGTATTCCCATGCCGCGATGTGGACGATTCTCGCGCTGGCGCGCATCGGCGCAGGCGACGAGGCCATCGAGATGTTCCACCTCCTCAATCCGATCAATCACTCGCGCGAGCCCGCGGCCGTGCAACGCTATGGCGGCGAGCCCTACGTGCTCGCGGGTGACGTGTACTCGCACCCGATGCACGCCGGCCGTGCCGGCTGGACCTGGTACACCGGCTCGGCGAGCTGGATGTATCGGGCGGGGCTGGAAGGCATCCTCGGCATCGACCGGCGCGGCGACCGCCTGGTCATCGACCCGTGCCTGCCGACCTCCTGGCCCTCCTGCACCGTCGTCTGGCGGCACGGGACGATCGAATGGGAGATCACGATCGAAAACCCGGCAGGCCGGAGCCGCGGCGTGGCTTCGGTCGAGCTCGATGGCCAAACCATCGATCCCACCGCCATTCGCTGCCCGGATGACGGCGGCCGGCACCGCCTGCGCGTCGTCCTCGGCACCCCCTCCGATAAAGAGGCGCCGGTGCGTTTCCGCGGCGTGGCGTCGGCCTCGTGAGGCGCCTATACGATCGCGATGTTGCTTGTGCAATCGGAAATGTTCGGCTAAGTAGCGGGTTCTCGATCGTTTTTCCGTGTCTGCCCTGCTATCGGGCGGTCCAGCGGTGCCACGAAGGGGAGCGAGACGGTGCCCGTAAGTATCCTTCCTGCTGAGCGAATTCGACGACTTCCGCCGTATCTCTTCGCCGAGATCGATCGCATGAAGAAGGAGGTCGCCGCGCGCGGCGTCGACCTGATCAGCCTCGGCATCGGCGACCCCGATTGCCCGACTTTCCCTCACATCGTCGCGGCGTTGCAGGAAGCGGCCACCCGGCCCGCCAACCATCGGTACCCCGACTACGAGGGCATGCCGACCTTCCGCGCCGCCGCCGCCGGCTATCTCCAGAAGCGCTTTGGGGTCGCGTGCGACCCGGCAACCGAGATCGTCTCGCTGATCGGCTCTAAGGAAGGCATCGCCAACATGGCGGTCGCCTTCGTCGACCCGGGCGACATCGTCCTGGTGCCCGACCCCGGCTACCCGGTCTACGGCATCGGCACCACCTTCAACGGCGGCACGGTCTACCCGATGCCGCTCCGCGCCGAGAACGCCTTCCTCCCCGACCTGAAAGCCATCCCCGAAGAGGTCGCCAAGCGCGCGAAGCTCATGTGGCTCGGCTATCCCAACAACCCGACCGGCGCGCTCGCCACCAGCCAGTTCTTCGCCGACGTCGTCGCCTTCGCCGAGCGCAACAACATCATCGTCGCCCACGACAACGCCTACTCCGAGATCTACTTCGACGAGCCGCCGCCGAGCTTCCTCGCGACCCCCGGCGCGCGCGAACTCGGCATCGAGTTCCACTCGCTCTCGAAGACCTACAACATGACCGGCTGGCGCGTCGGCTTCGCCGCCGGCAACCGCGAGCTCATCGCGGGCCTCGGCAAGGTGAAGACCAACGTCGACTCCGGGATCTTCCAAGCGGTGCAGGAAGCCGGCATCGCGGCACTGAGCGGCGATCAGACGCCGGTCGCCGGCATGCGCGCGCTCTATCGCGAGCGCCGCGACATGTTCCTCCCAGCGCTCGCCAAGATCGGTCTTCAAGCGCAGCCCATGCACGCCACGTTCTACGTGTGGGTATCGGTGCCGCGGGGCTTCACGTCGACGAGCCTGGTTTCGAAGCTCCTCGAGGACATCGGCGTCGTCGCGACGCCGGGCAGCGGCTTCGGCAGCGCCGGCGAAGGCTACATCCGGTTCAGTCTCACGGTGGCAACTCCCCGGCTCGCAGAAGCCGTGGAGCGTCTGACAACTCTCAAACTCTGAGCGCGCCCTTTCTGGGTCGCGCGGACAGGACACGACAGCGACGATGCCGCATCGGGTCTACGTGGGCCTCGGCTCCAATCTCGGGGATCGGAAGGCGAACATCCGCGAGGCCGAGGCGCGTCTGGTCGAGCTGCCCGACACGCGGATCGTGAAGACGTCGTCGCTCTACGAGAGCGAGCCGCACGGCAACGCCAAGACGTGGTTCATCAACAGCGTGCTCGAGATCGAAACCGAGTTCGAGCCCGAGGAGCTGCTGAAGCGCACCCTCTTGATCGAGAAGGCCATGGGCCGGAAACGCGTCACGGGCAAGCGCTGGGGCTCACGCATCATCGACATCGATCTGCTGCTGATGGACAACCAGACCGTCAACAAGCGGAATCTGAAGATCCCTCACCCCGAGATGCACAAGCGGCGCTTCGTGATGCTGCCGATCGCGGAGCTCGCCCCGCACCTCACCCACCCTCACCTCGGGGTGTCGATGTCCGAGATTCTCGGCGGGTTGAAGGATCTCAAGAAGGTGATGTTGACTCGTCCGTAGCGCTTGCGCCGGCACCGTTCTCCGCCGGTTTCTCTGCCCCTCGATCCGCCGCCGGCTCGCTCTCCGCCGGTTTCAAGATCCGCCGGAACGGCGTGATGGCGGCTGCGAGCGTCGAATCGACCAACAGATCGAGAACGGCCCTCGGGTTCCATTCCGTGGCGCTCTGCAGGGCCGTGAGCTGCTGACGCAGCTGATCCAACAAGCCGTGGCGGTGCGCGAGCAACCCTTCGTCGGTCGGCGCCGCCGGATCGACGGGCACGCGATCACGGAGCGTCCGGGCAAGCACCTCGACCTTGCCCCGCAGTAGCGCGAGCTGCACGTCGAAACCGCCCGCCGCGGTACGCATGAGGCTCCGCAGGCGCTCCTCGACGTCGGCCGCGAGCCGACGCTGTTCGCCGTCGATGCGCGCGACGACGGACTTCACCTCGAGCACGTCGACCACGAGCTGCTGCCGCGACGCTTCGTCGGACGCCGCCCGCACCGTGCCCTGCGCGTCGAGTCGCGCCGCGAACTCCGTGAGCTGGGTCTCGCAGCCGTCGAGAAACGCCATGACGCTCCGGTGCTCGGCCGCCGACGGCAAGTCGATGAGGCGCTCGTTGACGTCGGCCGTGACGGCCGCCTGCTCGTCGCGCAGCTTCCCGAGCATCGTCGCGGTTTCGTCGCGGATGCTCGCAACGTGCTCTTCGCACTCCGCTTCGCGCGCCTCCACCCGAGCTGCCACGGCGGCGCCCCCGGCCCGGACTCGCTGGACGAGCTTCACGGCCGCCCGTCGTCCCCGATCGAGGCGATGCCGCAGCTCCTGCACTTCCTGCTGCTGCGCCCCGTGCTGCGCGCTCACCGTCTGCGCGAGTGCCGCCAGCTCATGCGCGGTCCGTTCATTCGCTGCCATCGCTTCCTGGTGCGCCGCCTGCACGCCCGCCTCCGCTGCCGCGAGCATGTCCCGCTGCGCGGCGCGCGCCGAGGCATCCACGGTCGCCAGCAGGTCGTGCTGCATCGTACGCGCCGTCTCCTGCGCGGCCGCGATCGCTTCCTGCTGCATCCGCAGCAGCGTTTCCGCCGACACGCCCGCGCCTTCCCCGCGCGTCTCGGCCTGCAAGGCCACGAGCCGCTCCATCTCCGTCCGCTCCCGCGCGGCCCGCACGCCGTCGGCGACACGCTCGGCCTGGTGCCGCTCGAGATCACGCGTGATGCCCGTGAGCTCGTCGCTCAGACGACCGACGGTCGAAGTCAGCTCGCTCCGCATCTGCTGCAGGGCGTCTTCGCTACCCGCCACGCGCGCTCCGACCTGCAACCCGCCGTCGCGCTGCTCCGCGAGTGTCCGCCGGAGCGTCACGAGCTCCGCGCTCATCTGCTCGGCGACTGCCAGCATCTCGGCGCGCGCCCGACGCGCGCTTTCCTCGGCGCCGGCCATGCGCTCGGCGTCTTGCTGCCGATCCGTCTGCTGCTCGGCCAGCGTGCGCTGCACCGCCGCGAGCTCCCGGGCCGTCTTCTCGGCGACCGCCAATGTCTCCGCCTGCGCGCGGTTCGCTTGCTCTTCTGCACCGCGGAGACGCGCGCCTTCGCGGGTTCGCGCGTCGCGGTCGCCGGCAATCTCACTCCGCAGATCCTCGAGGCTCGCGACGAGCCGGGCATCGGCCGCGCTCGCGTCGGTCTGCGCGCGCTGCCACGCGTCCTCGCAGGCCGCCCGCACTTCGGCGCGGATCGCCGTCGCGTCGCGCTGCCAGCCCGCGCGGAGCGTGTCGATGCCCGTGCGCAGCTCGTCGATGGCCTGCGTGGCTTGGCGGAGGCGCCGTTCGCACTCTTCGTCGACCGCGGTGTCGTTGGTGCCCACCGCCTCGACCGCCGACGCCATGCGCGCCTGCTCGCCCTGCAAGTGTTCCACGGTCGCCAGCATCGACGCGAATTGTTCCGGCGGCAGCGCCGTCGTCGTGGCGTTGGCGCTCTGCAGCGCTTCGCGTGCAAGCCCCGCCGTCCGTTGCATTTCGGCGCGGAGGTCGTCGAGGGAACGGTCTTGCATCGCCCGCATCTCGGCGATGAGGTTCTTCAGGTCGTCGAGCGCACCACTGTCCGTCGCGGCGTGGGGGCACCCATTGCCGCTCTCGGGCGCGGGCTGGAGCGCGAGCTCACCGAGACGCGTCTCGCAGCTCGCGACCGCACGGCGAAGCGCGTCGCGATCCGCCGCGAGCTCCGCGAGCGCGGCCGTGACGTCGGGACTGGTTGCCGCGGGCGCCGTGAACGCCGGGGCCGCGACGGCCGCCGGTATCATCGGCGGCGTCATCGGAGCCATCGCGGACGGCCCCGTATCCGGCAGCGCCGTCCCCACCGCCTGGCTGCCGTAGGTCCGCTCGAGAATGCGCTTGACGCGCGTGATCAGCCCTTCACGCCGGAAGGGCTTCACCATGTAGTCGTCCGCGCCGACGCCGAAGCCGCGCGCGACGTCGTCCTCGCTGTCGTGCGCCGTCAGCATCAGGACGGGGACGAACGCGGTGCGCATCTCCGACCGCAGCCGTCGGCAGACCTCGAAGCCGTCCATCCCGGGCATCGAGATGTCGAGGATCACGATGTCGGGCCGCTCGCGGCTCGCGATCTCGAGCGCCGTCGGACCGTCCTCGGCCGTGAGTACGGTGAGGCCGAGATCGGAGTGCTCGAGCGTGTGCTGGACGACGTCCCGGATCGTCGAGGTGTCGTCGACCACGAGGGCCTTGAAGCTGCGCCGACTGGCGGGTGTTTCGGCCGCAGCGGGCGTCTCGTCGACCGTTGCCGCGGAGCCGCAATACGGGCAGCGGACCCACTCGGGATTGAGCGGCTTGGCGCAACCGCTGCAGGTGGACCGGAGCGTCTTACTGCAATGCGGACAGACGCTGTAGTCCTCCGCGATCTCCTTCTTGCAGCCCGGGCACTGCGTCCCGGCGCTGTCGCCGATCTGGACGACGCGCTGCAACTCTTCGACGGTCGTGAGACCCGTCCGCAGCTTGTCGACGGCGTCCTCGAGCAGCGTGTGCAGGCCTTCGCTACGCGCCTGCTGGCGCACCATGCTCTCGCCGGCGCCGGCCTCGACGAGCTTGGCCATCGCCGTCGTCATGGGCAGCATCTCGTAGACGCCGAGACGCGAGCGGTAGCCGGTGTGACGGCACTGCGCACACCCGACATTCTCTTTGAAGGTGGCGCCCACCGGATCGGCGTGGAGCTGCCGTTGCATCTCCGGATCGAGCTCGGTCGGTTTGCTGCAGGTCGGACAGAGCTGGCGCACCAACCGCTGCGCGACCACGAGATTCATCGCCGACGCGATCGCGTACGGCTCGAGGCCGAGGTCGATGAGACGCGTGACGGCACCGGCGGCGTCATTGGTGTGCACCGTGCTCAGCACGAGGTGGCCGGTGGTGGCGGCCTGGAACGCGATCTGAGCGGTTTCCTTGTCGCGGATCTCACCGAGCAGGATGACGTCGGGGTCCTGGCGCAAGACCGAGCGCAGCACGCCGCCGAACGTCAGGCCCTGCTTCTCGTTGACCTCGACCTGATTGATGCCCTTCAGCTGGTACTCGATCGGATTTTCGATCGTGACGATGTTCGTCTTCGGCGAGAAGATCTCACGGAGGAGCGCGTACAGCGTGGTCGTCTTACCGCTCCCGGTCGGCCCGGTGATGAGGATCATCCCCTGCGGCTTCTTCGCGGCGTCGCGGAGCAGCTTCAGGTCGTTCGGCGAGAGGCCCAACCGATCGAGGATCTTCACGCCCTGGCTCGCGTCGAGAATACGGAGCGTGATCTTTTCACCGTGCTGCGCGGGCAAGCTCGACACGCGCATGTCGACGCTCTTGTCCGAGTACCGCACCTGAATCCGGCCGTCCTGCGGCAAGCGACGCTCGGTGATGTCGAGCTTCGCCATCACCTTCAGGCGGGCGACCAGCGGATTTTGAATCCACTTCGGGAAGCGGAACGCCTCCTCGAGGATGCCATCGACGCGATAGCGCACCAGCACCGAGTCGGTTTCCGGCTCGACGTGGATGTCGCTCGCTCGCGACTTGATGCCCTCGATCAGCATCTTGTCCGCGAGCTTGATCACCGGCGGCAGCTCGGCGTCGGCCGCGATGGTGCGGAGGTCTCCGCCCTCGTCGTTGAGCTCGTTCACGACGAGCGACTCGCCGGCGGGCACGAGCTGCAGAAACTGCTCGAGCGACTCCTGCAGGCGGTAGGTGTGCTTGAGCGCGTCCTTCACTTCGACGTGCGTCGCGACGACCGGCTGCACACGCTTGCCGGTTGCGAACTCCACCGCCTTCAGGCCTTCCAGGTCGAGCGGATTGGCGGTGACGACCTCGATCGTGCGCTCATCGATGCTGATCGGCACGACCTCGTACCGGGCGGCGATGTTTTCTTTCAGCTCGCGGGTGACGTTGGCGTCGAGCGGATACGTGGTGAGATCGACGATGCGGAGCCGCAGCGTCTCGGCGAGCATCAGGGCGAGGTCCTTCTGACCGATGATCCCCTCGCGCTCGAGCACGTCATGGAGAATGGCGCCCTCTGCCTCGAGCAGCGTCTCGACCCGCGTCACGTCCTCGGCGGAGACCCGGCCCTGACGGGCGAGAAACCGCAGCAGGGCGCGGTCGCCGGCGGCGCGTTCAGCGGTGCTCATCGCACGCTCCCCACACGTTCATGCGCTCGCGGCTCGTCAATCGTCACGGCTCCTCCACTCCCCATCACGCTGGACCTTCCCGTGTGACATCTTCGGCCACTTCGCACGTGGTCTTGAGCAGCAGGCGGGTCAGAATCTTGACGCCGTGGAACCCCGTGCGGGCGCGAGGGCGAGGCCGGAGCGAGCGTTTTCGGGCACTGGCATCCGACCGTCGCGAAACTTGACCCTCCACGGGTCGCGGCCTAACATGACTTGGTTGGTCGAGCGGTGCTGCGCTCGACGACACGCCGAACTTTCGATGCCGCTCCCGCGCATCTACTTCGAAAAACTTCTCGAAAACGCCCCCGACATCGTCGTCGCCGTCGATCGGCAGGGTCTGATCGTTTTTTACAACGACGGGGCCCGCCAAACCCTCGGCTACACGTCGGAAGAGGTGCTGGGGAAGCCGGTCATGATCCTCTACCAAAGCCGCGATCGGGCTCGGGAAGTGATGCGGACGATGCGGAGCGAGGATGCCGGCCCACGGGGCATGGTCAAGAACTGCGAGACGCTCTTTCGCGCCAAAGACGGGAGCGAGCTGCCCGTCGCGATCTCCGGCTCGATCGCCTACGACGAGACCGGCGCCGAAGTCGGGTCCATCGGGTTCGCCAAGGATCTCCGCCAGATTCGCAAGCGCGACCGGCTCCTGACCCTCGGCGAGCTCGCCGTCAGCCTGGCCCACGAGATCAACAACCCGCTCGAGGTCATCACCAACTCGATGGAGCTACTCGAGGAGTTCGTCCGACGGACCGCGAGCGACGAGCAGATGATCATCGAGGGCGAGCGCTTCGAGGCGGTCCAGCGCGAGGTCGCCAAGATCCACGCCATCGTCGACCGGGTCCAGGGCCTCGCCGCCGGCGACGCGTACGAAACTCGCCAGTATCTCCCCGGCACCCTGATGACCAACCTGAGCCGGGACGCCTCGAGTCCGGGGGCAGGGCCGGCGAGCACGACGCCGACCGGGACCGCTTCCGAGGCGACCGCGCCGAGCAACGGCGGCGGGCCATCGATCGCGGGCCTCCGCATCCTCGTCGTCGACGACGATCTCGGCGTCTGCCAATCGCTCGCCGAGCTGCTCCGCCATCAAGGCTGCAACGCGATCATCGCGACGTCCGCGATCGACGCGCTCGCGGAAACCAGCCGCCAACGCTTCGATCTCGTCGTGAGCGACGTGGTCATGCCGGACATGGACGGCTACGACCTCTACATGGATCTGAAGGAGAGCCAGCCGACGCTCCCCGTGATCCTGATGACGGGCTACCTCTACGACCGCGATCACGTCATCAAGCGCAGCAAGCTCGCCGGGCTCGCGACGGGCGTGCTCTACAAGAAGCCGATTGATCTGGAGCGCCTGAAGAAGATCATTCGCACGCACTGTGCGCCGAAGGACGAGCGCGCCGGCGACGAACGAGCACCGACGATTTCCTGAGCACCTCGGGGTGACTGTCGCGTGACGGCTCTGATAGACAGCCGTCATGGAGATCCGGCAGACGACGCCTCCCGACGCCTACGAGACCCTGCAGAGTGATCCGACGGCCGTGTATCTCGACGTCCGGACCCCAGAAGAGTTCTCGGCCGGGCACCCGGCGGGCGCCGTCAACGTGCCCGTGATGTTCTTCCGCGGTGGTGGCTCGAGCCCCAATCCGGATTTCGTCGCCGGCGTGCAACGCGTCATCCCTCCCGCGACGCCGGTGCTGGTCGGCTGCCAAGCCGGCGGACGCTCGCAGCGCGGCGCCGAGCTGCTGGTCGGAGCCGGCTACACCGACGTCAGCAACGTGCGCGGCGGCTTCGGCGGCGCGCGCGACGAAACGGGACGGACCGTCATTCCCGGATGGCGCGAGGCCGGGTTGCCGGTCGAAACCGGCGCCGGCGCCCTCAAGGCTTAGGCCCCGCACGCATGGCGATCCGGATCACGAAGGTCTACACGCGCCACGGCGACAAAGGCGACACCCATCTCGTCGGCGGCAGCCGCGTCGGCAAAGACGACCCCCGCATCGAGAGCTACGGCACGATCGACGAGCTGAATGCGATCCTCGGTATCGTGCGCGCCTTCAACGACGGCGCCCCGCCGAGCGCGGCCACCACACGCCTCGATCACATCCTCCGGCAGGTGCAAAACGAGCTCTTCGATCTCGGCAGCGAGCTCGCCACCCCCCCCGACGCCGCGTGGGAAGGCATGATCCGCATCGGGCCCGCGCAGATCAAAGTCCTCGAGCGCACGATCGACGAGTGCCAGGCCGATCTGGAGCCACTCAAGTCGTTCATCCTGCCTGGCGGCGGAACGATCGCCGCGTTTCTCCATCAGGCCCGCACGGTCTGCCGCCGCGGCGAGCGTGACATCCTGCGCCTCATGCGGCGAGAGCCGATCGGCGACGCCGTCCTCGGCTACGTGAATCGCCTCTCCGATCTGCTGTTCGTGCTGTCGCGCTGGATGTCGCACACGCTCGGCGAGCCGGAGTATCTCTGGGAGAAGGGACTCACGTTGCCGGTCGGCCGTGCGCCCAAGGCCGCGACGCAGGCCGCATCGAAAATCCCGTCGAAACCCACGCCGAAGGCGGTGAAGGGGAAGAAGGCATGAGCGCGTCGCTCTACATCCGCCAGCTCGAGCTCGGGCCGATGCAGAATTACGTCTACCTGATCGGCGATCCCGAGACGCGCGAGGCCGCCGTCATCGACGCTGCGTGGGACATCGACGCCATCATCGAGGCCGCAGCCGCGGACGGCTACACGATCACCAAAGCGCTCATCACGCATTTCCACCCCGATCATCTCGGCGGTCGCTTCATGGGCATGAGCGTGAGCGGCGCCGCCGAGCTCGTCGGCAAGCTGCCGATCAAAGCCTACATCAACAAGCACGAGGCGGGATTCGTCGGGCGCGTTTCGGATCTGCCAGCCGCCGACATCGTCGCCGTCGACGCGGGCGACACCATCCAGATCGGCAAAGTTCCGCTCACGTTCGTGCACACGCCCGGCCACACGCCCGGCTCGCAGTGCTTCCTCGTCGACGGCAACCTGGTGTCGGGAGACACGCTCTTCATCGGCAGCTGCGGGCGCACCGATCTTCCCGGCAGCGATCCCGCGCAGCTCTACGAAAGCCTGAACACGCTGCGGAAGCTGCCCGACGACACCGTGCTCTACCCCGGGCACAATTACTCCAGCCAACCGACGTCGACGATGGGCAACGAGAAGCGCCGTAACCTCTTCATGCGCTTCGATGCGCTCGAGGAGTTCCTCGGCTTCGTCGGCCGTTGACGCCCGCCGCGCGCATTCTCCGCGTCGTCGCCATCGCCGTCATCGCGATCGGCGCGCGCACGGGCGGTGGACATGCCGCCCCCTTACCCGTCACGCTCGACCCCGGCGTCACGCGCGGCCCGGTCAATCTGCACGGCACGACGCGCGTCGCCGTTGCGACCACCCCGCCCGCGAGCTTCCGCGCGAGCCTCGATCCCGTTCCGAAGGACGCGCGGCTGCTGACGACGGTCGCCGTCGCCGAGGGGGCGACACCGATCCGCTTCCGCATCGCGTTCGAGGGCGACGGAGCGAGCACGCCGCTCTATGACCGCGTGCTCGACGCCGCCGACAGCCGCGATCGGCGCTGGGTCGACGTCGGCGTGTCGCTCGCGCCGCTCGCCGGCCGTCACGGCACCCTGCTCTTCGAGACCACGCCGGCTGGCGACGGCGCGACCCCGGTACCGGCGGGGCTCTGGGCGCCGCCGGACATCGCCATCTGCACCGGTGAGGCACCGAGCCTGCTGCTCGTCACGATCGACGCGCTCCGCGCCGACCACCTCGGCAGCGCCGGCTACGCCCGCCCCACCACGCCGCATCTCGATGCCTTCGCCGCCGACGCGACACGCTTCACGCGTGCCTTTGCGGGTGGACCGAAGACGATCCCGTCGATCCCGCAGATCCTCACCGGCAGCTGGTTCTACTGGCATCGATCCGTCTCCGGGCTGAGCGACCTGCTCGGCACCACGGGCATGCCGAGCCATGCGATCGTCAACAACCCCTTCGTGGCCGGATGGCTCCGCGGCGCGCAGCCGAGCTTCGACGCCGTCCGCGCGGGCGACGAGCTCGATGCCCGTGCCATCACGAGCGCCGCGCTCCGTCATCTGACAGCGGCCGGTCGCTGTCCGACGACGCTCTATCTGCACTACCTCGACCCGCACACGCCGTACCATGCGCCGCCGCGCTGGGCGCGGCGTTTCGTCGATCGCACCGCGACGACCACGATCGGTCTCACCTGGTCCGACGTCTCGCGCGCGTGGCAGGACGCCTACGGCGAGGCCGATCGCCAACGCATCGTCGATCTCTACGACGGCAGCCTCGCGTACACCGACCGCCAAGTCGGCCGGCTGCTTCGCGGGCTCGCGCGCCGCGGCCGGCTCGACCGGACGCTCGTGATCGTCACCGCGGATCACGGCGAGGAGCTCTGGGACCACAAGAAGTTCTTCCATGGGCAGTCGCTCTACGACGAGCTGTTGCATGTGCCGCTGCTGGTGCGTCTCCCCGACGTCGGCCACGGACGTGTCGTCGAGAACGTCGTCCGCACCGTCGATCTCGTGCCGACGATCACCGAGACGTTCGGCCGGCCCGCCCCGGTCGGCGACGGGCGGAGCCTGCGCGCGCTCGCGACCGGCACACCCGACGCCGACGACACGGCCCGCGTCGCGTTCGCGCTCGTCTCGCACGCCGAGCCCCGGACACCCGAGCGCCAGGCCGTCCGCACCGCCACCACGAAGCTCATTCGCGACGTCGCGGACGGCGCGGTGCAAGTCTACGATCTGGTCACCGACCCGAAAGAGAAGCGCAATCTCGGACCGGCCGCGCCCGGCGCCGCCGACCTCCAACGCGCCCTCGACCAGGTGCGAGCGCAGCTCGACGGCAAGGGCTATCAGCTGCGTCTCGACGGCCTCGCCGATCGTCCTGTCCGCTACGTCGTCGACGTCGCGAGCGACCCGCCCATCCCCCTCATCGCCCTCGATCGTTTGAGCCTGGAGCCTGGCGACCTGTTCGACTTCAAGCCGCGGGCGAGCGCATTCACCGTCATGGGCACGCTGACGCCCGGCGACGAGGATCATCTGCGCTTCGACGCATTCGCCGCGGCGGGCGTTCTGAAGATCACGCTCCGACTCGACGGCAGTCACGCCCCCGACGGCACCCTCCGCCTCGGCAGCGGCGGCACGCCCTCGGGCGCCGTCGTCGACCTGGCCGACCCGAAGCTCGACGGCGCACCGCCCGCGCGGCCGCCGAATGCCGCGACCGACGGCGTCACCGTCGCGCTCTGGCGCGCCTCGGCGGTCGCGAAGGCGCGAGCGCCCAGCACGCTCGACGACGCGACTCGCGAGCGCTTGCGACAGCTCGGCTACGTCGAGTAGTCTCGCGCCCTTCGCCGCCCGGCCACAATCACTCGCTGGCGCGCCCGCAATTGCCGACGCGCCCGGCACCTTCAGGAGACGGTTCATGAGCGAGAAGCGCGACCTCTACGAGATCGGTCAAGTTCCCCCCGTCGGCCACGTTCCGGCCGAGATGTACGCCCAGGTCATTCGGCCCGAACGCTTCGGCGAGCCGACCAAGGCGTTCAAAGTGGAGAAAGTGGCCGTTCCCGAGATCGCGCCCGACGAAGTGCTCGTCTGCGTGATGGCGGCCGGCGTCAACTACAACAACGTCTGGGCCGCGCTCGGCGTGCCGATCGACGTCGTGAAGGTACACGCCAAGGGCGGCGACACGACCGGCTTCCACATCGGAGGCAGCGACGCTTCGGGCGTCGTCTACAAGGTCGGCAGCGACGTGAAGACCTTGAAGGTCGGTGACGAGGTCGTCATCCACTGCGGCATGTGGGATCGCAACGACAAGGTCGTGCAGGCCGGCGGCGACCCGATGTTCGCGCCGTCGTTCCAGATCTGGGGCTACGAGACGAATTGGGGCAGCTTCGCGCAGTTCACCAAGGTGCAGGCGCACCAGTGCGTGCCGAAGGCAAAGCACCTCACGTGGGAAGCCGCCGCGGCCTACATGCTGGTCGGCGCCACCGCCTACCGCATGCTGATGGCGTGGCAGCCACACACCGTCCAGAAGGACGACGCGGTGCTGATCTGGGGCGGCTCGGGCGGCCTCGGCAGTATGGCGATCCAGATCGCCAAGGCGCAGGGCGCGATCCCGGTCGCGGTCGTCTCGGGCGAGGACAAGTTCGAGTACTGCCAGAAGCTCGGCGCCAAGGGCTGCATCAACCGCAAGAAGTTCGACCACTGGGGCATGCTGCCGCACTGGAAGGACACCGCCGCGTACGACAAGTGGGCCGCGGGCGCGCGCGCTTTTGGCAAGGCGTTCTGGGACGTGCTCGGCGAGCGCCGTAGCCCGCGCATCGTCTTCGAGCACCCGGGCGAAGACACCGTGCCGACGTCGATCTTCGTCTGCGACACCGGCGGCATGGTCGTCATCTGCGCCGGCACGACCGGCTACAACGCGGTCGTCGACCTGCGCTACCTCTGGATGCGGCAGAAGCGCTTCCAGGGCTCGCACTTCGCGAACGACGATCAGGCGAAGGGTCTGAACGACCTCGTGCTCGCGGGCAAGGTCGATCCCTGCCTCGGCGAAACCTATACGTTCGACCAGATCGGCCACACCCACCAGCTGATGCACGACAACAAGCACCCCGCGGGCAACATGGCGTGCCTGGTCGGCGCACCGAAGAAGGGCATGAAAGAGCTCCCGCTCTAGTCCGTGCGGAATCGCGGCAGTTGGCTTCTGCGGCTGATCCTCCTCGGCCCGATCGTCGTGCTCATCGTCGGAACGGCGGTCGAGATTCTCCGGCGCCACTACCATCTCGATTGACGACGGC
>JBDSJB010000279.1:0-6500 GCA_039917665.1 Binatia bacterium
CAAGGGCGCCGCGCTCCTCATCCCTTCGGCCGCAACGCTGAGCGCACGGTTCGCCGCCAATCCCCGCGTCACCGCTCAGCTCGTCACGTCCGAAGGCACGTGTTGGACGAGCGACTTCACCGCCGCCGATTTCAGGAACAACACGCTCCCCAAAAGCACCGCCGCACACGCCGGCCCCTGACGCGCACGAATCCTCTGTGGCAAACGGCAGCACAAGCGCGAACGGCCAGTTACGCGAGACGGAACTAGATCTGCGGTTGTTCAACGCTTTCGCCGCTAGGCGAAAATCGACCCAATGTGGCCGGCTCGGCTGCGCCCTTGTCGATACTCACCGTCCGGATCAAACGTCATCGTGACCATTTCCGTCGGCTTCGATGCGCCGTCAGAGGCCGAGCCGGGAAAGATCGGCGCCATGGCGGTGAGGCTCATCCCGAGATAGCTCCCCGGCGTCGTACCTCTCTTTCACTGGGTGCAGAGCGGAAAGAACCCGAAGCCGTGGCTGTCCCCGCCGCCGAGCTGGCTCTCGATGACCAGACCGTTCTCGATGCTGTGCGCAGCGCCGCGCCCGACGATAACGAGACGGGCGCTAGGGCGCCCTCGCCTCACGTCTTCGCACGAGCCCAAAACAAGCGTTTCTCGGACTTTGGAGTCTGCGCTGGTTGTCCCTCTTCACGATCTTGGTGCTCGTCACGCATCACCAATCCCGACGCGCCCGTCGCTCCAGGGATCGAGCATGTCGTCGCGCACGACCACGGCGGGAGCCGCGACGATACATGGCGAATACCGGACATGAACGGCAGAGATTTTGATTGCGGCGTGATCGGCAGCCGCGTATGTACGGCCCAAATCCGATCGCATACAGCCTAACAACGTCCCCCTCGGAGGTCCCGTGACATCGACTCGGTTATGGCTACTTGTCTCGCTGCTCGCAGTTCCCCTCCTTCTCGAGACGACGACCGGCTGTTTTTCGAAACCGCCACGACCCGAAGGCGCCGCCACGAACGCGTACACCTGCGCGTGTACGTGCAATCCAGGAAGTCGCGACCGCGCCATCACCGTCGCTGCTCGCGCCGACGACGCCGAGGAACGGGTGTCTGACGCCAGTGTCGTGCTCGGGAACAACGATCTGCGCCTGACGACGGCATTCCGAGTCGGCACCCGGTTCGCCGCAGTCGGCATTCCGCAAGGCGCGACCATCCAGAGGGCCTACGTGCAGTTCAGCGCCGCTCAGGCCGACACCGCGCTCACCGACATCACGATTCGGATCCAGTCCGCCGACGATGCTCAGCCGTTCACGGCGACGAACAACGACCTGGGCAGCGGACGGACCTACGAGAGTGCGCCGCTGGTCGTGACGTGGGCCGCGATTCCCGCCTGGACGAGCGGCGCCGCGGGCGACGCGCAAAAGGCGGCCGGCCTTGAGCCCCTCATACAAGCAGTCGTGAATCGAGCGAACTGGACTGAGGCGAGCGCGCTCGTCCTGCGGTTCGACGCGACGACCGGCGGGCGCACCGCGAAGAGTTTCGACGGCAGCGCCGCCGCGGCACCAGTGCTCATCGTCACCTACTTCGATCCGAAAGCGGACGTCGTCGCTGCGCTTCCCGTCTGCCTACCGGCGGAGCTGAACCCCAATCTGAGCAACGTGCCGGATCCCGATAGCGATGGCGGCGACGACGATCACCTCCCCGACGGGCTGGCGACTGACTGCGCGAACCGGGTGGAGAACACGTACAAGGGGCTGATCGACGCGTGCGGGTACTTCTCGAATCCAGGAACCAACTGCAACTGCGAGGTCGTGCCGACCAACTTCCACGACCTCAACAAAGACGGCGCGCAGGATCCGGGCGAGGAGTACTACGGCTTCGTCCGCGAGACCTGTGATCATCAGCCGACCGTGTGCGAGGAGCAGGTGGTCAACCTCCCGGCCGATCCGAACGACCCCGCACGCTGCAACAACTTCGATCCTGTGCAACTGGCCGACTGCGTCGGCGCGGCGCTGCAGCAGTGCGCCAACATCGGCACACCGGCGCACGAATGCGACACCGACGGCTGCCTGACCTATGTCGCGGCAACGAATGCGCCGAACGGCGATCCGGTCTGCATCGCGCACGCGAGCGTTGCACCGCCGGCGATCGCGTTTCAGCTCTTCGGTCGTCGGAGCACCTGTGACTTGACCGGGACTAGCGAGATCAAAGTCGGCGACGACGCGCGTGAGCCGGAGCACGACCCGCTCACGCGTGGCACGGTGGAAATCATCGGTGGCCCCTGCCCCGGTGGGAGCTGCGTCGTCGGGATCTCGACGCAGCTCGCGCCGAACCCGATCACGTTCGAGGTGAAATGGCACAGCGACCCGACGTTTTCGAAACTCATCCAGGCGGGGAATAGCGGCCTCACCGCGGCAACGGTCGACAGCCTGGGGGTCGCCACGCTGCCCACGAATTCGACCACCGGCGTCGGCCGCGGCCAACGCGGCAGCAACGAACCGCTCGCCTTCGAGGGCGGCAACGAAGCGCCGCTCGATCTCACCGCCGATTGGGCGGGCTTCACCTGCGCGCTCAACGGCAATCTGTCGTCGGACGCCGATACCGAGGATCCGGACGGCCTCTGCGACGACGGCACGACCGTGTGTCATGCCGATTCCCCGGAGTGCGACGGGATCGGCGGCGGAACGTGCACGTTCGCGACCGGCAGCTCCGATCCGGTAGTCGTGAACGTTGCGCTCTCGGGTGTGCTGGTGAACCAGCCGCCGACCGCGAACGCCGGCGGCGATCAGACCGTCGAATGCACGTCACCCGCGGGGGCACACTTCGTCCTCGACGGCACAGCGAGCTCCGATCCGGATGGCACCGCCGACATCCGCGTCGTGAGCTGGCGTCAGGGACACCGGATGGGCCCGGAAGTCGGGTTCGACCGAACGCTTCCCGTCGCGCTCGGCGTCGGGCAGAGCCGGAGCTACGTGCTGCGGGTCTTCGACGCCTTCTCACAGATGGACGAGGACACGGTCACGACGGGGGTCGTCGACACGACGCCGCCCGTCGTCTCGTGCAACGCCCCGGCGACGATCTCGCCGCCCAATAAGCCGATCCCGTACACGGCGACGGCGACCGACGTCTGCACGGCGAGCGTCACTCCTTCGATCGTCTCGTACGAATGCTTCAAACTGAACGCGAACGGCACGAAGACCGACAAGACGAAGACGTGCAAGGTGGCCGTCAACGGCGCAACCATCACGATCTCCCCACCGCAAGGCGTCGGCGAGCACATCGCGTGGACGGCGCGTGCGGTTGACGGGTCGGGGAACGTGGGCACGACGTCCTGCGCGATCGAGGTAGTCAGGAAGTAGCAGAACGTGATGACGCGCGGAGCTCTGCCTCGGTACCCTCGAGGCCGAACCCAGTACAAGCGTCCTCTTCTCAGTGCGACACGAGCCGACGCGACGCTGTGCCGGGTCAAGGAGAAACCTCGTGAAGCGTGCTCTCGTCATTATCGGTAGCGGCGCCGCTGCCGCACTGTTGGTCGCCGCGGCGGCGGCGACCAATCCGCCGGGCGCTCCCGCCGATCACTTCTTGTCGTACAAAACCAAAGCGACCAAGGGCGCCCCGGCGTTCGCGCCTATCGTCAACGTCCGCCTCACCGATCGGTTCGAAGACGCGGTCTCGTTCGACGCGATCGTGTCGGATCGACATCGCGTGAACGGCGAGGACCGCCCGGCGCGAATGCCCAGGCGGTCCTCGCGGTAGCGGGTCGGCGTTATGTTTATGGATTCGTGAGCGCCGGCACGCCGAGCTGGACCGGCTTCTTCACATCGAGCGTTTCCGGCCCGACCTGATTCTTTACGAACACGCCGGTGAATCTTGGCGAACTTCACCGTGTCGACCTGCTTCGCCTGCCAGCACATCAGGTGGTCGGCATGCTGCGGCGCCGTCGGATCCTCGCCGTTGCTATCGACCGGCGCGCATAGGGGCCGGCCCGTTACATGCCAGCGAGGCTCGGGACCTGTCCTCTCAGCGGCATGAACTCGATCCGATAGTTCGCGGTCGGATTGCGTGCCGAGGGTCCGGCCGCGAGCATCACCCGCTCGGCGACGACGCCGTGCTCACGCAACCATTCGGCGGCAAAAGTAGCCCAACTGGCCGGCTCCTCGGCGAGATCGACGGGGTGCACGCCATAGGAGAAAACCAGGCCCTGGCAGACGGCGGGATCGCCGCTCGGGGCGACGATCCAGACCGGCGGCTTGAAGCGAGAGATCGACCGCGCTGTCGTGCCACCGCGGGTCGGCACCATCACCAGATCGATCGGCAGCGTTTCCAGGGCGTGCTCCACGAGCGAGGCGATGCGGTCGCCGACCGACGCGCCGTCCCGCAGCGACGGCTGCCGCTCCGCCGCGAGACCGCGGCGAGGGCGGTGCGTCTCGGTGAACGCAGCGATCCTCGCCAGCATCGTCACCGCCTCCTCGGGGAACTTCCCCATCGCCGACTCGCCGGAGAGCATCACGCAATCGGTCCCGTCGAGGATCGCGTTGGCGACGTCGGTGGCCTCGGCGCGCGTGGGCAAGATGCTCATCACCATCGACTCGAGCATCTGCGTGGCGGTGATGACCGGCTTTCCCGCCAGATTCGCTTTCGCAATCAGTTGCTTCTGGATGTACGCGATCTCTTCGATCGGCACCTCAACGCCGAGATCGCCGCGCGCCACCATGATGCCGTCGGCGGCGGCCAGAATCTCGTCGTAGTGCGCGAGCGCGTCGGCACGCTCGATCTTGGCGATGATCAACGGCACGCGTCCGATCCTCGCCGCCGCGGCGCGCACGGCCGCGACGTCCGTGGCGCGCTCGACGAAGGACTGGCTCACCGCATCCACGCCGGCGCCGAGCGCGAACTCCAGGCAGGCGCGGTCGTGCTCGGTGAAGGCGCCGATGCCGAGATCGATGCCGGGCAGGTTGAGGCCCTTCTTGGAGCGCAGCTCGCCGCCGACGGTGACCCTACATTCCACGTCGGATCCGGACACGCGCTCGACGACCAGCTGCACGAGGCCATCGTTGAGGAAGAGCCGGTCGCCCGGCTTCACCACGCGAGGCAGCGGCTCGAAGCTCATCGCGACCCGCCGCCCGGTGCCGACGACGTCTTCGGTCGTCAGTGTGAACGGCTCGCCGGGGACGAGCTGGATGGGCTCGGGCTCGATCTTGCCGACGCGCATCTTCGGTCCTGGCAGGTCGGCCATGATGGCGACGCGGCGTCCCACGGCCTTGGCCGCGGCGCGGATGCGGGCAATGCGCTCGGCGTGGCCCGCGAAGTCGCCGTGCGAGAAATTGAGCCGCGCCACGTTCAAGCCCGCGCGGATGAGCCGCTCCAGCATCTCGGGTGACTCCGACGCCGGCCCGATGGTGGCGACGATCTTGGTCTTGTTCGGCGGAAGCAGCGGCCGTCGATCGCTACCCGTTGGCCGAGAGCCCTCGCTCATGCGTGTCCTTTCGAAGGGCCGATCAACAGGGAGAGGGGACGGCCGTCCTTGTAGGTCTGCACCACGGTAAGCGTTCCCGTCCCGGCCGACCTGAGGCATCCGGACGGCCGGAGGAGGATGGCGAGCGCTCCGCACCAGACGTGCCTCATGCGCCGAGACGCATATCACGAGATCCACAGAGACGACCGTCCGGAGCCAGGACCAACTTGCGTCGCACTCGGCGCGCGCGCCCGTCCACATCAGCATCCGACGCCACAAACGCTGCCTCGACTCTTCGCAGCTCGGCGCATGCACTGTCCGGCATCCAGGGCGCGTCTGCTTCTTGAGCGTCGGTACGCGGACCTCCGTCCGCCGTTCGACCCAGAGGCCGCGTCAGCGACGACGTGCGTCGTGTCGTCGCGTCGCCTCGCGCCATCACGCCCACCGGCGCATCATCGCGGACCACGTCCACGCCGATGCGCCGGTGATCACTCAATGAGCTATGGACAGCTCGGCTTCACGCATGCGTCCGTCGGGAGTACGAGCGAGCCTGGGCCGGGGAGCCCGGCGGCGGTGTTGACCGCAGCGCTCCGGGTGTCGCTGACGCAGAACGTGGCGACTTGAATCGGCCGCGTTTGGCTCGCTGTTCCGGTGCGGGCCACCGTCGCATTCAGCACGCCGCTGGCGTCGGTTGCGCCGAGGCAACCGCGGGCTTTCGTCGTGCAGCTGTCGCCGCTCGCGGGACACTCAGCGTTGGTCGTACACGACCGGAACGACTCGATGGCACACAGGGAATCCGTCGGGCCGCCTTGGCAGGTGCCTTCGCCGCTGGCATCCACCGTGCAGACTTCGTCCTGGCAGGCGTTCGGTTGCACCTGATCCTCGCAATAGCAGGGCTCGCCGTTCGCGAAGGTGCCGATGCAGGTGGCGGAAGCCGAGATCTCGCGGGTGCCGGTCGTGAGATTGAGCGGCAACGTCGACGCGCCGATGTCGGCGCTCGGGCTCGGCGGGCAGTCGAAGCTGGTGTTGCCGAAATTCGGGACCACCGTGTGCGTGGTGCA
>JBDSJB010000280.1:0-3722 GCA_039917665.1 Binatia bacterium
ACGGCGATCGCATCGAAAGCCTCCGTACGTTCGATCCGGACACGCAGCGCTCGTCCGATCAGCGCGAGGAGGTCGTCATCATCCCCGTCCGCGAAGCGTCGCTCGCCGACCTGCGCGCGCCCGAAGCGCGCCGCGCGGTCGAGATGCGGGCGATCGAGATCGAGATGGCGCGTCTCGATCGGAACGCCATGAGTGACGCGCTCGAGAACGGGCTCTTCTTCCCCGGCGTCGAGTTCGTCGCCCCCTACGTCTACCCGGACGGCCTCGCCACGTTCTTCGATTACCTGCCGAACGACGCGCGGCTTTGGATCGACGATCCGGCCGGCGTCGAAAGCGCCTGGGACGTGACGTGGGAGCTGGTGCAGCAACGCGTGCGCGAGGCCGAGCAAGGGCGGCGCTTCTTCGCGCCCGCGGATCGTTTTGCTCTCAGCGCCCATGAGGTGCGGGAGATGCTGCGACCGATGCCGACCATCGAGCTCGATCCGCTGATCGGTCTCGCCGGTACGGCGGGCCACCTACGCGTATCGTGCTACACGCTCGCCGACCTCAGCGCCGCGCGCACGAATCAAGCGACACCAAGCTTGAAGCCCGTCGCCGACCGCATCCGCGAGTGGACGGCCGAGGGCCGCCGCACGTTCGTGATCGTCCACGGCGCCGGTCAGCGCACGCGGCTCCAGGGATTGCTCACCGCGAACGGCGTCGACGTGGCGATGACGAACGAGCCGCTGGCGGCCCTCCTCGCCGAGCGCGGCGGACCGCCGGTCATCGTCGACGGCTCGTTGTCGCAGGGCTTTCGCATGCCCGGCGAGCCATGGGTGTTCATCGGCGAGGAAGAGATCTTCGGCGAGCGCCGCCAGCAGCGCCGCGTCCGCCGCGTCAGCGCCGCCGACGTGCTCTCGAGCCTCGCCGAGCTCAAGAGCGACGACTTCGTCGTGCACGTCGACCACGGCATCGGCCTCTATCGCGGCTTGAAGCACCTGAGTGTCGCCGACACCGAGGGCGATTTCCTGCACCTCGAGTACCAGGGCGGCGACCGCATGTACGTGCCGGTCGAGCGCATCAATCTGGTGGGCAAATACATCGGCGGAGGCGAGGGCTCCGAGCCCGCGCTCGACAAGCTCGGCGGCACCGCGTGGGAACGGGTCAAAGCCAAGACCAAGGAAGCCCTGCTTTCGATGGCGCGCGAGCTCGTCGAGATCGGCGCCAAGCGCCAGGTGCTCTCGGGCGAGAGCTTCGAGAGCGGCGACCCACTCTTCCAGGAGTTCGAAGCGCGGTTCCCCTTCGACGAGACTCCCGATCAACAGAAGGCGATCGACGACGTGCTCGCGGATCTCGGCAGCGACAAGCCGATGGACCGGCTGGTGTGCGGTGACGTCGGCTTCGGCAAGACCGAGGTGGCGATGCGTGCGACGTTCGCCGTCGTGATGGGCGGGAAGCAGGTGGCCGTGCTCGTGCCGACGACGGTCCTTGCGCAGCAGCACTACGACACGATGTGCAAGCGCTTCGCGGGCTATCCGGTGAGGGTGGAGCTCTTGTCGCGTTTCCGCTCCAACGCCGAGAACAAGGCGACGATCGCCGGCCTCGCCGACGGTACGGTCGACGTCGTTGTCGGCACGCACCGGCTGTTGCAGAAGGACGTGAGTGTCGCCCGCCTCGGTCTCCTCGTGATCGACGAGGAGCATCGCTTCGGCGTGAAGGACAAGGAGCGCGTGAAGGCGCTCCGAGCGACCGTCGACGTCCTTACGCTGACGGCGACGCCCATCCCGCGTACGCTGCAGATGGCGCTCACCGGCATCCGCGACCTTTCGGTGATCGAGAGTCCGCCCGTCGATCGGCTCGCCATCCGCACCTACGTCACCAAAGTCGACGACCACGTCATCCGCGAAGCGATCCTGCGTGAGCTCCGCCGCGGTGGACAGGTGTTCTTCGTGCACAACCGCGTCGAGACGATCGAGCGGCAAGCGCTGCACATCAAGGAGCTGGTGCCGGAGGCGACGGTGCTCGTCGGCCACGGTCAGATGGGCGAACGCCAGCTCGAGCAGGTCATGGACGACTTCATCCACCAGCGCGCCAACGTGCTGGTGTGCTCGACGATCATCGAGTCGGGCCTCGACATCCCGCGCGCCAACACGATCCTGATCAACCGCGCCGACACGCTTGGCCTGGCACAGCTGTATCAGCTGCGCGGACGGGTGGGACGGTCGAACATCCGGGCCTACGCCTACCTCCTCATCCCGGGCGAGCACATGATCGGCACCGACGCGCACAAGCGTCTCGAAGCGCTGCAGGAGCTCGACGAGCTCGGCGGCGGCTTTCGCTTGGCGTCGCACGATCTCGAGATCCGCGGCGCCGGCAACATGCTCGGGAAACAGCAGAGCGGCAACATCACCGCGGTCGGCTTCGAGCTCTATACCCAGATGATGGAGGAGGCCGTCCGTGAGGTGCAGGGCGAGACGATCGCGAAGGACGTCGAGCCGGAGATCCAGCTCGGCTTCCCCGCATACATTCCCGATTCCTACGTCCAGGACGTGAATCAGCGCCTCGTGCTCTACAAACGACTCGCCGGCTTCAAGACCCAGCCCGACCTCGACGTCATCGTCGACGAGATGATCGATCGCTTTGGCCCGGTGCCGCCGCTCGTCGACAGCCTGCTCCGCTTGATGGAGCTCCGCCGCTGCATGAGGGATCAGTTGATCACCGCCGCGCGCGTACGCGGCGAGCAGGTCGTGCTCGAGTTCCATCCCGAGACGCCCGTCCACATCGACTGCATCCTGGCCGTGCAGAAGAAGATGAAAGACCGCATGAAGGTCTTCCCCGACGCGCGCGTCGGCTACCGGCCGATGGCGAAGGACGCGGACGGGTTGATCGCGGAGCTGAAGGATCTGTGTGCGCGGCTCTCGGTGCGAGCGTACGCATGAAGCTCGGCCGCTACCTCCGCAACATGGGTCCGCAGTCGACGCGCGCGACGATCGTCGCGTGTGCCCGCGCCGCCGAGGCCGCTGGTGTCGACGAGCTCTGGCTCGCCGATCACATCGCGATCCCTCCAATTCAAAGGGGTTCGGCGCCGCAGGCACGCTCGGGGTTGCGGGAGCGGTAGCGATTTCGCGTGCGCGCGCGCAAGCGAAATCGTGCCCACGGACTGATCGCGCGTCGATCGGGACGGCTCGAAATCTCGAAGGCGGGAGGGCTACGCTGCGGAGCTCTCGAGGTCGTCGCTCACCCATACCAGCGCCTCGCTCCGCAGGTCGCGCAGCTCGTTGAGGAGGCTCGTTTCATGGCGATCCGCGCACGCGGTCGCGAGCACGATGACCGCGGCGACCGTGGGGAACATGGCGAGTGCATACACGACGAGCATCGACATCGCGCCTCCTACTTCTTCGCGCGGCGCGGTGCACGGCGTTACAAATGAAACGGCCGCCGGATGCGCGTGGCATCCGGCGGCCGTTGTTACAGTGACGGTGCGAGCTCGGCGCTAGGGCAGGCCGAGCGCCGTTCCGCGGATCGTGACGCGGCCGGGACCGGGCAAGCCGGCGACGGCGTTGACCGCCGACGCGCTGGTCGGGCCGACGCAGAACACCGCGGCGAGCGTCGGGTGCGAGACGTCGTTCACCGGCGGATCTTCCACGCCTTCGGCGATGAGCGTGTTGGTGCCGATCTTCCCGGTGAAGCCACCGGTCAGGAAGCAACCACGATTCGCCGCCACGCAGCTGCCCGCACCGCCA
>JBDSJB010000281.1:0-4320 GCA_039917665.1 Binatia bacterium
GCGTCGTAATCCATGGTACGCGGGCCGAGATTCGCGGGCACGGCGAAATGCGGCGCGCCATCGCCGAGCGGCGTGACGGTCTTCTTCCTGGCCCCGCGCACCATGGTGACGGTGTAGCTCTGCCGCATGCCGAGGCCGGGATCGGCGAACGAGAGACTACGCGGCGGAACGGCCGCAGCGCCCGGCGCAATCGGCGGCGGGGAATTCGCCGGCGCGAGAGCCCCACCGCCTGCGCCGAGCAGACCGGTCGGCCCCGATGAGCGCAGCTCTGTCGCGAAGCGAATCTGGAAGCGCACGTCGGCGATGGCGTCGCCATCGTTGTCGATCTGCAGCTCGTAGAGCACCTCGGGATCGAAAGGCGTGCCGAGCGTGCCACCGCCCGGCTCGAGGAACGGGTGGACGGTCATGATGAGGGTGACCCGCGGCTCGACAGTGACGCTGCGGAAGGCGAATAGGTCGGCGATGTCCGCGGCGGGGTCGAGCGTCGTGGCGGGCGCATCGCGGTGGCCGGCGGCGTGTGCGGAGCTGGCGAGAAGCGCGACGAGGGCGAAAACGAGGGCGGGGCTGCGCATGGAGGATCTCCTTTGCTGGGCCGGGGAAGTATCCGCGGCCGGCACGCGGCGCGCAATCGTGGGCGCTCGGTGACCCGTGTCAGGGCGTGCAGACCAGCATCACCTGGGTCCTTGTCCTGTGTCGGAGTCGCACCGGCTCCGGCGCGCACGCGACGAATCCGTCGCCACCGGAGTCGAGAACGATGCGGCGCGGTTTCGCCGCGCCTTTCCGCGTGTAGTTGAGCACGATCTGCTTCGGCTTCCAGCGCGTCCCGACGACCTCGAGCGTGTCCGGTTGTCCCTCGCGCTCGAGCAACGCGTGGAGCGACGGCTCGCGCAGCAGCGCCTGGTCGTCGGTCGTGGCCGTGAAGAAACCGACCCGCCTCTGGCGCCCCGACAGCAGGACGGCGATCCGCCGCCGGCCGCACCTGAGGAGCACCTGCTCACCTACCAAGTGAAGGCCGCGACGAAGTTCCCCAAGCTGGACGAGGTCATCGTGACCGTTCAGTTCGGGGCGCGCCACTACGACGTACTCAAGTCCGCGGAGCTCTCGCTCACGACCGCGGTCGATCCCGACGGAGTCCCGCCTGCGCTGGTCGGTCCGTCGACCGACGAATTCCAGTGCTACAAGGTGAAGGACCGGAAGAACCCCGGTCCGTTCGTTGCTCAGAGCATTGCGCTCACCGACTAGCTCCAACAGCTCCAGGTGCTCGTGAAGAAGGCAACGCGGCTCTGCACGCCCGTGAACCGCGACGGGGCAGACCCGACGGCGCACAACCACCCGGAGCACCTCATGTGCTACCAGGTGAGGACCTGAAGCTCCCGAAGTTCGAGCTCGCCACATACGTCTACGGCGTGAACCCGTACGGCACGCGCGTCGTCGACGTGAAGAAGCCCGCCGAGCTCTGCGTCCCCGCGACCGTGACCCCGTGAGGCGCGCCACGCGCGCAACTGGTCGTTGCCGGTGCTGAAGAGAGCTCGCAGTGAAGCGGGCGTGGCGCGAGTAGAGCATGAGGAGCGTCGCGTCGATAGCGCAGCGCTGCTCGGATCGGCGGGGAACCAGGAGTTCTTCCTCTGGCTACGACCGGAGCTGCTGGCCCGCGCCAATCTGGCGCTGGTTCTTTCTGCTTGACGTTCTACCGGACGTTTCGCGATCGTGCTGACCGCCGCTCACCGGCTATCCCAATCACCACCAGGAGCTTTCCATGCATAAGCATCTCGCGCTTGCCGTCGTCGTCGTTGGAGCGCTCGCGGGCGGCCAGCGCGCGCGCGCCGCGACGACCGAGCTCATCAGTGGCGCCATCGGCGGTGTCCCCGCCGACGGCGAGACGTTCACGGCGACGATGACGCCCGACGGCAACTTCGTGGCATTCTCCAGCGCCGCCAACAATCTGGTCGCGGATGATACGAACCAGTGCGACATCGTCGGTAATCCCGACCTCGAGAACTGTACGGATATATTCGTCCGTGACCGGGCGACCGCGACCACGACCCGGGTGAGCGTCGATTCCTCCGGCGTGGAGGCGAACGGCCCCTCGAACAACCCAGACATCTCCTCCGACGGGCAGTGGGTCGCGTTCGAGAGCCTCGCGTCCAATCTCGTGCCCGGGGACACGAACGATCTGCTGGATTGCTTCCTCCACGACCGCGTCACCGGCGCGACCGAGCGCGTGAGCATCACCGACGCCGAAGGGGAGGCCAGCGGCAGAAACTGCCGCGTCTCCGACGACGGCCGCTACGTAGTCTTCTCGAGCAGGTCCGACGCGTTGACGTCGCTCGACGACAGCTACGAGGACGTGTTCATCCGCGACCGCGTCGCCGGCACCACCAAGTGGATCTCGTACTGGGCCAACTTCTTCGGCGACAACGAATGCGATACCGGCGACAACCTCAGCCCGAGCATCTCGAGCGACGGCCGCTACGTGATGTTCCTCCACGACGAGGCGTTCTCGTGCGACGAAGACACCCGCCTGGAGTACCTCATCATCTACGACCGGGAGAACAATGCCTGGGAGCGCGCCTCTCTGAGTCCGACGCAGCTTTCCAACGTCGGTCCCCTCGATTTCGCCCGGTACTACACCT
The DNA here is from genome assembly GCA_039917665.1 of Binatia bacterium. GTDB lineage: Bacteria > Desulfobacterota > Binatia > UTPRO1 > UTPRO1 > UTPRO1. The sequence goes on from JBDSJB010000281.1 coordinate 2,634, forward strand.
ACCGCCTCTCTTCGGGAGGGAATCCCATACGCGTGTATCTGCGTGACCGCGAGCTCGGGAAGACGGAGGACGTGAGCATCAGCACCGACGGCGCCCACGGGAACGATACCAGCTCGGGCGGTCGGGTCACGGAAGACGGACGCTTCGTCGCGTTCACCAGCCGTGCGAGCAACCTCGTTCCGGACGACACCAATCCTTGCGAGTTCGGGTCGTGTCGGGACGTGTTCGTTCGCGACCGCGACGCGAAGACGACCACTCGCGTCAGTCTCACCGCAACCGGTGGTGAGGGCGACGGCGACAGTATCTCGCTCGGGATCGCGTCCGGCGGCGTCACGGTGCTCTTCGTGAGCAAGGCGACGAATCTCGTCCCCGGTGACACGAACGGCGTTCAAGACGCCTTCGTGCGCGTGTCGCTCTGCGGCGACGGCGTCGTCGACCTCGGCGAGGAGTGTGACGACGGCAACCTGACCGATGGTGACGGATGCTCCGCGACCTGCCTGCTCGATTGTCCGCCGACGCCTCGCATCGGGTGCGTGCCGCCCTCGCAACTCGGAAAGGCGACCGTCAAGCTGGCGGCCCGCACGCCGAGCACGAAGAATCAGCTGCAGTGGAAGTGGCAACCCGGTCCGGCGACGTCGAAGGCCGCCTTCGGCCAGCCTACGACGACGGTCGGCTATCGCCTCTGCTTGTACCACGACTCCGGCCTCGCGATGACGGTGGGAATTCCGGCCGGGAGCGGATGGAAGGAAGGGTCGAAGAGCTTCGCGTACAAACGAAAGTCCGGCGCACCTGACGGCGTCGTTGGTGTCCAGCTGAAGACGAGCGTCGTGGACGGGAAGGCGAAGATCCAGGTGAAGGGGAAGGGCGCCTTGCTCCCGATGCCGGCGCTCGTGTCCCTACTCTCGCCGGTGACCGTGCAGCTTTCAAATACGCTCCCCGTTCCCGGCTGCTGGGAAGCGGTCTTCTCGGAGCCGTTTCAGCGGCAAGATGCAGGGCAGTTCAAGGACAACAATTGAACTCGACCTGACGCTACTGACAATCGATGAGGGGGATTTGAACGCGACGTTGCGCGCGTCGTGCTCGACGTCGTCCGCGGCTAGCGGACGTCGAACGTAGGGGCCGTCGTCACCGAGATCGCCGACCACATCGCGCGCTACGGCGTCGGTACCCGTCACGGGAGCGCTAATTGGCCGAGTGGGTCGTGTCCGCGTTCTGGCGCTCCGGGATCAAATACGACCAGGCCGCGCGCTCGCACTCGGAAACCTACGTCGAACTGCTCCCGCTGATTGCACCGAGCGGGCGGTGCTGCTCGATCGCCCATCGCTGTCGTGCGGGACCCGCGTCCCCGGCATCGCTCCGAGTAGATGGTGGGTCGTCGATCGGTCGCGTCGTCACCTTCCAGCGAATACGACATGAGATCCCGCGCACGGTGCGGAACCGGGTGAAGCCGTGCAGATCAGCGACGAGAACGTGAGGAGGTTCACCCCGATCTGATGAATAGAAGAACAGCCGATAGGAAACACTCGAAAGACCGTCGGCATGACGTCGGCAGTACCGACGGACGAACGACGGCGCATCGCTACGAATAGGGCGTCAGGCCCTACACATCAATCTCATCCACCTTCGGCGCGCGCTCCATGATGAACTCGAACCGCGGCGCCACTTCCTTCCCCATCAACGTCTGAAT
>JBDSJB010000282.1:0-8260 GCA_039917665.1 Binatia bacterium
CGGGTGGGTCAGGGCGTGTCCGGGGAGCCGCAGCTCGCGTGTGCGCCGACCATTGAGGCAGCGGCAAGTTGTACGCGCTGGGTGGCAGCAAACCGGCGACCGTAGGAGCACGCCCTGACCCACCCACCGGCGACACCGCCGCCCACGGCATCGCAGAGACTGAGAAACTCATCCGTGCGCGCCGAGCGTTGCTCCCAGCGCCGAATTCTGCTGGAAGCCGGTCATGACCACTGCCAACACCCCCGAGGATGTGAATCGCCTGTTCGGTGAGCGCGTGAACGCCGGTGACGTGGACGGGCTCGTCGCGCTCTACGAGCCGACTGCGACGCTGGTCACGCCGGAAGCGGGGGCGCTCGTCGGCCACGCCGCGATCCGCGATTATCTGCTCAATCTGGTGGCGGCGCAGGCCGAGATCGACATGGGCACGTATCGGATCCTCACAGCCGGTGACGGGCTCGCCGTCATGCACCACGACTGGCGCGCCAACATCGCGTCGTCCGACGGCCAGCGCATGGTGCTGACCGGCAAGGCGACCGAGGTCGTCCGCCGTCAGCCCGACGGGACGTGGCTCTTCACGTTCGACGACCCGAATCTACGCGATTAGCGGCCGACGCGTTTGAAGTTGGCGGGAATCGGGCTCTCGTAGCGGACCGCGGCGCCGGTGCCGGGATGAATGAAACCAAGCGTCGTCGCGTGCAGGCAGAGACGGCGGATCGGATCGGTCTTCGCGTGATACGTGTCGTCGCCGACGACGGGATGGCCGAGCGCCGCGAGCTGGACGCGGATCTGATGGCGCCGCCCGGTCGCGAGCATGACGTCGAGGACCGTCGTCGTCTTCCGCTGCTCGCGGACGCGGTAGCGCGTGACGGCCTTCTTCGCACCGGTTTCCCGCGCGTCGGCCTTCCGGACCTTGAGCGCGGTGTTCTGCACGATGTGGTCTTCGAGCACGCCCTCATCCTTGGCGACGCTGCCCTCGACGACCGCGACGTAGCCGCGGGTGACGGTGCGCCCGGCAAACTGCTGCTGGAGGTCGCGCTTCGCCGCCGTCGACTTGGCCAGCACGAGCAACCCCGAGGTCTGCCGATCGAGCCGATGCACGATGAGCGGCCGCACCGGCGGCTGCTTCGCGCCGAGGTAGGCGAACACCATCCGATACGCGGTCCGGTTCTGCTCGTTGTCGGTCGCGATCGTGAGCAGGTCGGCGGGCTTGTCGATCACCAGCAGGTGGTCGTCCTCGTGCACCAAGCGGAGCGGGTGGGCGAGGACGACGCGCGGAACCGTCTCGCCGCCGAGGCGGATGCGGTCGGCGTCGGCGACCTCGGTCCGGCCGTCGCGGACGACCGTCCCGTTCACGGTCACCCGGCCGCGGACCAGCCAATCCTTCCGGCTCACGCCCGACGCCTCGGGAAACAGGGATTTCAGGCGGCTCGTGAGTGTCGGCATGGGGCGCTCGGCTTATCCCATTCAGCGCCGAATCCAAGTCGGAACCGGCGCGCGACGGCGGCATCAGAGTCCCAGCGTGGCGCTCCGCGCGTCCCGACGGGACGGACGATTGCTACTCCCGCGTGGGCGGGTTCCAGGTAGTATCAAGCGGGGGCAGGGGGAGGCATCCGGGTGGACACGACGAGCATGGCCGAGGCGACGCGCCTCGACGAAGACGCCCAGCGGATCCGCAACTGGAAACGGTGGGGGCCGTACCTGTCGGAGCGCCAGTGGGGCACGGTGCGCGAGGACTACTCCGAGGGTGGCACCGCCTGGGATTATTTTCCGCACGATCACGCGCGGAGTCGCGCGTATCGCTGGGGCGAGGACGGCCTGCTCGGGATCTGCGACCGCGAATGCCGCCTGTGTTTCTCGGTCGCGCTCTGGAACGGGCGCGACGCGATCCTGAAAGAGCGCCTCTTCGGCCTCGCCGGCCCCGAGGGCAATCACGGCGAGGACGTGAAGGAGCAGTACTTCTATCTCGACTCGACGCCGACGCATTCGTACATGAAGGCGCTCTATAAATATCCACAGGCCGCTTTCCCGTACGCCGATCTAGTCACCGAGAACGGGCGCCGCGGCCTGAGCGAGCCCGAATACGAGATCGAGGACACCGGGGTCTTCGACGAGCAACGCTACTTCGACGTCACCGTCGAGTACGCCAAGGGTGGTCCGAACGACATCCTGGTGCGGATCACGGTTGCGAATCGTGGCCCCGACGCCGCGCGCCTCGATCTTCTGCCGACGCTTTGGTTTCGGAACACGTGGTCTTGGGGGCGGACCGGCGAGGGGTATTGGCCGAAGGGGAAGATGTCGAAGGTCGCCGACGGCATCGTCGTCGCCGAGCACCCGTCGCTCGAGCGCATGTGCTTCTGGGCCGAGACCTACGACGGCCACGCGCCCGAGCTGCTCTTCACCGAGAACGAGACGAACGGCGAGCGGCTGTTCGGCAGCCCGAGCGCAACGGCCTACGTCAAAGACGCGTTCCACGCGCACGTGATCGACGGCCGGCGCGACGCGGTGAATCCCAACGGCTTCGGCACCAAGGTCGCGGCGCACTATCGGCTCGATGTGCCAGCGCGCGGCACGGTGACCGTGCGCGCTCGGCTCGCGTCGAGCGACGAAGCGCCGGCCACCCCGTTCGGCGGCGACTTCCAGCGCATCTTCGACGAGCGCATTCGCGAAGCGGATGCGTTCTATGCGGGGCGGGCGCCGACGACGCTCGGCACGGAAGAGCTTCGCGTCGTCCGCCAAGGCTACGCCGGCCTCCTGTGGAGCAAGCAGTACTACCACTACGTCGTGCGCGACTGGCTCGACGGCGACCCGTCCCAACCGCCGCCGCCAGCGGCCCGCAAAGAGGGCCGCAATCACGACTGGCTGCACCTCTACAATCGCGACGTCATCTCGATGCCCGACAAGTGGGAGTACCCGTGGTACGCCGCGTGGGATCTCGCGTTCCACATGATCCCGTTCGCGAACGTCGACCCGACCTTCGCGAAGGAGCAGCTCGTGCTGATGTCGCGCGAGTGGTACACGCACCCGAACGGCCAGGCCCCCGCGTACGAGTGGGCGTTCTCCGACGTGAACCCCCCGGTGTCGGCATGGGCGGCGTGGCGCATCTACAAGATGACCGGCCAGCGCGGCGCGCGTGACCGGCTCTTCCTCTCGCGCGTCTTCCAGAAGCACCTGCTCAACTTCACGTGGTGGGTGAACCGGAAGGACATCGAGGGAAAGAACCTCTTCAGCGGCGGCTTCCTCGGTCTCGACAACATCGGAGTCTTCGACCGCTCCCGGCCATTGCCCACCGGCGGCCACCTCGAGCAAGCCGACGGCACGGCGTGGATGGCGTTCTACTGCACGACGATGCTGTCGATGGCGATCGAGCTCGCACGCGACAATCCGGCCTGTGAGGACCTGGCGTCGAAGTTCTTCGAGCACTTCATTGCCATCGTCGACGCGATGAACAGCATGGGCGGCCAGGGTCTCTGGGACGAGCAGGATGGCTTCTACTACGACCAGCTCCACCTCGACGGCACGGGCATTCCGCTCCGCATCCGCTCGATGGTCGGCATCATCCCCCTCTTCGCTGCGGAGAATCTCGAGGCCGACGTGCTCGACAGCCTCCCGGGCTTCGCGAAGCGCATGCGCTGGTTCGTCGAGAATCGCCAGGATCTGGCGCGCTACATCTCGTACTTCGAGTCGCCCGGCGACGACGGCCACGGCCATCGCCTGCTCGCGATCCCGTCGCGCGACCGCCTGGAGCGCGTGCTCAAGTACGTGCTCGACGAGAAGGAGTTCCTCTCGCCCTACGGCGTCCGCTCGCTCTCGCGCTATCACGATGAGCACCCGTTCGTGTTCCGCGCCGGCGGGGAAGAGCACCGCGTCGCCTACACGCCGGGCGAGTCGACGACCGGCATCTTCGGCGGCAACTCCAATTGGCGCGGCCCGATCTGGATGCCGCTCAACTATCTCCTGGTCGAGGCGCTCGAGCGCTATCACCATTTCTACGGTGACTCGCTGAAGGTCGAGTGCCCGACGGGCTCGGGCCAGTACATGAATCTCTCGGAGGTCGCGCGCGAGCTGGCGCGGCGGCTGACGCGTCTCTTTCTGCCGGATGCGAGCGGCCGGCGGCCGTGTCACGGCGACGACGCGCGGTTCCGGGACGATCCCGACTGGAAGGATCTGGTGCTCTTCCACGAGTACTTCCACGGCGACACCGGCCGCGGCGTCGGGGCGAGCCATCAAACCGGATGGACCGCTCTGGCGGTTCGCGGCATCGAATACTTGGCACGACGAGAAGAGCAGGCGGCCGCCGCAGGCGAGCCGCGCACGCCGAAGCTGCACGTCGCTGCCGAGAGGAGATGACCATGAAGGCCGTGGCGATATTCCCCGGTACCCGTGAGGTGAAGCTGATCGACGTCCCGGAGCCGCGGATCACGCGGCCAACGGACGTGCGGGTCCGGATCCTCGAGATCGGCATCTGCGGCACCGACAAGGAGCTCTGCCAGTTCAAGTACGGCACGCCGCCCGCGGGCGCCGACCACCTCGTGATCGGCCACGAGTCGCTCGGGGCGGTCGTGGAGATCGGCGCGGACGTGACGCGCGTCGCCGTCGGCGACCTCGTCGTGCCGATGGTGCGGCGACCCTGCGAGCACGCCGACTGCGTCGCGTGCAGCGCTGGCCGTCAGGACTTTTGCTACACGAACGACTACACCGAGCGCGGCATCAAGGAGCGCGACGGCTTCATGACCGAATGGGTCGTCGACGACGAGCGGTACATGAACGTCGTCCCGCGCGCGCTCCGCGACGTCGGCGTGCTGGTCGAGCCGCTGACGATCGCCGAAAAGGCGCTCACGCAGGTGCGACAGATCCAGCAACGCTTGCCGTGGGCGTGTCCGACGACGCCCGGTCGCCGCACCGACGAGACCGACCAGTGCCATCGGGCCGTCGTACTCGGCGCCGGCCCGGTCGGCCTGCTCGGCGCGATGGCGCTCCGCGCCGACGGCTTTGAGACCTTCGTCTACTCGCGAGGCGGCGCGGACAGCCCGCGCGGTCAGGTCGTGCGTGCCATCGGTGCCACGTTCATCGAGGCCGAGACCACGACGGTCGCGGAGCTACCGGGCAAAGTCGGCGCGATCGACGTCGTGTACGAGGCGACCGGCGCGTCGCCGTTCGCCTTCGAGGTGCTCGCCGGGCTCGGGACGAACGGCATCTTCGTCTTCACCGGCGTGCCCGGCCGACGCGGGCCCGTCCAGGTCGACACGGATCTCTTGATGCGCAACCTGGTCTTGCAGAACCAGGTGGTGCTCGGATCGGTGAATGCCAGCCGCGCGGACTTCGAAGCGGCGATCCGCGATCTCGCGCTCTTCCAAGAGCGCTGGCCACAGGCGCTCGGCGCGCTCATCACGGGCCGCTTTCCGATCGACGACTTCGCCGGGCAGCTGCTCGCGCAGCCCGCCGACGCGATCAAAAATGTCCTCGCGCTATCCTGACGACGCCGAGTGGCTGGAGGCCGACGGCCTCGGCGGCTTTGCGTCCGGCACCGTCTCGGGGATCCGGACGCGGCGCTACCACGCGCTGCTGCTGACGGCGACGGCGCCGCCGACGGGCCGCATGTGCCTGGTGAATGGTTTCGATGCGACGGTCACGATGCACGGCCGGTCCGAAGCCTTGAGCGCGCAGCGCTACGCGCCCGACGTCGTGCATCCCGACGGTCCGAGCCGGCTCGTCGAGTTCACGCCGGATCCCTGGCCGCAATGGCAGTGGCGACTTGCCGACGGCACCGTCATCGAGCAAGCGGTGGTTGCGCGGCACGGCGCGCCGATCGTGTTGGTCGTGTGGCGCGTGGTCGAGCGCGGCCCGGCTAGCGCTCAGCCGTCCGCGCCGATCACGCTGGCCGTTCGGCCGTTCCTTTCCGGACGCGATTACCACGCGTTGCACCACGAGAACCCGGCCTTCGACTTCACGGCGGCGGTCGACGGCGAGCGCGTCCGCTGGCAGCCGTACCACGACGTGCCCGCGATCGTCGCGACCAGCAACGGCCGCTACGAGCACGCGCCCGATTGGTACCGGAGCTTTCTCTACACCGCGGAGCAGGCGCGTGGGCTCGACGCCGTCGAGGATCTCGCCGCGCCGGGCGTGTTCCATTTCGCGCTCGGGGCCGACGAGGCCGTCCTGCTGCTCGCGGTCGACAGCGCGGAGCCCGCGGCCGAGCGCGACCGCCGCATCCTCGCGAGGTCGCGCGAGCTACGCGCCGCAGAGCGCCGTCGTCGCGCGGCGTTTCCGAGTCGGCTGGAACGCGCTGCCGACGCCTATCTCGTGGCGCGCGGCGACGGTCGGACGATCGTCGCGGGCTACCCGTGGTTCACCGATTGGGGACGCGACACATTCATCGCGCTCCGCGGCCTCTGTCTCGCGACCGGCCGCCTCGCGGACGCACGCGCCATCCTGCTCGCGTGGGCCGACATGGTTTCGCAGGGCATGCTGCCGAACCGTTTTCCCGATCGTGGCGACGCGCCCGAGTTCAACGCCGTCGACGCCGCGCTCTGGTACGTCGTCGCGGTCCACGATTACGTCGCCGCCAGAGCGGCGGAGGGCGAGCTCGTGCCGGACGACGAGCAGCGCCGCCTGCGGGCCGCGATCGAAGCGATCCTCACTGGCTTCGCCGACGGGACACGCTTCGGCATCCGCTGCGACGCGGACGGTCTCCTCGCCGCCGGCGAGCCCGGCGTGCAGCTCACGTGGATGGACGCGAAGGTCGGGGATTGGGTGGTGACGCCGCGCATCGGCAAGCCGGTCGAGGTGCAGGCGCTCTGGCTGAACGCCCTGGCCATCGGCGGCCGGCTCTCCGAGCGTTGGCAGGAGCATTTCACGCGCGGCCGCGCGAGCTTCGCGGCGCGGTTCTGGAACGAGCAAGCCGACGGGCTCTTCGACGTCGTCGATTGCGATCATCGTCCCGGGACGGTCGACGCGTCGTTTCGGCCGAATCAGATCTTCGCGGTCGGCGGGCTGCCGATCGCGCTGCTCGAAGGCGAACGGGCCCGGCGACTCGTCGACGCGGTCGGGGCGCGGCTCTGGACGCCGTTCGGCCTGCGCTCGCTGGCGCCGGACGATCCGAGCTATGTGGGCCGCTACGAGGGCGACGTTCGCGCGCGCGACGGCGCGTATCATCAGGGCACGGCGTGGCCGTGGTTGCTCGGGGCGTTCGTCGAAGCATGGGTGCGCGTGCGGGGCGGAACGACCGAGGCGAAGCGCAGCGCGCGCGAGCGATTTCTCGTCCCGCTGTGGCGCCATCTCGACGAGGCCGGGCTCGGCCACATCGCGGAGATCGCGGACGGCGATGCGCCGCACACGACGCGTGGCTGCCCCTTCCAGGCCTGGTCGGTCGGTGAGGCGCTCCGGCTCGACCGGATCGTGCTCGCCTAGCGCTGCGTGCGCGTCGATGGACGCGTAGATTGGCGCCCGTTCCGGCGCCGCCGTCGCTTGCGCCACCCGGATAGTCGCTGGTACTAGCGAACCGCATGAGGATCGCGGTTGCGGTGGTCGTTGGGGTCGTGTTGCTCGGCTCGGGGTCCGCGGTGTTCGCTGCGGAAGCGCGTCGGCAGCGCAATGAGTACTGCACCGACGGCTGCAACGTCGCGTTCGAGCGCTGCAAGTCGCAGAAGGGCTCGAAGAACGACAGCCGCTGCAACATCGACGTGGTGCGCTGCAAGAACGAGTGCCCCTTCGAGACGATCGAGGAGCCCGCGGTTCCGACGGCGCGTAGCAACCAACGCTGCATCGATACGTGCCGCGAGACCTACAAGAAGTGCCTCGGTCGCGCCGCGAACAAAAGCGGCGGCAAGTGCGCCGCGGACGACGTGCGTTGCGAGCAGGCTTGTCCGAAACCGCCGGAAGTCGTCGCAGTGCCGCCGCCCGGATCCCCGGCTGCGGCCGGAGTCGCTGGTGAGCCCGGGGCAGCCCCGGTCACGGCGCCGGCGCCCGCGAAGAAACCGAAACGGGCAACGCGTGTGGAAGGTGCGGCGGCTCCCGCGCCGGTGAGCGCGACGCCCGTCGTCGTGCCCGACCGTCCCGTCGCGGCGCCGCCGACGACGGTGAAAAGTGAAGCCGTCACGCCGCCGGCGGATACGGAGACGGCCGCGCGACCCGCACCGCAAGAGCGGGGCTTCTTCGGGACGATCGGCTGCTTCTTCGTCTCGTGTGAGCCCGCAGGGTCGTCACCCTGTCTCCAGCAGTGCGCCTCGTCCTACGACGAGTGTCACATGCGCGAGTCCAAGCG
>JBDSJB010000283.1:0-2653 GCA_039917665.1 Binatia bacterium
GCGGGCGCGACGCCGACACCCGCGACTTCGACGAGCCCCTGGAAGCGCCTGCGCGCCTCATCGAAGGATGGGTGAAACAAATGATGCGCGTCTTCAAACGCCGCCGTTAGCGTGATCATCATCGTGCACCCACGGTTTTTTTCTTGATGGCGCTTTCGCGACGCGGCTAGCGTCCGCGCACCCAATAGGGAGGGGGACCCCTGAGCATGCGAATTCTTCGCCTCGTCGCCATCGCGATCTTCACACTTTCGACCGGAATCGCCGTGGCACAGCAATGCGGCGATCGCGCCTACCGCTCGGCGTCAAGAAGCTCTCCATTTAGCTCAACTTCGCGAAGTCCGGAGCCGACAGCATCGACCTGCAGGGAACCGTGCCCGTACCCGCCGGATTCAGGCCCGACGGCCTGCAGGTGATCGTCGACGTCGGCGGCGTCGTCCGGTGCTTCACGCTGGACGCCAAGGGCAAAGCCGTCGCCGAACTCGACAGGGCGCAGCTGAAGGTCAAGTTCGAGAACGGCGACATTCCGGAACAGGATGCGAAGCTCACGGTAAAGATGAAGAAGGGAACATTTTCCGACAGCTTCGTCGACGAGAATTTGACCAACCGCACCATCAAGGAAGATCCGGTCCAGGTAGTCGCGGACGTCACCGTCAGTGGAAAGCTCTACACCCAGACCGTCGCTCTCTCGTATACGGCGAAGACGGGCAAGACCGGCAAAGCCAAATAGCAATCGCGCGCCGGCGTGCGAGCCGCCGCGCTCCCACACCGGCTGTGGCGCGATAGAACGCGCCCACGAAGCGCGGCGACGTCGTACCGTGACGAGGTCGGGCAGCGGGAGGGAAGGACGGTTGGCCACCGGTCTCCACTTTGCGCCCGATCCAGACACATCAGCCACATCTGCGCATTGTCCGCATGCGAGTAGCGTTCGCCGGGACATCGAAGGGCGACGAAGCTCGGGGTGCCGCGTCGGTAGAGCAGCGCCAAGGGAGTCGGGTCGCTTCTACGGACGCGCGGGAGCCTTTCGCAACGCGCAACGCTTGGGCCCGACAGCATCCGCGCATGGCGCGCCTGAGCGCAGCGAGGAGGGCGACGATCAGGGCGGTCCGCAGCCCGGGTTCGGGCCGTTGATACGGCACACCTCACCCACCGGACACTCGTACCCCCCGGCGTTGCACGGCATCGGGGTGGCGTAGATGCAGCCGGCGAAAGAGCCGGCGCCGGCCTCGAACGGGCTACACGTGCCGCCGCCGCCGCACGGGTCGGCGCTGCACGTCGGGTAGTCGCTGCCGCAGAGGATCGGGTAGCAGCCGAACGGCACGCCCTCTTGCGGAGCACCGCCATAGTAGAAGCCGTTGCCGCAGTCAGGCACGCCGCACATGCACCCGGCCCCGAAGGGGGTAAAGATGGAGCCGCAGTTCTCGTCGTTAGGGCAGATGCCGCCGCATTCCGGCACGCCTGGGTTGCCGCATGGGGTACTGCCGATCGGGAGGCAGCCGCAGGTGTTCAGGCCCGGACTCCCATAGCTCGCGCACTCCTCGTCGGGCGGACACTCGCCGTCGCACGTCGGGCTCGTGTTGCCGCACGTGTTCGACCCTCCGAGGAGACTCGCATCCGTGCAGTCGCTGATGTGCGGCGGAATCGTCGCGTCCTTCTTCTGTGCCTTGAGTCTCCCGAACTCGTTTTTGCTGATGCTTGGACCCGCGAAGACGATGCAGTTCCGCTGGGTCCCTGTGGTGATGCGGACCGCGACGCGGGTCGTCGGCATAGACATGCCGAGTCCCGCGAGCTTGGAAGTGAGAGCCAGCACCTTGCCCTGCCGCAGATGCATTTTCTTGATCGGCGACGGGCCGCTCGGGCTCGCCGTGTTGCTGTAGAGGTGCTTCGCGACGTTCCCGGGCTTCGAGACCCATCCGGGTTTCCCGGTGCCTGCCGGGACCGTGAAGCTCACGGTCGGCTCGACGGCCGAGAGGATCTCGATCAGTGCGCCGCCCGGCGATCCGGTGCCCGGATCATCGGCCGAGCCGAGAGCGGGAAATAGGAAGGCGGGGTCCCTAGACGAAAAGGTCAACTGGTCTTTGCCGTTGTATCGTTTGACGTCGAGTTTCCCGCTGCTGAGTGGGTGATCGATGGCAAAGGCGGATTCGAGGCCGGGCGCGAGGACGAGGCACGGCACGACCAACAGCAGAGCCCAAGGACGCATGGGGTGGGTGGTCCTCCTGCTGCCGAGCTACGCGGTTCGCCGGCGACGCGTCAAGGACAAACCTCGTGACACTACCCCGAACTCGGGCTGGCAATTGACCCTCCTCGCCAAGACGAAGCAGAAGCCTGCGAACTAGGCGCCTTTAGCGGGTGTTTCGCTTCCGCCGGTTGACATGTTGCGAGCTATCGGACGTTCTTCGCTGTACTGAAGACGCGACCCGCTACCGCGAAAGTAGCGGCTAGAATTGAGCGCAGACGTCAAGCGCAGAGCTGCGCCGTTACGTGTCACGTCCCCAACGTAACTGATCGGTCTAACCACCAACGGCTCGTCAACGCCAAGGAGAGAAGACATGACCTCACGTCGCCTCTGGCTGCTGCTCACGCTGCTCGCCGCTCCGCTCATCGTCTACTCTACCGCCGGCTGCGATCTCGTCTTCCAGCTCAATCGGCCCGA
>JBDSJB010000284.1:0-6984 GCA_039917665.1 Binatia bacterium
CGGCATTGGTTACCCGCGGACCGCCGGTACGGCGGCGCTGGGGTTGGTGGGCCGAGTGCTGCAACTCCGCGTGCGCGGAACCGCATTCGAAGCACGCGCTGAATCAGTGATCGAGCCCGAGCGACTCCTGGCGATCGACACATGCAATGCTGCTGCGAAAGGTCTCGTCCAAGTCGATCCCATTAGGGGGACCTACTACTCCGCCTTGGCACTGCGGCTCGCGCTCGAAGCCGGAGAAACCCGTCGTGTCGGCAGAGACCTCTGCCTCGGCGGTTCGGCGCTCATCGTCGCCGGCGGATCGTTGGGAAAGTGGGGCGCCGGCATGCTCGATCTCGCGAGCCGACTCGGCAACGAAACAGCGGACCCGTATCTTCTTGGGAGCGCCGCAGTGACGCGCGGAGTCGTCGACATCCTGCAAGGACGATGGGCGAGCGTGCTGGCGCTCTGCGACGAGGGGTTGGCGGTCCTTCGGGAGCAATGTCGTGGCGTCACGTGGGAGCGTGCGATCGGCATGATGGCCAGCATCCGGGCACTCGAAGAGCTGGGTCGTATTCCTGAAGCGCTCGCGCGCATGTCCGAGATGCGCCGAGAGGCGGAGGAGTTCGGCGACATCTACGCGCAGGTGACGGCGCGGTCGTACGCGGCGTATTGGCGGCTCGCCGCAGACGATCCTGCCGGGGCGCGAGCGGAGGTGCGGGAGGCGCTCGCACTGTGGACACACCGCAGTTACCATTTGCAGCACTTCTACGCTCTGCGACTCGAGGCATACGTCGACGTGTACGAAGGTAGCCCGCGGGCGGGGTGGGCACGCATTCTCGCGGCGTGGCCTGCTGTACGGGGTTCCGGTCTGTTGCGTCATCCCGTGGTCGCGGCCGACGCGCATCTGTTGCGCGGTCGGGTGGCGCTCGCCGCGGCTGAGGCAGAGCGCGATGGCGCGCTGCTGCGGGTAGCCGCACGACATGCACGAAAGCTCCGCGGTTTTGGGCGCCCCGATACCCGGGCGCATGCGCTGATGCTGAATGCCGGAATCGTTTCCTGTCGACGGGAGGATCCGTCGACATTCCTCAACGCCGCGCACGATGCGTATCGCGACCAAGGGCTGACGCTGAGCGCCGCCGGTGCTGCATGGTGCTTGGCGCAGGGTGCGGACGACGATTCCGAGCGCCGACTCGCTGCCATCGATGTCGCGTTACGTGCGCAGACGATCGAGAACCCGGCGCGATGGGTGGCCGTCCAGGCGCCAGGACTTCAGCGCGCTTCGTAGCGCGGTATCGCTTGGACGTAAGCCTTGGCGCGCCAAGGTTCGCCAGCTCGAGAGACGACCTTGATGTGGCTGATCGACCGCAGGAGCTCTTGATCCGGACCGTCTGAGGGAGTGCGGGACGACCATGTCGCCAACGCTCGCACCTTGGATTCGGTGGCCAGCCCGTCCACCACGAGTGCCTCGAACAACGCGGACCAGTCGTTGGCAGCTGGTGTCAGCACGAGACCGAGCCCGTGAGTGGCGAGCCTGCCCACGTCGTGCTCGAGGTGCACGCCTGTCGCCCCCGGCATGAACCGTTCGATCGCGGCCGCGATCGCGACGTGGCGATCATCCGCGTCTTGGGACCGCAGATACGCACCCAACGCTTCGATGGGTAGGGACGCCGACAATCGCAGCGCGGGGTCGGTGCGGCCGATCATCGCGCCGACGTGCACGAAGCGCCCGGCAAGAGGAAGGCTCTCACACGCGGATTCGAGCGCGTCGGCATACTCTTCGTCGAAAGTCGGAAGGAGGATTCCCAACGCTGCGCGCAAGCACTGACGTTCAAGCGCCCGTGCGGCGTGCCCGTCCTCGTCGGCCGGCCAATCAAGGCTGACGAATACCGACGGTGGCGAGACTTCAGTGCCCGCCTCCCACGCGTCAAACTCGAGAAACAGAAGTGGAATCCACCGGTGCAGCAACGAGGTGGGATCTTGCCACCCTTGCATGAAACGGACGATGCGCTCCCACACGGGTCCGTGGGATTCGATCTTGGCCGGGTTCGCCGTGCATCGCTGGACGCCATAGCCATCCCGTCGGATGGCGATCCCGAAATCGACGTCGATCTGACTATCGAGCCGACACTCGAAGCCGAAGGAGTCGCCCAGATCCGGCATGGCAGCCGCGATCTCCCGCGCCATGTCGAAAGCGCGCGGCGCGATCAGCGGCTGCCAGTCTTGTCGCGCGGGGCTCAGGTTATGGCGAACGTGATGGTCGAGGGGACGCTGACGGTCTTACCATCCTTGCAATCGATCGTGACTCTGACCTCGTACGTCGTACCGGCCGTCGCAGTCGACAGATCCGCGATCGCGTGTACGTGCGCACACCGAAAGGTACCGCGGAAGTATCGCGGGGCGTTCACGGCCTTGTCGATTTGGAGCTTGATGGGGCCACTGGGGTGGTAGAGTTCCAATGTCGTTCGTCCCATGACGAAGCCTTGCCCGGTCACATCGACGGGGACGAGTCCGCCAGCTTTGGCGGCATTCGACGGCGTGATTTCGTGAACCTTCGGGATCGGATTGGGATACTGCACACCAGCCTTGAGGCATTCGTCCGGCAAATCATTGATAGGAAATTCGTTCTTCGGAAATGGCCAGAGGCTGAATACACCGTCCCAGCTTTTGTACTCTTCGTCTGCCACCATGGTCGGAACGAGATCCTCTTGGTACTCTTTTTGGACGTGCTGACTGATCTTTCCTTTGTCCATTTTGTAGAGCCAGAGTCTCGAGTCCGACGACAGCTCTTTCGTCAAGCTTTCGGGATCGTCATGGAACTGCCTGCGTAGCTGTTGGGCAGCGAGCGATGTTCCCATCAGGCGGTCGATGAGGTCATACAGTCTTGTCGGCATTTCAAACCCTCCGCGGCGCGATACTGCGCCAGTCGATAGAAGGGCTAACAAGCCGCGAGGGCGAGGGTCAACATTGTCGCGCCTGTTTCGTGATCCATTTCGGCGCAAGCGGAAACTTTGCTCTTGCGATGAGGATAGCGAACGGGCGACACGAGTGGATGCTCGACGCTCGACGGTGGATGCTGATGGCGGCGATAACCGTTTCCTGGGCTGCCATGGCCGCTGCGGAACCCTCACCATCGCCATCACCCTCACCGTGCACGCCGGTGCAGGAATCCTCGCTGCTGCCGCTCGCGGACGAAAAGCTCACGCTGGTTTTCTGGGACGGAACTGAATCGAAGCAAGACCAATCGGACGCCTCGGTGAGACTGATCGAAACCGTCAGGGAGAAGCTCGGGATCATCCCGCTGGATCGCTGCAATCCGATGAACAAGGGCGGCGGTTCTGCGATCTACCTCGTGCGGTTGAGCAAGGATCAGACCTTGGAGAACGCGCGCGAGCGTTTGAAGGGGGTTCACATCGCCATCGAGTTGAGCCGATCCTATCTGGTTCAGCAAGATTCAGACGATGAGGAGACCCAGTTCAAGAATCAGTGGCCACTCCACAATATCGGCACAGGCATCGGCGGTGATGCGTGCAGCGCCGACGCGGACATCAACGGGCCGGAAGCCTGGAACGTCGCCGGTGGTGACGTCACGCCCCCCGTTGCTGTCGCGGTCATCGACACCGGGGTCGACTACACGCACACGGATCTGAAGAACCAAGTTTGGCGCAACGAGAAGGACCCGCCTGACGGGATAGACAACGACAACAACGGATACATCGACGACTACTACGGTTTGAACGCCGTGACTGCCGCAGGACTTCAGGGTCCGTACTGTGCCGGAGACCCGATGGACACTTCGAATCACGGCACCCACATGGCCGGCATCATCGCCGCGGAGCATGGCAATCAAAAATTTTTGAAGGGCGTCGCTCCTCATGCTCGGATCGTCGCCTGTAAAGCCTGCGACAAGGTGGACAGATGCTCCACCTGCAACGTTGTTCGGTGTCTCGATTGGGTCGACGGACTCGTCCGCGATCGTTCGGCCGACATCGACCTCATCGCAACCAACAACTCGTACACCATGAGCACGGGATCAGGTCAGACGGTGGATCCAGTGCTGGCTGCGGCCATCACTGCACAACGGCAGCTCGGTGTAATCTTCGTGGCCGCATCCGGGTCGACCAAGAGCTTCAGCAACGATGACCAACAGCAATTTCCGGCCTGCGTGAACGAGGCGAACGTGATGTCGGTGGCGTCGACCACGTGCGGTGATCGAGTGGCGAGTGGCTCGGGCTGGGGGCCCAGGACCGTTCACGTGAGTGCGCCGGGGGACCGGACAGTCGTCCTGTCACCGGGAGACAGAGTCGACCGGATCGACGGATCATCCCCCGCGGCCGCACACGTGTCCGGATTGCTCGCGCTCGTACGCGGCGTCGACAGGAATAGGATCGGACGACAGAAGCTCAACTGGACACAGCTGAAAAACCTGGTCATCGCCGGAGGCACGCTGGCACCCGAGGATCTGCGAGGCATGACGATCAGTGGGCGCCGTATTCGCGCCTTCGATCCGTGTAGCTACGGCGATGCAAAGGCCTTCGAACAATGTGGCGCCCAGGAGATGAAGAGAGCAGGGTCACTCAGTTGCCAACAGCAGTATGTTCAGCGACGGCTGCGGCCTCTATCGAAACCGGGCGCGGACAAAGTTGAGCAATACGTCATCGGATCTGCGACGGCGCCGATCCCGCTCTCGTTCCTCAACATCTCGTGCGCCGATCCCAAAGGGGCGATAGTGGTTTCGGCGAGCAATGGTTGTCCCGGACCGACACCGACGCCGTCACCGATTGCCACCGATCTTCTCGACACTGGAACGGGGCCCGATCAGGTCGCGAGCGACGGCATCTATGCCATCGACTGGATGATGCCGAGCGGATGGAAAGTGGCCAATCTCTCATTCGCAGAGAAGTCCGCTCCCACCGAGATTCTCGATCAGCTCCGGATCTGCCGGGACGCAGCCTGCGGGTGTCCGTGAGGAGATTGGTTCAGTCGACGTCGAGCAACGTTCCCGGCAACCAGCCTTCGAGCATCTGCCAGAGCGTCGTGACGTCGACAGCACCTGCATACAGCCCGGCGGCGAGTTGGCGGCGCAGCGCCAGCGCTTGGCCAAGCGGATGCGAGAGGCGTTGTTGTGCGTAGCGAGCGAACGACCAGTCGTCGCGTTGGGAGGCCTCGATAATCACTCGTGCGCCAAGGTCGCCATAGTCGAGAGCTTGCGCGATGCCTTCACCGAGTAGAGGATCGACTCCCGCGGCGTCCCCGACCAGCAGGACGTTCGCCTCCGCGACGACGTCATCCGGCGCGAACAGCCGGATTGGATGACCATCGATCGGTCCCAAGGGTGCGCCGCGGTCGACACCGAGCATCTGGCGGAGGGATTCTCGGAGCGATGGCCGGGAATCACGGTCGGGCCAACCGGCATCGAAGACTCCGTAGTTCATTGCCAGTGTGCCGCCAGCAGGACACGGAAAACGCCACGCATAGCCGTCGATGCCGTCGTGGCGGACGTCGAAGTCGAAGACCGCGATACCACTTGGATCGTCGTGGGACGCGGGTTGCACGACTTCGAGCAGGCGCGCCACATGTCCCCGACTTGCATTTGTCATTGCGCGCCGTACGGCGCTATACGCGCCGTCCGCTCCGACGACCGTCCTCACGAGATACTCCGCGCGACTCGTCGTGACACGCAGACCATCGGACGTCCGTACGTACCCTTCGAACGCCTCGTCCTGCCGCAGGCCCATACCGCGCTCGACGGCCGCCTCCGTCAGCGCCTGATCGAACGCGGGGCGGTGTACGATCCGCAGCAGCCCGGCCTGGTGCAAGCGGCGACGCCGTCCGTCTAAGCGAAATTCGATGGCCTCGATCTCGATGGACGACGCGACCAGGTCGATACCGATGCCTTCGAGTACACGGTCGCCGAGCGCCGTCAGGCCGCCCCCGCACGGCTTCGCGCGGGGATGGACTGCGCGTTCGATGACGATCGTGCGTGCTGCGAGATCAGGCTCCAGCGCGTCGAGATGAAGCCAAGTGGAAACACCCGCTGGGCCGCTCCCCACGATCATGATGTCGTAGTTGTTCTCGGTCACGATGAGCTTCTACAACAGGGAAACCGACTCCCGCGCCACCCAACGAGGGACCCTCCTACCTTCTCTGTACCGCCGCACCGGCTCGACCGCGCCGGCCGAGCGCAGCACCGTCGCGGACGGCCCGACTGTTCTCGAGCACGGCCACGTAGCGACCGCGGTCGTGAACGTCCGAAGGTGGTGTTGTACATTGCGCGTTTCCTCCAAGGGGGCACGGTGACGCGGCGGGTTCCGCGGCTTGGCCGCGTTCGGAATCGAGTAGAGGTGAGCCAGACGCGGGGCTGGCAGCCCGTGAGAAATGGAGCCCGCCTAGTCGACGAGCGCGTCATGCCCGATGCCCAGATGGAATCGGTATCGTCTACAGAGGTGCGATCGTCGCGCGCTCCACCCAGCCGCGCTTTCCGTCGGGCCGTGCGACCTGTGCCCAACCCTCGCGCTCGCCGAGGATGCGCAGCACGGTGCCCGGCTTGGTGGTGAAGTGGCTGGTGCCGCTCGCCGACGGCTCGAAGCGCACGTCGGTATCAGTGCCCGCGACGACGA
Organism: Binatia bacterium; assembly: GCA_039917665.1. Classification (GTDB taxonomy): domain Bacteria; phylum Desulfobacterota; class Binatia; order UTPRO1; family UTPRO1; genus UTPRO1. Next base: position 6,597 of record JBDSJB010000284.1, read on the forward strand.
CCGCGTAGCTCGGTAGGTCGACGGTCGCGAGCCGATACGCCGCCGAGCTGCCGGTGAGCGCGAGGCCGACCGCCACGACGATGGCAGCGACTCGACACGATCGCGCCGCACTCGGCACGAGGCGCGTCGCGATCAGCAGCACCATGAGCACCGTGAAGCACGCGCTCGCCGCCAGCAGCAGCTCGTCGCTGCTCGCGCGTGAGGCGAACGGGAACACTATCCGAGCCCAGAGCGGCGCCGCATCGTCGTCGCCGCTCTGGGCGCGGGCGTAGCCGAGATTGGCGTGCAGATCGGGGTCGCGGGGAATGGTGCGGCGGGCGCGCTCGTATTCGAGGATCGCGTGGCCGACGTCGCCGTTCTTGAAGTAGGCGTTGCCGAGATTGAAGTG
>JBDSJB010000285.1:0-2989 GCA_039917665.1 Binatia bacterium
TCCAACCAGTGCAAGCGTCCGTTCCCTTGGTTGCAGCTCCTTCCGCCCCTTGGTACGCACGACCGATGTCCGCGCCGCTCGTCGCCTGTTTGGACCTCGAAGGAGTCCTCGTCCCCGAGATTTGGATCGGTGTCGCCGAAACCACCGGGATCGCCGAGCTGCGGCGAACCACTCGCGACGAGCCGGACTACGACAAGCTGATGCGCGGGCGTCTCGCCATCCTCGAGCGCGAGAAGCTCGGTATCGCCGACATCCAGAAGGTCATCTCGGGCCTGCGCCCGCTCGACGGCGCCCCGGCGTTTCTCGATTGGCTGCGGACGCGCGCGCAGGTGATCATTCTTTCCGACACCTTCATGCAGTTCGCCCAGCCGCTCATGGCGCAGCTCGGGTACCCGACGCTGTTTTGCCATTCGCTGGTCATCGACGACGCCGGCCGCATCCGCGACTACAAGCTCCGGATCGCGGACGGGAAGCGGAAGGCCGTCATGGCCTTGAAGCTCCTCAATTTCCGCGTCGCGGCCGCCGGCGACTCCTACAACGACACGACGATGCTCGACGAAGCCGATCGCGGTATCCTTTTTCGTCCGCCCGAGAACGTCATTCGCGACTTCCCCCATTTCCCCGTTACGCAGACCTACGACGAGCTCCGCGCGGCCTTCGAGGCCGCCGACCGCGACACGTCGTCGTAAAACCCCACGAGGCGATCATGCATTTCGACTACAGCGACAAGGTGAAAGCGCTCCAGAAGCGCGTCAGCGACTTCATGGACGAGCACATCTACCCGAACGAGGAGACGTTCGTCCGTCAGATCAATGAAGGGGATCGCTGGCAGCCGACGCGCATCGTCGAAGAGCTGAAGGACAAGGCCAAGGCCGCGGGGCTCTGGAACCTGTTCTTGCCGGAGAGCGAGCGCGGCGCTGGTCTCAACAATTTGGAGTATGCGCCGCTCGCCGAGATCATGGGGCGCGCGCACTTCGCGTCCGAGGTCTTCAATTGCTCCGCGCCGGACACCGGTAACATGGAGGTGTTCGAGCGCTACGGAAGCCCCGAGCACAAGAAGCAGTGGCTCGAGCCGCTGCTCGAAGGAAAGATCCGCTCCGCCTTCGCGATGACCGAGCCGGCCGTCGCGTCATCGGACGCCACCAACATCGAGTCGAGCATCGTCCGCGACGGCGACGACTACGTGATCAACGGTCGCAAGTGGTGGACGTCGGGCGCCGGCGATCCGCGCTGCCGCATCATGATCTTCATGGGCAAGACCGCGCCCAACGATCCCGACCGGTATCGCCAGCAGTCGATGATCCTCGTCCCGATGGATACGCCCGGTGTGAAGATCGAGCGCATGCTGTCGGTCTTCGGGTACGACGACGCGCCGCACGGCCACGCCGAGGTGTCCTTCGTGAACGTGCGCGTGCCGGCGTCGAACATGCTGCTCGGCGAAGGTCGTGGCTTCGAGATCGCGCAGGGCCGGCTCGGGCCGGGACGCATCCATCACTGCATGCGGACCATCGGCCTCGCCGAGCGCGCGCTCGAGCTCATGTGCAAGCGCCTCATGACCCGCGTCGCGTTCGGCAAGGAGATCGTGCGCCACAACGTCTGGCAGCAGCGCATCGCCGACGCCCGCATCAACATCGAGCAGTGCCGGCTCCTCACCCTGAAGGCCGCCTACATGATGGACACGGTCGGCAACAAGGTGGCGCGCGCCGAGATCGCGATGATCAAGGTGGCCGCGCCGCGCATGGCCCTCCAGATCATCGACGATGCCATGCAGGCCTTCGGCGGCGGCGGCGTCTCGCAGGCCACGCCGCTCGCCGGCATGTGGGCGGGCATCCGGACCCTCCGCTTCGCGGACGGTCCGGACGAAGTGCACAAGAACCAAATCGCCAAGCTCGAGCTCAAGAAGCACATGTGACGAGCGCGCGCCGGCAGATCACTGAAACTTCACGCCCGGGACGGCGAACACGTTGCCGTTCGGATCCTTGATCGCGATCGAGACGACCTCAGGGCGTCTCCTTTCGTTGCGTTGATGACACTCGCGGTGCGTGATGCCGACCGCTCCGCCGAAATGCCGGCCAGGTCGAGGCGAATTGTACCGCTGAGAGTTTTCTCCCGTCTTCAGGGGAGGTGCCTGCCCATCGGAAGGGATTGACTACTTTCGCCGCAGCCGCTCAGGTTGCAGTGTTCGGGGGTCCCACCTTCACCCCGCAGGAGGCAGTGATGCGATCTCGTCGTGCGCTCGTCGGAGCCGGTGTCGTGGGAATGATTTTCGCGGTCGCCGTGCCCCTGGTGCACGCGGAGCCGACCCGCTGCCGCGCGGCCATCGTCCGGAACGCGAGCAAGTTCGTGCAGAGCAAGGCCAACGCGCTCGCCAGGTGCGAGCGCAACGTCGTCGTCGGGAAGTTGCCGCCGGCGACCGACTGTCACTCCGAGCCGAAAGCGGCGGCGGCGATCGCGAAGGCCGAGGCGAATCTGCGTGCGAAGATCGGCGCCTCCTGCGGCGGCGCCGACAAAGTCTGCGGAACCGCGGACGGCGACGACGCCCCCGCGACGATCGGATGGGGCGGCGTCTGTCCGAACTTCGAGAACGGCAGCTGCACCAACGCGATCAACACCTGCAACGACATCGCCGACTGCTTGCAGTGCATCGGCGAAGCGGCCGTCGACCAGGCGATCTCGCTCTACTACGACGCGTTCACGCCGTCGGCGGCCAATAGCGAGCTCAACCGTTGCCAACGCGAGATCGGCCGCAGCACGACGGCGTTTCTCAAGAGCAAATCGAATGCGCTCGCGAAGTGCTGGACGAGCGTCAATCTCGGACGCGCAAGCGACCCATGCCCGATACCCGGCGACGGCAAGGCGGCCACGGCGATCGCCCGCGCCGAAGCGCGCAAGCAAGCCAATATCTGTCACGCCTGCGGGGGTAACGACGAAACCTGCAACGGCAATGGCGACCTGACGCCGGCCGCGATCGGCTTCGTCGGCAACTGCC
>JBDSJB010000286.1:0-3635 GCA_039917665.1 Binatia bacterium
CACGCTCCGCTGGATGCAGGTGCTGCAGGCGGCGGTGCTCAAGCAGGCCGCGCGTCACGAACAGCTGGCTGAAATCCTCCTCAGTGGACTCGTGCAACGCTTGACGCCGATGGGGGTCCGCGTCTCGGGCGAACAGGTGCAGTTCCGCTTCCATCGTGATGCCGGCGATGCCCTCGTACAGTTCCTCGGCGATGACGATGCGCGTGCCACCGCGGATCTGCTGCGGCAGTATATCTACACGGAATTCGGACGCACCACTGACACCAGCGTGTGGCTTGGCGATGTCGAAGGCACGGCGCTAATCGTGCCGGCCACCGCCCAACCGCTGGTCACCCTCTACAAGACCTTCCTCGGCCGTCTTAATGTGAGCACGCTGCCGCAGCCAGCTCCTGAACCAGAGATGACAGGTCCGCCGCCGGGGAGCCTGCTCGCCACATTTGCCCCGGTGGCGCGGCCCGAACGTACGTTGCGCGGACTCGGTATCCTGTGGTGTGAAACTGATGTCGCATCGACCGCTGGCGAGCAGTCGATGCTGCGGACGTACGGCGCGAGGGTCTCGACCGCCGCTACATTCGCAGAAGCCGTGAAGGCGGCTGCCGGCACTCATCCGGACATCGTAGTAGCACCGCTCGAGCTCGCGATAGGTCCGCACCCGCCCGGGTGGAGCGACCTGCTACAACCTCCCGGCGGCGACGTCCCCGTCGTTGTGTACTCGGCATCGGATGCCAGCGAAGGTTCCACGTCTCAGCCGTTACTTGAACATATGCGGGCACGGCTCACGAGGCGTGGCCGCCTGATCGAGACGATCGCCGAAACCGCGGCGGCATCGCATGCGGAGCAGTTCGCGTCGCGTGTCATCGCTCGTCTAGTCATGGCTGGCGTGCCGCACGCGACGGCCGAGCAGCTTCTGCAGCAGCCAGCCGCCGCAATCGTCCGAGCGACGATGGAGCAGGAATCGCTTGAAGATCTCGATCGGGTCGTCGTGCACCTAGTGTCGGCGATCACGAACAGCACGTCGGTGCTGTTGTACGAACAGACCGATGACGACTCGATGGAGCTGCAGGTGGGCATCATTTCGGAGGGACGCGAGCCGTCGCGCAACGTGGCTATGAGTAGCGTCATCGGCCGGGCGGCCTCCTTGCGAATGACGCAGTGGGTACCGGACGTACGGCAGGACTCCGGTTACATCGCCGCTGATCCGACGACGCGATCGGAGCTCGCGATTCCGCTACAGTCCAAGCCGCGACGGGTCGGCGTGCTCAACTGCGAGACCCATGACATCAATTCGTTCAGCGACGAACAGATTCGCTGGCTTGAGGCATTGGTGACTGGCTACTATCCGGCCAGTCTGAGCTCGCCCGAGCGTATCGAAGCGCGGCTACACGCCGATCGGGCCGGCCTGTTGTTCGGCGCCGATCGCTACGAAGAGGCGATCGAAGAGTGCACGAAATCGTTGGCGATCGTCGGCGATCTGCAAGTGCTGAAACGCCGCGCCGCCGCCTACTGGTACGCGCACCGGTATAGCGAGGCCGTGGAAGATCTAGACAAGGTGATCGCGGCGCGCGGCCGACAAGCCGACTGGCCGCTCCTGGCCAGCCGTGGACAGATTCTGGTGGAGCTCGAGCGCTACGAGGACGCGCTGCCCGATCTGGATGCGGCGATCGACGCCGTGAAAGGCGACCTCGGACTGTCTGCGTTCCCCAGGCGTGCCCGTGCCGTGGCCTACGGCGCGCTGAAGCGGTACGCGGAGGCGGACGCAGATTTCGCCGCGTCGCGCCTGGGCAGCCCACAGAATGCATGGCTCGATTACAGTCTGGCGCAATACCATCAGTCGCGCGGCGCATCCGACGCGGAGGTCGTCGAATGGTACGCGGCGGCGGTCGCCAGACGCGAACCGTCGCTCAATCTGTCGAAGCTCTATGCGGCACTGGAGGCCATACGGTCGCTGGCAAAACTGGAATTCTCGACGCAAGATCTCGGCGTTCTGCTTTTCCGCGACAGGGAGGGACTGCTTGAGACTGCGACGATGGCGTCGGAGCGAGGGCATCCGAACCTGTCAGTGGTAGCGAGGGCGGCGCTGTTAGCGCTCGAACCAACTGCCGAGCGTCACCTCGAGCTCGCCACGGAATATCATGCAGCTGGAGAGCACGAGCGAGCACTTTACCATATCACTTTCGTCAAGCTTCTGAATTCGGGCCAGAGCGCAGAGGCGGGCAGCGGTCCGGTGGAGTCGAAGGCGTCGGCCTCGACCGAAGCCGCGGACGCTGAAGAGGCCGCTGGGACCGGAACTGGCTGGTTCTCAGCAACGAGGAAGCGATTCGAGCGGTTCCTCCGAGGAGATTCGTGACGATCCTTTTGACCGGATTCAATCCGTTTGGTGGAGGCAGCCGCAATATCTCCGAAGAACTGGTCTATGCCACACAAGCCTCGTGGCGGCGTCCGGACGTCAATCTCGTCGTGGAAGTGTTGCCCACCGAGTTCGAGCGTGCCGGCCGGCTCATCGTCGAACTCATCGCTAGACACCGCCCACAGATGGTAGTCAGTTGCGGCCTTGCCGGCGATGAACCGTGTATCCGATTCGAGCTCTTGGCGAGGAACCTCGACGCGTGCGAGGCAGCGGACAATGCAGCGGTGTGCCGGACTGGATCGACGATCGTCGCCGACGGTCCACCGGAGTACAACGCGACGCTCCCTTACGCGAGCCTTGGCAGCGAACTGTCGTTGCGGGGAATTCCCTACCGCTATTCGGACGATGCTGGAGGCTTTGTCTGCAATCACGTGTTCTACAAGGCGTCGCATCACATCAAGCAGGAGGGACTGCCGATTGCCTGCGGCTTTATCCACTGGCCTTCGCCGCTGGATTCGCGGGCGTCCGACCGTCGCGGCCTTCCCTTCGATGTCAGCCTCGACGCCTTGCGCGTCTGTCTCGATTCTCTGCTGGAACCGCGGGTTAACCCGGCCGGCCCTGTCACCTTCAGCGATCAGCGGGACCAGCGGTACCAGAATTCAGGCTTTGACAGCCTGACATCGGGGTGGGCACTCGAACCCGTGCGCGACACCGCGACGCTGCATTCGGTCATCGCCCTCGACCGCACGGCGTTCACCATGCCTTGGGGGCCCGAGATGTTTGCGCACGCAGTCCGGTCGCCGAACGTCCACCTGCTGGTGCTGCGCGCGGCGGGCGACTCGCAGATTGCCGGTTTCATCTGCTATCACGTTTCGAAGGTCCTGGAAATCGCCACACTGGCGGTGCGTCACGATCTCCGACGTACCGGCTTGGGCACGCGGCTGGTCAAGACCGCGCTGTCTGCTGGCGCGGCGCTGAGCATCTCGGACGCGAGCTTGCACGTCCGCGTCTCCAACGCAGCCGGACGGCGGCTCTACGAACGCCTCGGATTCGTGCCCATCACGATCCGAGTCGACTACTACCACGACCCTGTCGAAGACGGCCTGATCTACTGGCGCCGGATCTTGGACCCTTGTGAAGAGGGGATGTCTGCGTCAGCTGAGGATCGTTCATCAATCTGACGAGCACTGCGACGGACGCGGGCGTTCGGGGATAGAGTCTCTACGCGTCTTGAGCGTCTTGCGCGCGCGGCTTGCGGGTTCCGAAATTTTTGATCACAGCCTGCAGG
>JBDSJB010000287.1:0-14942 GCA_039917665.1 Binatia bacterium
CTGGTGATCTTCTGCGCCACCTGGATGGGCTTCTATCTCGCCAAAGGCATCACGGTGCCGATCCAGAAGCTGGCGGAAGGCACGCGCGAGGTCGCGCAGGGCAACTGGCAGTACCGCATCGGCCTCGGTGACGCGACGCAGGTCGCGCCCGACGACGAGTTCGGCACCCTGGTCGCTTCGTTCAACCAAATGACGGCCGATCTCGAGACGAGCAACCTCGAGCTCGAGAAGCGTCGCCGCACGATGGAGACGATCCTCGCCGAGCTGACGGCCGGGGTGGTGGCCGTCGGGCCGGACGGGCGCGTCAGCACCGTCAATCAAGCCGCGGAGCGGCTGCTGGTGATCGACCGCACGTCCGTCGTCGGCCGCGACTACATGGCCGTCTTTGCGCGGACGGATCTCGCGCCCGCCCGCGAGATGATCGCGGAGCTCCGCGCCGGCGTTTCGCTCGCTGCCGCCAGCGGGCGCGTGGAGCGTCAGATGAAGCTCCTCGCCGGCGGGCGCATGGTGACGCTCGTCCTGACGGCGACGATGCTGCGCGACGACGCCGGTGCCGCGCTCGGCGCGCTGCTCTTCTGCGAGGACGTGACCGAGATCGTGAAGGTGCAGCGCATGGAGGCCTGGCGCGAGGTCGCGCGCCGGATCGCGCACGAGATCAAGAATCCGCTGACGCCGATCCAGTTGTCGGCGCAGCGCCTGCACAAGCGCTACGCGGCGCAGTTGAAAGAGGACGGCACGCTCTTCGAGGAGTGCACGCGCACGATCGTGCAGCAGGTCGAAGAGCTGAAGACGCTCGTGAACGAGTTCGCGACGTTTGCGCGGCTCCCCTCGGGCGAGCACACGCCCGAAGACCTGAATGCGCTGGTGGGGGAAGCGATGGTGTTGTTCCGCGAAGGGCACCGCCAGATCGATTTCAGCTTCGACCCCGATTCGGATTTGCCGCGGCTGCACCTCGATCGCGAAGGCATCAAGCGCGCCGTGATCAACATGCTCGACAACGCAGTGGCGGCTTGTGATGCGACGCGCAGCGGCCCCGCTGCCAACGGCGCGGCGGTGCACGCCCGAGGCGCGAACGGCGTCCACGGCAGGTCGCTCCGCATCGACGTTCGCACGCGATACCACCGCGCCCACGGGATCGTGGCGCTCGAGGTCGCGGACACCGGCATCGGCATCAAGCCCGAGGATCGGAGCCGGCTCTTCGAGCCGTACTACTCGACCAAACAAGGCGGGACCGGGCTCGGCCTCGCCATCGTGTCGACCATCATCGCGGATCATCAGGGTTTCGTGCGGGTCAAAGACAACGAGCCGCACGGAAGCCGTTTCGTCATCGAGTTGCCGGTGAAAGGGCCGCTCGAGCACAATCGTCCAGCATTGGCAGTCTAGGCGGACGGGAGGAGGCATCACCATGGAAAAGACCATTCTCATCGTGGATGACGAGGCCGGCATCCGGAGCAGCGTGCGCGGCGTGCTCGCCGACGAGGGCTACCGGGTGCTCGAGGCCGAGGACGGGCGCGATGCCCTGCAGCTGATTGCGAGCGAGCGGCCGAAGCTCGTCATCCTCGACATCTGGATGCCGGGCATGGACGGCATCGAGCTCCTCCGCCACATCCGCGACTCCCATCCGGGTACACCGGTCATCGTCATCTCCGGCCACGGCAACATCGAGACTGCCGTGACCGCGACCAAGCTCGGGGCGTTCGACTTCATCGAGAAGCCGTTCTCGCTCGACGGCCTGCTGCACGTCGTCGATCGCGCCCTCGAGGCGCGGCCGATCGCCGGCGGCATCGATGCGGATGCCGTCGCCGCCGACGAGGCTGGCGCGGCGGCGATCGAGCGCCGCTTGCTCGCCCGCCCCTGGCCGTGGGTGCAGCGCACCATTCAACGCAGCGTGGTCGTGAACGGCCAAGGTCTGCACTCGGGCGTGCGTACCGGCCTGATCCTCCAGCCGCTCCCGCCCGGCAGCGGCATCGTCTTCGGCAACATCTCCACCGCGACGACCATCCCGGCGCGCATCGAGTACGTCGACTCGACCGGCTACGCGACGACGCTCTACCATAACGGCATCGTCGCCAAGACCGTCGAGCATCTCCTGGCCGCGCTGCACGGGTACCGCGTCACCAATCTGCTCGTGAAGATGCAGGCCGAGATTCCGATTCTCGACGGCTCGGCGTCGGAGTTCTGCTCGCTGATCGAGAGCGCGGGTCTCGAGGATCAGGGCGGCCACGTCGACGAGATCATCATCGACCGGCGCTACGAGATCGGCGATCGCGACGGCGGCGGCGAATATCTCTGCATCGAGCCGGCCGACGTCTTCGGCGTCCACTACATCCTCGACTACCCGGCCCCGGTCGGCCGTCAGGAGCACGTGTTCCAGTTCACCGACACGGAGGCCTTCAAAAACGAGATCGCGCCGGCGCGTACGTTCGGGTTCCTGCGCGAGATCGAGACGCTCGAGAAGATGGGTCTCGCGAGCGGGGGACGCCTCAACAACTGCATCCTGATCGGCGAGAACGGTGTCGTGAACACGCCGCTCCGCTTTCCCGACGAGTTCGCACGCCACAAGATCCTCGACATCTTCGGCGACTTCTATCTGCTCGGACGTCCGCTCCGGGGTTTCGTGACGGCGCGCATGACGGGCCACAGCGACAACGTGGCGTTGCTGAAGCTGTTGCGCGAGCGCTTCGAGCTGCAGTGAACCGCGTGCTCACGCGCCCGTTGGCGTCGTGAGCAGATGATCCAGCACCGTGCCGAGCGCGGCGATCCGTCGCCCGGCACGGCCCTCGCTCCACGGTGAACGGAGCGCGCCGCCGGCGGCGAGCGTGTCCGCCGCTTGCTCCGGGCCACCTGGGCTTCCTTCGAGGGCGCGCGCCGCGAGCTCCCGCACGTTCAGCGTCTGCGGGGCAGGGAATCCTTCCGCGGTGAGCAGATCGAGCGGATAGCGCCCCCACGTGCAGAGACGGTCGTCCGCGCGGAGGAAGGCCGCGAAGCGCGCGAGCGCGCTGGCCACGGGCTCGCCGTTCGCGAAGTGATCCGCTGGCAGCTCGAGGTGTATCGGTACCGACGCGGCGATCGGTTGGCGCGCGGCAAGCAGCGCCTCGAAGCGTTCGCCGGTCGCGAGGCGCTCGGCAACGAGCTGCAGAAGCTCGGGCGCGCTCGGCACCTCCGCGTCGTAGGTCTGTGCGTTGGACTCGGCATGCACGACGACGAGCTGCTCGCGGAGCTTGGCCAGCACGCCCTGCAAGCGCTGTCGCTCGGTCAGCCCGACGCGCGGCGCATGGAAGTACGGATTCGGACGCACGGTCTTGAAGTGCAGCTGCTGCTCGACCATCTGCTCGAACGCGCGGAGGAGCGGCGTGAAGCGCTCGGGATCATTCTCCAGCCGGCCGAGCACCTGCACGACCGCCTCGACCGTCGCGAGGCAATGCGCGGCGGGCTCGCGGCGGATGCGGTACGCGCCCGGTTGGCTCGGCGTGAACGCGACGCGCGGCAAGCGCTGCAACCGCTCGCTTCGTTCGAGCATCTTCTTGGCCTGGATCCACGTGCCGTCGATCACGACGAGCGTCGTCGGCGGACCGCCGGGGAGGTTCCAGGGCTCGATCGCGTCGTCGCCGGGAAAGAGCAGGGCGGTGCCGGAAGGATTCTCGGTGAGCGCCTGCACCCGGGGGTGCAGATCGGGATCGGCGCCGACGTGCAGCTCGGAGTTGGCGAGGCCGAGGTTCGTCATGCGCGCGGTGCCGATCGGCATCCGGTACTCGCGCGGGTGCTGCAGGAAGACGACGCGCGTGCGGCTCGCGATCGGCGTCAAGTGCTCGCAATAACAATGTGACGTCGGCCGGAGACAGCGATGGCACCTGGGGCGATACGCGAGCATCGGGGCCTCATAGCAGGTGCGGCGACCGGGCTCGAACAAGCCTAGGTATTTCCCCTGAAACGCCCTGGCTGGTACATGGAACGCCTACTCCGTCGTCCGGAACCGCCCGGGCTGCGACTCTTTCAGGCAGATCTGCGGGCCGGAGGTGTGTGATGGGTCGTGCAGGCGCGAGGACGTTTCGAGTCGTCCTCATCAAACCGTCCCACTACGACGACGACGGCTACGTGATTCAGTGGGCGCGTTCGAGCGTCCCCTCCAACACGATGGCGGCGGTCTACGGCTTGGCGGTGGACTGCGCCGAGCGCCACGTCCTCGGTGACGACGTCACGATCGCGATCGACGCCTACGACGAGACGAACACGCGCATCGCACCCGAGCAGATCGTCGAGTCGATCATGAGTGCCGGTGAGCGCGGCGTCGCGCTGTTGGTCGGCGTGCAGAGCAATCAGTTTCCCCGCGCCGTCGATCTCGCCGAACGTTTTCGCGCGCGCGGCTTTCCCGTCGTGATCGGCGGCTTTCACACGAGCGGATGCGTCGCGATGCTGCCGACGCTGCCCACGGATCTGACCGACGCGATGGCGCGCGGCATCTCGCTCTACGCCGGCGAGCTCGAGGGGCGTTTGGATGCGTTGCTGCGCGACGCGGACGGCGGCTCGCTGCTCATGCTCTACGACTTCATGAAGGACCTGCCGGCGCTCGAAGAGCAGCCCGTTCCGTACCTGCCCGTCGAGCAGATCCGTCGCATGTCCGGCGCGCGCACGAGCTTCGACGCCGGACGCGGCTGTCCCTTCCTCTGCAGCTTCTGCACGATCATCAACGTGCAGGGTCGGAAGTCGCGCCATCGGAACGCCGACGACGTCGAGCGCATCATCCGCGCCAACCTCGCGCAGGGTGTGACCAAGTTTTTCGTCACCGACGACAACTTCGGCCGGAACCGCGCGTGGGAGTCGCTGCTCGACCGCATGATCGAGCTCCGGGCGGAGGGCCTCGCGTTCTCGATGACGATTCAGGTCGACACCCTCTGCCACAAGATCCCGCGCTTCATCGAGAAGGCCGGCCAGGCGGGCGTCGATCGCGTGTTCATCGGTCTCGAGAACATCAATCCCGAAGCGCTCGAAGGCGCGCGGAAGCGCCAGAACAACATCACCGAGTACCGGACGATGTTGCAGGCGTGGCACGACGTGGGCGCGCTCACGTTCGCGGGCTACATCCTGGGGTTCCCGACCGACACCGTCGACACCATCCTGCGCGACATCCGCATCATCCAGCGTGAGCTCCCCGTCGATCTGCTCGAGTTCTTCATCCTGACGCCGCTGCCGGGCTCGCAGGATCACAAGGAGATGGTCGAGCGCGCGGTGCCGCTCGAGCCCGACATGAACTTGTACGACTCGGTGCACGTGACGGCCCCGCACGCGCGCATGTCGAAAGAGGAATGGAAATCCGTCTACGACCAGGCCTGGGACGCGTACTACACGCCCGCGCACGTCGAGACGGTGATCCGCCGCGCCGCGGACTGGGGGTTCAACCCCAACAAGATGAAGTGGATGATGCTGTCGTTCCACGCTGCCGCCACGATCGAGGGCGTCCATCCGCTCGACAGCGGTATTTTCCGGCGCAAGTATCGCCGTGAGCGCCGACCGGGTCTTCGCCGAGAATCGATGCCGGTATTCTATGGTCGCTACGCCGCGCAGATCGTGCGCAAGCACTGGCAGATTCTCCGCATGTACCTGACGTACGAAGGCGCGCGCCGGCGTGCGCTCCGTCCCGCGGGGGACGCCGTGGCCCGCGACGTGGCGACTGAGACGCTCGGCACCGCCGAGCTGAACGCCCTCGATCTCTACACGGTGACGGCGGCGGCGCGGTCGGCCGTCGAGAAGACGCAAAGCCGGGCCGCGCGCCGCGTTGCCAACAGCGCGTCGGCGGTGATCAGCCTCCTCGGGGTTTCATAGCCGCGCGGGTTGCGCCGCCTCGGCGGCGACGGTAGCGCAGTTTCATGTCCCCGACTGGGATGATCCTCGCGCTCTGGCTGGGGTTCGGCGGGAGTCACATGGTGCTGTCGAGTGCGCGCCTCCGCTCGCGCCTGGTGGCTGCGCTGGGGGAGGGGATGTTTCTCGGTTTCTATTCCCTCGTCTCGATCGGATTCTTCGTCCCGCTGGTGCGGACGTATTTCGCGCACAAGCATGCTGGTCCGCTGCTGTGGTCGATTCCGGTCGGGACGCCGCTCCGCTGGGCGATCTATCTCGCCATGGCCGTGGGGTTCGTCTTGATGGTCTCCGGTTTCGTGCGTCCGAGCCCGGCCAACATCGTCCCAGGCGACCCGACGCCGCGTGGCGCCCTCCGGCTCACTCGGCATCCCCTCTTCATGGGGCTCGGTCTTTTCGGTCTTCTGCACCTGATCCCCAACGGCAACACGGCCGATGTTGCGTTTTTCGGCGGCTTCCCGGTGTTTGCCGTGGTCGGGTGCTGGCACCAGGATCGCCGGAAGCTTTCAGCGGGCTCGGCGGAGTTGCAACGCTTCCAGCACGCGACGCCTTTTCTGCCCTTCACCGGGTCCGAGTCGTGGCTCGGAATCCGTGAGCTCGGTGCGGGAGTTATCGGTGGTGGCGTCGCCGTGACGGCGCTGCTCCGCTACTTCCACCCAGCCTGGTTCGGGGGCTGAGAGCCGGCGTCAACTGCCGCGCCGGAGGCGGATGCTCTCGCGCCGCGCGTGTTTGGTCGGTCGCCCGATCGACTCGATCCGACCGGCGGCTTCTTCGCGTCGCCGCGTGACCCAGACCGTCCGCGCCAGCTGGCTTTCCTCCGTTTCCGCGTAGAGCAGCACCGCCTGGGGTGCGGGGCGACGCTGCTCGGCGAGGTCCCGCACGACGACGACCGTCTCGAGTTCGCCGCGCTGGATGCTCACCGTGTCGCCGATCCGCACCGGCTTCGCCGGTTTGGTGCGCGCATCGTTCAGGTGGACCAAGCCGCCGGCCACGCCGTCGGCCGCGAGGCCGCGAGTTTTGAAGAAGCGCGCCGCCCACAACCAGCGATCGAGCCGCATCTCCACGAGGTCTTCCGGGTCCTTGCGAGTCATGCCGTCAGGTGTCATGACATGCCGACACCGCGTTGTCCTGTCGCGCGGACCCGCAGCTTGACATGCTCCACGGTCGGGCGTAGTCGTTTCACGTACCTTTTAATCTGGCCCCCTGAGGTCAGGAAAGGTCGGTCCGGTGACCCTCTCCACGTTCCGTTTTTACTCGTTCGAAAGCCCTCCCGGCTCCGGTCGGGGGGGCTTTTTCGTGCATCGCTTTTTCGTGCACCGATAGTGACGGACTCGACGTCGATTTTGCTCGATGGCGGGGCCATCGGGCGCTCCGTCGCGCGCCTCGCGCACCAGATTCTCGAGCGTGATCGCGCCGTCGAGCATCTCGTGCTCGTGGGCGTCCGCTCCCGCGGCGTCCAGCTGGCGCATCGCATCGCCCACAAGATCGAAGAGCTCGGCGGGCGCATCGTCCCCGTCGGCGCGATCGACATCACGCCCTACCGCGACGACGTCGAAGAGCCGCGGGAACGGATCGAGGGACCGGAAACCGACGTCGCCTTCTCGATCGACGACGCCGTCGTCGTGTTGGTCGACGACGTGCTGTCGACGGGACGGACGGTGCGGGTCGCGCTCGACATTCTGGGTGGTCTCGGCCGGCCACGCGCGATCCAGGTCGCCGTGCTGATCGACCGCGGCAATCGCGAGGTGCCGATTCGGGCCGATTTCGTCGGCCAGAACGTCGCCGGGGACGAGCCCCGGCGCGTCCATGTGCGGGTCCGTGAGCTCGACGGTGTCGACGAGGTCGCGCTGCGATGAGCCGGCACGTGCTCGCGCTCGCCGATCTCTCCGACGAGGAGGTCGAAGGCATTCTGAAGCGCGCCGAGGAGATCGAAGCCGCGCTCCTGGCGCCCGCGCTGTCGCCGGCCGGCGCCCCCTTGGCCGGCCCGCCGCGGAGCGCCGCCGGTGCCATCATGGCGACCCTCTTCTACGAGCCGAGCACGCGGACGCGACTCTCGTTCGAGGCGGCGATGTGGCGCCTCGGCGGCGCCGTCATCAGCGCCTCCGACATGAAGAGCTCGTCGGCGGCCAAGGGGGAGACGCTCGCCGACACCGCGAAGGTCGTCTCCAGCTATGCCGATCTCCTCGTCGTCCGGCATTTCTGGGACGGGGCGGCGCGCGTCGCGGCCGAGCACGCCGACGTGCCGCTCATCAACGCCGGCGACGGCAGCCACGAGCACCCGACCCAAACGCTCTGCGATCTCTACACGTTGAAGCGCGCCAAGGGCACGCTCCGCGGCATCACGGTCGCGATCGGCGGCGATCTGAAGCGCGGCCGCACGGCGCATTCGCTGGTGCGCGCGCTCGCGCGCTTCAAGGCCAACATCGTGATCATCCCCGCGCGCGGGATGGAGTTTCCGGACTGGTTGCTGCAAAAGGTGGCCGAGGAATACGGCTACCGGCCGACGATCGCCCGCCCGAGCGACCTGAAGACGCTCGCGCGCGACGTCAATGCGCTGTATCTGGCTCCGGCGCGTCCGCACCAACTGACCTTGTTCACCGATACCGAGTTCGACTTGAAGGAACGCCTCGCCGAAGCCGAGCCCATTACGCTCGATGCGCTCTACATGACGCGTCCGCAACGCGAGCGGCAGAGCGATTCCACCGACGACGGCGTGGAGTATCTGCGCGTCGACGCGGCGACGTTTCAAGATCCGGCGATGCGCCACACCGTGCTCATGCACCCGCTGCCGCGCACGGGGGAGATCTCGTCGGCGCTCGATCGCGATCCGCGTTCGCTCTACTTCCGCCAGGCGGCGTCGGGCGTGCCGGTGCGCATGGCGCTGATCGAGCTGGTCTTGTCGGAACGCGCCGCGCGCGGCGTTGCTGCGACGCCGGCCCGGCCGGAACGTGGCGCGATGCGGATCGGACCGCGTTGCACCAACCCGAACTGCATCACGCGCCGCGAAGAGGTGCAGTCCGAGCGGCGCTTCCGGTTCCATCGCGAAGCCGGCGGTCGCGCCCATCTCGTCTGCCTCTACTGCGATCACGAGACGCGGATTCAAGTGATCGGCAATCGCCGGTCCAAGCACTTCCACGTCTACGAAGAGCCCATGTACGGCTATCTCGACGCATGGCTGCGCGACGATGCGCTCGTGATCTTCGACTCCGTGAAGCAAGCGGAAGAGGCGGCGTACAAGTCGTACAAACTGGGTCCGCAAAAATCGATCATGAGCGCCGAAGAGGTCGAGCACGCGATCGCCGAGCTCACCGAGGCGATCTTGCGCGACACCGCGGAGTTGAACGACCTGGTGATCGTCGGCATCCGCATGGCGGGCGCGTTCCTCGCCCATCGCATCGCGGAGCGTATTCGCGTCATGCGCGGGGCCGCGGTGGAGCTCGGCGTGCTCGACGTCCAGGGCGGCGGCGACACGATTCCGCGCTGGCCGGCGACGCCGGGCACCGAGGAATCGTCGGTGCCGATCGCGGACCGCCACGTCGTGATCGTCGACGACGTGATCAATACGGGCTGGACCGTGAAAGACGCGCTCGCCGCCGTGTGGCGCGCCGGGCGTCCGCTTTCGGCCCGCCTCGCCGTGCTGATCGATCGCGGCCATCGTCAGTTGCCGCTGAAGCCCACGTACGTCGGCAAGCATCTGCCCACCGCCCCGCACGAGCGCGTGCGCGTGCGGCTCCGCGAGCTCGATCGCGAGCACCGGGACCGCGTCGTCATCTACTCCTACATCGATCCGAAGGCGGCGGCGTGATCGATCTGGTGATCAGCGGCGGTCGCGTGCTCGATCCGGCACGCGACCTGGATCGCGTCGCGCACGTGCTGATCGACGGCGGTCGCGTCGTCGACGTGCAAGCCGACGGTGCCGACCTGCCGAGCGCGCGTGCGCGCATCGACGCCGCGGGTCTCTGGGTGACGCCCGGGCTCATCGACATGCACGTGCACCTGCGCGAGCCCGGCGGCGAGCACAAAGAGACGATCGCCACCGGCACCGCCGCGGCCGTCGCCGGCGGCTTCACGACCGTCGCGGCCATGGCCAACACGAGCCCCGTGAACGACGATCCCGAGATCACGCGGTGGATGATCGGACGCGCCGAAGCGGCGGGCCTTGCGCGTGTCCTGCCCATCGCGGCCGTCACGAAGGGGCTCGGGGGCGAGACGCTCACCGACTTCGCGGCCCTCCGCGCGGCCGGTGCCGTCGCGTTCTCGGACGATGGCATGCCGATCATGGACCCGGACATCATGCGGCGCGCGCTCGTCGAAGGGCGGCGCCTGAACGCCGCCGTCATCACGCACGCCGAGGATCGTACGCTCGCGTGCGGCGGGGTGATGCACGCGGGCGCCGTCGCCGATCGTCTAGGCCTGCGCGGCATGCCTGGCAGCGCGGAAACCGCGATGGTCACGCGCGATTGTGCGCTCGCGGCTGAGACTGGCGCGCACGTGCACGTCGCGCACATCAGCACCGCGACCGCGGTCGCGGCCGTGCGCGAAGCCCAAGCGGCCGGAACCAAGGTCACCGCCGAAGCGACTCCGCACCACTTCACCCTCGACGCCGAGGCGGTCGCGCACTATGGGACGCTCGCGAAGATGAATCCGCCGCTCCGCACCGACGCCGACGTCGCCGCCGTGCGCGCCGGCCTCGCTGACGGCACGCTCGCCGCGATCGCGTCGGATCACGCCCCGCACCATGCCGACGAGAAGGCGCGGGGCATGGCGGACGCGCCGTTCGGCATCGTCGGGCTCGAGACCACCTTGGCGCTCGTCATGGCGCTCGTCGACGCGCACGTGCTCTCGGTCTCGGCGGCGATTCGCGCGCTCACGATCGGGCCCGCGACGGCGCTCGGCATCGCCGCGGGGCGCCTCAGCGCAGGCAGCGTCGCCGACGTCACGCTGATCGATCCCGACAAGTGTTGGACGGTCGATCCCGCGAGCTTCCGCTCGCGCAGCCGGAACACGCCGTTCATCGGCATGGCGATGCGCGGCAAAGCGGTCGCGGTGTGCCTGGGCGGCCGCGTCGTCGACGGCGATCTCGAGGGGAGGTTCACACGATGAGCACAGCAGCACCCGCCGGACGGACGGCGCTCCTTGCCCTGGCCGATGGGACGGTGTTTCGCGGTCAGGCCTTCGGGTCCGAAGGCGAGGTCGGCGGCGAGGTCGTCTTCAACACCGCCATGACCGGCTACCAGGAGATCCTGACCGACCCGTCGTACCACGAGCAACTGGTGGCGATGACATATCCCGAGATCGGCAACGTCGGCGTGAACCGCGAGGACGTCGAGGCGCGCGCGCCGTTCGTGAAGGGCTTCATCGTCAAGGAATATTGGGATCCGCCGAGCAGCTGGCGCGCCGAGCAGAGCCTCGGCGACTATATGCGCCACCACGGCATCGTCGGCATCTCGGGCCTCGACACGCGGGCGCTCGTCCGCCATCTGCGCACCCACGGCGCGCAGGAGGCGATCATCTCGTCGACCGACCTCGATGCGGATCGTCTGGTCGCGCGCGCCAAGGCCAGGCCGGGATTGGTGGGCCGCGATCTCGTGCGCGAGGTGAGCTGTACGGCAGCGTATGACTGGACCGAGCCGCTCTGGCGGCTCGAAGGTCCGTCGATCGGGAGCGCCGCGCCGAGCGACGGCCCGTTCGTCGTCGCCTACGACTACGGCATGAAGTACAACATCCTCCGCAACCTCGTGAGCGCCGGCTGTCGCGTGCGCGTCGTGCCCGCGACGACGACGGCCACCGAGGTCATGGCGCTCCGGCCGGACGGCGTGTTTCTCGCCAACGGTCCCGGCGATCCCGACGCCGTTCCATATGCGCGGGAGAACGTCGCCAAACTGATCGGCAACGTGCCGATCTTCGGCATCTGCCTGGGCCACCAGATTCTCGGCCTCGCCCTCGGCGGCACGACCTACAAGCTCAAGTTCGGCCATCACGGCGCCAATCATCCCGTGATGGATACGACCACGGGCAAGGTCGAGATCACCTCGCAGAATCACGGCTTCGCGGTCGACGTCGACTCGCTGAAAGGCAAGGCGACACTCACGCACGTGAACCTGAACGACCACACCGTCGAGGGGCTCACGCACACCAAGGAGCCGCTCTTCTCCGTCCAGTACCATCCCGAAGCGTCGCCCGGTCCACACGACTCGGGCTATCTCTTCCGGCGCTTCGTCGACTTGATCGAGCGAACGAAAGGCTGACGTGCCGAAACGTACCGATCTCCAAACCATTCTGCTGATCGGCTCCGGCCCGATCGTGATCGGCCAGGCGTGCGAGTTCGACTACTCGGGCGTCCAGGCCTGCAAAGCGCTCCGCGAGGAGGGTTATCGTGTCGTGCTGGTCAACTCGAACCCGGCGACGATCATGACCGATCCCGAGTTCGCGGACCGCACCTACATCGAGCCGATGACGGCCGAGGTGCTCGAGCAGATCATCGCGATCGAGCGGCCGCAGGCGATCCTGCCGACGATCGGCGGTCAGACCGCCCTGAACCTCGCGATCGAGATCGCGGAAGCCGGCGTGTTGGAGAAGTACGGCGTCGAGCTGATCGGCGCCAAGCTGCCCGCGATCAAGAAAGCGGAGGACCGCAATCTCTTCAAAGCGGCGATGCAGAAGATCGGCCTCGATCTGCCGCGGAGCGGATACGCGACGAGTCTCGCCGACGCGGAGGCCGTGCGCGCGGAGATTCCGCTGCCGCTCATCATCCGGCCGTCGCGCACGCTCGGCGGCACCGGCGGCGGCGTCGCGACGACGCCGGAGGAGTTCCAGGCCATCGTCGAAGGTGGTCTCGCCGCGTCGCCGACGCACGAGCTGCTGATCGAAGAGTCGATCGCGGGTTGGAAGGAGTTCGAGCTCGAGGTGATGCGCGACGTGAAGGACAACGTCGTCATCGTCTGCTCGATCGAGAACCTCGATCCGATGGGCGTGCACACTGGTGACTCGATCACGGTCGCGCCCGCCCAGACCCTGACCGACAAAGAGTACCAACTGATGCGGAACGCCGCGATTCGCATCATCCGCGAGATTGGCGTCGACACCGGCGGCTCCAACATCCAGTTCGGCGTGCATCCCGACACTGGCCGGCTCGTCATCATCGAGATGAACCCGCGCGTGTCGCGGAGCTCGGCGCTCGCCAGCAAGGCCACCGGCTTCCCGATCGCGAAGATCGCCGCCAAGCTCGCCGTCGGCTACACGCTCGACGAAATCCGCAACGACATCACGCAGGAGACGCCGGCCTGCTTCGAGCCGACGATCGATTACGTCGTCACCAAGATCCCGCGCTTCACCTTCGAAAAGTTTCCGGCCACCCGCGACGTGCTCGGCGTGCAAATGAAGTCGGTCGGCGAGGCCATGGCGATCGGCAGGACGTTCAAGGAGTCGCTGCAGAAGGCGATGCGCTCGCTCGAGATCGGCAGCCACGGCTTCGAGCCGACCGATTTCAAGGACGAAACCGAGCTCCGCCAACGCCTGCGCGAGCCGAACGCGCAGCGGTTATGGGCGATCGGCGACGCCTTCCGCATGGGGCTCACGCTCGATCAGATCTTCCAAGAGACGCGGGTCGATCCGTGGTTCCTGCGGAACATCGAGGAGATCATCGCGTACGAGGACGAGATTCGCCGCACCGGCGTCACCGAGCTGGGGCAGGCCAAGGCGATGGGCTTCTCCGACGTGCGCATCGCCACCCTCGCGGGCACCACCGAAGCGGAGGTCCGCGCCGCGCGTACCGGCGACGGCGTGCACGCCGTCTACAAGAAGGTCGATACCTGCGGCGCCGAGTTCGCGGCGCTCACGCCGTATCTCTACTCGAGCTTCGATGCCGAGGACGAGAGCGAAGTGTCGGAGCGGAAGAAGATCATCATCCTCGGCGGCGGGCCGAACCGGATCGGGCAGGGCATCGAGTTCGATTACTGCTGCGTCCACGCCGCGTTCGCGCTCAAGGACGACGGGTTCGAGACCATCATGGTCAACTGCAACCCGGAGACCGTCTCGACCGATTACGATACGTCCGACCGCCTCTACTTCGAGCCGCTGACGCTCGAGGACGTGCTCGCGATCGTCCATCGCGAGAAGCCCCACGGCGTGATCGTACAGTTCGGCGGCCAGACGCCGTTGAAGCTCGCCGTACCGCTCGAGGCGGCGGGTGTGCCGATCATCGGCACGAGTCCCGACTCGATCGACCGCGCGGAGGATCGCGAGCGCTTCGACGAGGTGCTGACCAAGCTCGGGTTGCTCCGTCCCGAGAACGGCATCGCGCGCTCGCAGCCCGAGGCGATCGCGATCGCGAACCGCATCGGCTACCCCGTGCTCGTTCGGCCATCCTACGTGCTCGGCGGCCGTGCCATGGAGATCATCTACGAGCCGCACGACCTCGAGCGCTACGTACGCCGGGCGTTCGCGGCGTCGCCCGACCGTCCCTTGCTCATCGACCGCTTCCTGGAGGACGCGATCGAGGTCGACGTCGACGCCGTCAGCGACGGCCACGACGTCGTCATCGGCGGCATCATGGAGCACATCGAGCGCGCCGGGGTGCACTCGGGCGACAGCGCCTGCGCGTTGCCCCCCACGTCGATCGACGCCGAGGTCCAGGACGACATCCGCCGCCAGACGATGGCGATGGCCCGTGAGCTCGGTGTCGTCGGCCTGATGAACGTGCAGTACGCCGTGCAGGGCCGGCGGGTCTTCATCCTCGAGGTCAATCCGCGCGCGTCGCGGACGGTGCCGTTCGTCAGCAAGGCGATCGGCGTCCCGCTCGCGAAGATCGCGGCCCGCGTGATGGCAGGGAAGACGCTCGCCGAGCTCGGGTACACGCGCGAGGTCGTGCCGCCGCACGTCAGCGTGAAAGAGGCGGTCTTCCCCTTTCTCAAATTCCCGGGCGTCGACACCGTGCTCGGCCCCGAGATGAAGTCGACCGGCGAGGTCATGGGCATCGGTCCGACGTTCGGCATCGCGTTCGCCAAAGCCGAGCTCGCCGCGGGTACCGTGTTGCCGCGTGCCGGCACCGCGTTCATCAGCGTCCGCGAGGAAGATCGTGCGGGGGCCGT
>JBDSJB010000288.1:0-5676 GCA_039917665.1 Binatia bacterium
TGTCCTGCATCCATCGTTCCGACCTCGCATTTCGTTGCCATCCGATTGCCGTGCCGGGGCAGCCGATCACGGTACACACATTTCCATCGTCGCCACAGCTCGCAAATGCGCCGACCGGGTCCGAGCCCCGCGGGGTGTACTCGACGCGTCGGCCGAAGGCGACGCCGAACGCCGGCTCCGCGCTCTCTGACGACTCGGCGTCAGCATGGTCGTCCATCGCGAGGCCCGCTTCGTCGCACAAGCAATGCGGCAGCACTGCCAACAATGCCGATCGTCCGACGCCTGCCGGCATGCGGCGGGCGCATTCGACGACGTCCTCGATCACGGACCCCTCGGCGGCCAGGCGAAACTGCGGCTGTCCCGGCAGCTCGCCACGGCTCCACGCGTCGACGAAGCGGGGAATCAGCCGCGCGTCGTGGATGACGGCGTAGGCGCCCACCACGATTGCCGTGTGCTCGCGGAGTCGCTCGACGCCACGCAGGGTCGCCGCGAAGGAGCCGGCGATCCCGCAGTGGGCGTCGTGGCTCGTCGCGTCTGGTCCGTAGAACGCCACGTCGATGCGCCGCAGATCTTTCAATCGGCGCAAATCGAGATCGCTCCACTTGGCGATGGCGCTTCCCTCGCCGGCGCATTCCACGCACGAAAAGAGCCTGACCGCATCGTAGAGCAGCGCCGCGGCGTTGGGATGGGCGAGCAACTCGGCGCCGACGAGACGCAGCAGCGCCGGCCGGAAGCGCGCGGCCTCGACCAGCCTCGCCCGCACGATGCGCGTCGGCTCGGGTCCTGCCGCGGCGTGCTCACCTGCGGCCGGATGGCCACCTGCACTCGGAGGAGTGTCGGCGCATCCGTCACACCGGACGCGGCGCGGCCCGCGCCACGAGAACACCATCGTCCCGGAGGGCCGCACATTCAGCTGCGCGGCGACGTTCTCCTGAACGCGCTCCGCGATCGGCGCGGAGTCGGCGAACTCTTCCCAGCCGAAACGCGCAATGTAGTCGGCAGGCGCTCCCGCGCAGAGCGGCGCACCCGGACAGCCCGGACACCCGGGACTCGTTTCGATTCGCGTATCACTGGAGCGCGCCTCGATCGGCGCGAGCGACCGCGCGTCCATCGCCGCGCCCGTGGCGCCCGGCGTCAGCCATACTTCCGCATCGGTGTCGGCGAAGAGCCGTTGGAGGCGTGGTGCGACGCAGAGAGGGAAATCGCGAATCACCAGCCGGGCTCGTCGCTGGAGTGCGATCGTCGCCGCGCGTTCGAGGTCGTCGGCGAGCAGTGAAAGGCGCGGCGAGAGCAGGACGAGCTCGGCCGCCTCGACGTCGCCCGCGGTGAGACGCCGGAGCGAGATCGTGCGCACCCCGACGCGCGTGAGGACGTCGATCGTCTCCGCGAGATGCGGCATCGTCGGCCGCGTCACGACGACCTCGGCTTCGACCGGCATCCCAGCGTCGACGCACGTGCGGATCGCGCGCAGCGCCATCCTGAGCGCGCCCGGGTGTCCGACCAGCCAGTCGTGCGCGTCGCGGCGCGCGCAATGGAACGGCACACTCATCCGCTGCACGCCCACGAACCGCAGCTCCTCGACCACCGCGGTCGTGACGCCAGCACCCGGGACGCAGAGGCCGAGATTCTCGGCCCGCAGCTCGACCAGACCGTGGAGAAGGGTCGGCAGGTCGCCACGCCGAAGCGGATCTCCGCCACCGATCAGGAAGGCGCCGGGTCGCCCGGCGACGGCGCGCGCGGCTTGCAACACGTCGCTCGCTGGCAGCGCTTCGGCGTCTGCCGACGCCGCGCTTCGCCACGGCAGTCGAGCCGGACCGCGAACCAAGGCGACACGGAGACTGATGTTCCGGATCGATGCGCCCCGGAGGGGAGCGCGCCCGCGTTCGTCGCTCGACGGCGTCAGATAGTGGAGAGTGGTGTTCACCTGGTGACGTCCGTACCGCTCGCGACGGTTAGCATGGCAGCAGGCCGATTTGCCAGGATTTTTTGATCGGATCGACGACGGTCTCGCGACGATGATCGAGCCGGGGCAGGGCGGCGCCGGCGAGGAAAATGGGACTGTTCCCGCCGGTTGAAGGATGTGTAGCGCGTCCGCCCGTGCAAAGGCGCGGTCGACGAGCGCCCGGCTCTCCGGAAGCGCATGGGTCGTGCCGGGACCCCCCGGCCAAGCCTGCTGAAGCGCTCCGGCGAGGGCCCGATGCCCGACTAGCGGTGCTGGCCGGCGTCGGCGGTCCAGCGCTGCAGGATCTCGGTCGTCGCGGGGTCGTTCTCGTTCGCCAGCAACACGAACAGTCCGCGAGCGATTGCTTCGTGCTCCTTGCACTCGAAGCAGCGCGGCCGTTGGCCGAAGAGGTTCCCTTCGCGGACGTAGGTCATCACGGGGGAGATGCCGCAGTACGGCTTGTTCCAGCAGTCCGCGCACATGGGCTGTGCGTCGAGGAGTGAGGCCGACGCGATCGCCCGTACGGTCGGATGGCGCACGAGATCGGGGATCGACAGCGTCCGCACATTCCCGAGCGCGAACATCGGATCCCCAAACGCGTCGACGCGCCGTGCCTCGTCGCCCGGGAACACCCGGCCGTCGACGTCGTACGCGAATTCGCTCGTTCCAGCCGAGCAGGGCGACTGGACGTCCCCCACCGTGGGATCACCGGAGGAGAGAATCTTGTTGAGGAACATCGCCGCGTTGGCTTCGGCGAGGTCGGTGCCGCCGCGATTCAGATCGAGGATGTAGGCGAACGCGCGCTCGTAGAACGCGATGTATTCCTCGGCGGTATGCCCGATCGTCTGCCAGGTGCCGGCGTCGAATCCGAGCGGGGTGAGTGGCCGCAGGTGGATGGACCGCAGCCCGCGGGCCACATACTCGTCCACGACCTCGCGCCACGCCGACAGTGTTCGCCGCGTCGTCGTCACGCGGGTGTCGACGTGCCAGACGACGGGATCGCGCCCGAGCTCGCGGTAGCGGTCGTCGAACCACGCGATCCACCGCACGACGTCCGCGTGCGCGCCGGACGTGGTGTAGGTCCGGTTCCATTCGTGGATCTCGGCCGGCCCATCGAGCCACGTCCGGACCGCGACATCGTTGGCGATCAGCCACTCCGCCATCTCTTCCGTCATCGCGCTCAGGTTGCTGACGAGCGTGAAGTGGAGCGTCTTGCCCGTGGTGCGCTCGTTCGTCGTCCGCGCGAAGCCGACGAGATGTCGAACCCCGTCGAAGTTCAGCAACGGCTCGCCGGTATGGGCCTGCAGGTCGAACGATACGGAGGGCGACGTGCTCTGGAGGGCGACATCGACGATGCGCTCGGCCGTTGCTCGGTCGAGGTCTACGCGACCGTCGTCCGCGCGCCGGGTCATCGTGACGACGTGCCGGTCCGGTCCGTGCGCGACATGGGCCACACGAGGCGCCAGCCTGCCCGCGAGCGCCTCGAGATCGAGGCCGTCGCGCAGAAAACCCCCGGCGTGGAGCTGCGCGAAGCGCGGGTGGCCTTCCGTGATCTCCCCCGCGAGGAGCTGCACGAACTCCGGGTCGCTCAGAAAAACCCAGTCGCCACCGTCCGTGGTGACCAGGACTTTCCCGGCGACCCGACCCCAACGAAAGAATCCCAGCCGATCGACCGCGATCGACGACGGAAAGGGCAGTGCGGGGTTCGCGGTCATCTAATCGCTTTCCGGCGCGGCGGGCGTCGCGGGTCGCCGCATCCGCACGACGGTTTCCTGCAGTACGAGGTTGCAGAAGGAGTGCTCGATCGTGTCGCGATCATGGCCGCGGACGGCGCCGACGACCGCGACGACGGTATCGCTCGATTGCTCGAGTGCGATGTCCGCGTACTCGGCGTAAGCGGCCGCGGCCGCTTCGACGGCGTCGGTCGTATACAGCGATCGGTCGAAAGTGATCTGGCCCATCCGAGACGTGGAGACCTACTGCGGCTCGCTTCCCTTCTTGTCCCAGGGAACCGAGATCTCGAGCGGGTCGTCCCCGAGCTCCTCCGCATCGAGCTCAGCGAGGAGATCGTCGACGGAGGGCGCCGAGGCTGCCGCTCGCAACGCGGCGGCCGTGTAGTACTCGCGGATGCGGGTGGTGGCTTGCGACAAACGGAGCCGCGCCGCTTGCGAGAGCATCTCGTTCATGAACTCGCCCGCGAGTGCTTCGAGCTCGGCGGACGTCGCTGCACCACGCGACGTCAAGCGGACGTTCACGACCTGCGGCTTCGGGCGGGAGAGGAAGACGAAGCACCGGTCGACGAAAAGGTAGGCCCCTCCGTAGATGGCTTCGAGGGGATAGACCGTCTCGTCCACGTCGAACGATGCGTGATCACGCCCGAGTACAACGCCGAGGCGCGACTCGGGAACTTCCGACTGAACGTCTTGCTCACCGATCGCCACGGCGCTTCCTTTCGTCCGTCGTTCTTCGTTTGCGGTGCGGTCAGCGCCCGCTCACGGACAAGCGCGCAGGGTGTAGCTCAATTCCAGGCCGGCCGGCAACAACGCCGCCGCTGCAATGGCGTTCGCGGTGCAGGGCACGATAGCGGACTGCGCGCTTTCGGCGATGGCGGCGACGACGCGGCGCGCGCGCTGCGACGCGGGGTGTGCCGTGTCGGAAACGATGCACGCCGTCTACTCGAGGGTGTCGATCACCCAGTCCGCTCGCGGAGTGCACCGTGCAACGCGCTCACGCAGTGCGTGAGCGACTACGACGGCGCGAGTTCGATACGGATCGCGCGGTAGGCGCGCATTCGTGACGGCGAGATTCCAGGTGCGCGACAAATTCGCGATCCTGTAGCGCATCTCACTACTTTTTCATTGACAAGTTCCCCTGCACATTGGTACCCCCACGCGTCCACCAGGTGACTCCTACTTGTCACACGAATCGATCATCGATGTTTTTTGGGGAAGAGGCAGGGCGTCCATGATGACGTTCCGCGCTGGAGTTGAGTGTCCAGAAGGGAGCAGACGATGCTTTCACGACGCGAATTGATCGGCAAAGCAGCTGTGGGTGCAGCTGCGGCGTTGGCGGTGGGTGGAGTCGTTGGGACAGCGGTGGCGGCCACGCGGCCTCTTCGCAACCCGACGGACGGCCCCGGTGACGCGACGGACGCGACGGACGCGCCCGAGCCGCACGCCGAAGCCGCGGGAATCTCCGCGCCGGCACCGTGGGAGCTCTTGGCGCCATTCGGTGCAGGCTCCGAAGTCGCTCACGGTTGGAAACTCGTCGACCTCACGCCCGTGCGTGACGGATCGACGGTCGTGACGTTGCAGAACCCGCGCGGGCGATCCCACCGGGTCCACATCTGCCGCAACGACGGGAGCCCGCAAGGACTCGTCTACACACGGCGGGTCGATCTCGTGGTCATGAATCAGGGCTACGGGGACCTCGCGACCGAAGAACAGTTTGGGCAAGCGGTCGCGAAGCTGGCGAATGCGATGGCGGCCAACGAGGCCAAGGTCTCGGATGGCATTTTTGCCGCCCTCCAGCCGCACACCGAGCGCGTGCAGCGGTTCACGGCGGCGCAAGGCGCCTCGGCAGACGGCAAGCTGCGTTGAAGAGCGGGCGAACTCAGTTGAAGGAGCCGACATGAGCGACAAAGACAAGGGATTGCCGTTACTGCGGAAGACGCCGGTGGATTTCCTGAGTCCCGAGGAAGCCCGCCAAGCACTGAATCCAGACGTGGCCCTGGA
>JBDSJB010000289.1:0-4196 GCA_039917665.1 Binatia bacterium
ACCTCCTGATCGCCGAGATTGAAGAGACCGGTGAGATCGTCGGCACCATGCGGCTCACCCCGCGCGAGTTCGGACCCGTCGAAGCCGAGGAGTATTTCACCCTTCCCGGCGACCTCGCCTCGTCGCACGCCGTCGAGATCTCGCGGTTCGCGATCAAGCGCAGCCACCGCAAGACCACGACGTTTTTGCCGGTCATCTCCTGCGGCCTCTTCAAGCTCTGCTACGAGTTCTCGATGTTCCTCGGCGCCGACTGCCAGATCGTCTGCTCCAAGGCCGACAAGATGGGAAGCTACCTCTCGATGGGTTTCCTCACGACGGGCCTCAGCACCCGGTATGACAAGCTGAACGGCGTCGAGCACGAGCTGCTGACCCACGACTTCACCCGCCTGAATGAGATGCCGAAAGAGCATCCCTTCAGCGAGCTCGCCTTCACTCCGCTCGCCGAGGTGATCCTTCCGAACGAAATGCCGGCGACGAATCTTGTTGACGAGCCGTTTGGCGAGCCGCTACGGATGGCCGTCGGAGCCTGAGCTTCGAGTCGCTCGTTTTTCCCCCGCGCCTCGAATCGGCCTCCTCGCAGTAGCCCTATACGGAGCGCGCTATGGAGACGGCGACTGATCGTTGGCTGACCGCCTATTTTCTCGCCGTCATCCGACACCGCTGGCTGGTGCTGGGGGTCGTGCTGGCCGTGACCCTCGGGCTCGGCGCCGCCGCGACCCGGCTCCACATCGAGGTCGACCCCGACCGCCTCCTCCCGCAGGACCACCCATTCATCCAGACGTTGAACGAGGTGCACGCCCTCTTCGGCGACAAGAACCTGATCGTGATCGGGCTCTTCCCGCACGACGGCAAGGTCTTTACCCCGACCTTTCTCGCCAAGGTCGCGGAGGTCACGGCGCGCATCAAGAAGGTGCCGGGCGTGAACCGGGCGCTGATCCAAAGCCTGGCCGCTCCGCAGGCGAAGGACGTGCGCGGCTCGGGCGACGTCATCACCGTCGAGCGAGTGATGGCGACGCCGCCGACCGACCAGGCCGGGGCCGACGAGGTTCGGCGCCGCGCCTTCGCGAACGAGATGATGGTCGGGACGCTGGTCGCTGCCGACGGCAGCGCCGCGCTCGTGCAGGCGAGCTTCGAGCTCACGCCCGAGATCCCGGGGTATCGGAATCTGCACCACGCGGTGCTGACCGCGGTCGCCGAGACGGCCGACGGGACGTTCGACTATCGGCTCGCCGGTCCCACGATCTACCTCTCGCAGCTCTCCGCCTACGCGGGTCGCATGGCGATCTTCTTTCCGTTGGCGCTCGTGGTGATCGGCCTCGTGCACTACCACGCGTTCCGCACATGGCAGGCGCTGTTCCTCCCGCTCGCGACGGCGCTCCTGTCCGTCGTGTGGGCCGTCGGCCTGATGGGTTTGCTCGGGGTGGCGCTCGATCCTTTCAATACGACGACGCCGATCCTGATCCTCGCCGTCGCGGCCGGCCACGCGGTGCAGGTCCTGAAACGCTTCTACGAAGAGTTCGAGCGGCTCGGCGACGTGCACGAGGCGGTCGTGGCGTCGCTGGTGCGGGTCGCGCCCGTGATGTTGGCGGCGGGCATCGTCGCGGCGCTGTCGTTTTGCTCGCTCGTGACCTTCCAGACGGCGACCATCCGCACGTTCGGGCTCTTCACCGGCTTCGGGATCGTCTCGGCCTTGATCATCGAGATGACGGTGATCCCGGCGGTCCGCGCGGCGCTTCCGGCCCCGCGTGGCCGCGAGGTCGAGCGCGAAGCCGAGGCGCACCCGATCCTCGACGGCTTCCTGCACTGGTCGGCGCGCCGCGCGAACGCCGGTGGCGGCGCGGTGTTCATGGCAATCGTGGTGCTGCTCGCGGCCTGCGCGTTCTTCGCCTCGCGGCTGACGGTCGACATGAGCATGAAGCGGGAGTTCTCGCGCACCGATACGGTCCGGGTCGACGACGCCGCGATCAACGAGCGCTTCGCCGGCACCAACACGCTAGTGCTGCTGGTCGAGGCGCCGTCGGAAGGTGGGCTCGAGGAGCCCGTCGTGCTGCGCGCGATCTACGACCTCGAGCGTCGCCTCGAGAAAGAGCCCGGAGTCGGCAGCGCGATCTCCTTCGTCGATTACGTGAAGCGCGTGCACGGGGCGATGACGTCCGACGATCCGAACGCCGGCGTCGTGCCCGCCAAGCGCGACCTCGCGACGCAGGAGCTCTTTCTCTATTCGCTTTCCGGCGGCGACAACGATCTCGACACGATGATCGATCCGACGCACACGCGCGCCAAGATCCGGCTGCTCGTGCACGAGGACAGCACCCGCTACGGCCTGGCCTTGCTGGCGAAGGCGCAGAGCATCGTTGCCGAGACGTTCCCGCACCAGTACCGCGTCCGTTACACCGGGACGCTCGCCTCGACGGCCGCCGCGACCGAGGTGATGGTCCACGGCAAGATCCGCAACATCGCGCAGATCGCGATCATCACGGTCGTGATCTCGGCGATCCTGCTCCGCTCGCTGGTCGGCGGCCTCCTCGTGGCGGTGCCGCTGGCGCTCGCCGTCGCCGTCAATTTCGGGGTGATGGGGCTCCTCGGGATTCCGCTCGACACGATGACGTCGGCGATCTCCGCCATGGCGGTCGGCATCGGTGCCGATTACGCGATGTACTTCCTCTTCCGCACCCGCGAGGAGCTCGTCACCGAGGCCGACCTGCAGACTGCCCTCGAGCGCTCGCTCGCGACGTCGGGCAAGGCGGTGCTCTTCGTGTCGTCGGCGGTCGCGTTCGGGTACGCGACGCTCTGTCTGTCGGGCTTCGCCGTGCACGTCCAACTCGGCGCGCTCGTGGCGCTCGCGATGCTGGTGTCTTCGGGCAGCGCGCTCGTCGTGCTGCCGGCGATCGTCGCGCGCTTTCGTCCCGCCTTTCTCTGGATGGACGCTCCGCCCGCGACGCGCCCCGTCGCGCCGCGTCGTCCGGCCGCCGCTGCGTAGACGTCCGCGACGTCGTACGAGCAGGGGCACTCTTGGTCCCGTTGCTGGACTACGCTATCTACGCCTCGCACTGGTCCTCTCAGGCTTCCCCCGCCGCGGTGCGTTCGAAGGAGACGCCGTGACTCGTCCGCTCAGCTTCGCCGTCGCGTTTTGCCTGGTTGCCGCGCTCGCCTCTGCTGCCGACCCCGACCCGACCGACATCGTCCGCAAGAATTTCATGGTCGGGAAACCGCGCGACTCCAGAGGCGCGATCACCATGACGCTCATCAGCAAGGACGGAGCGAAGCGGGTACGGTCGACGAGCAGCATTTCGAAACGACTCGCGAACGGCGTCGATCAGGAACGCCTCATCCGCTTTCTCGAGCCCGCCGACGTCAAAGGCACCGCGACGCTGCTGATCGAGCACTCTGACGGCGACGATGACATCTGGATCTATCTGCCCGCCCTCCGGAAGGTGCGGCGCCTCGTCGCGAACAACAAGAAGGACAGCTTCGTCGGCACCGAGTTCTCGTACGGCGACATCATCGGGCACCGCGTCGACGACTGGACCTACGCGTATGTCGGCACCGATACCGTCGACGGCGTGAGCACCCACGTGATCGAGGCGACGCCGAAGTCGCCCGCGGTCGCCACCACCAGCGGCTACGGCAAGCGCAAGATGTGGATCCGCGCGGACAACCTCGTCGCGGTCAAAGGCGAATACTGGGACACCGACGGCAGTCCCGTGAAGTCGTTCAGCGCCAACGACGTCCGGGAGATCGACCCGGCCGAGCACAAGTTCCAAGCCTTCCATCTGGAGATGAAGAACATTCAGACGGGACACGTCACGCAGATCGACGTCGGCAAGCTCGACGTCGGTCTCGGGCTCGATGACGAGCAGTTCACCGAGCGGTACCTCGAGAAGGACAGCTGATCCGAACCGCCGCGATCCTGGTCGCGTTGCTCGGCGGCCTGCTCGGCGCCGGCCTGCGCGCGGCCACGGTCGCGCGGGCGGCCGACGTGGTCGCCGAGGACCTGGCGCCCCCGGACGAGGCGCTCAGTCAGACGACCGGCGAGCGCCGCGCCCGCGCCGCGTTCGATCGCCTCGGTCTCAGCGGCTCGATCGCCTTCGACTACTACAGCTCGAATCACGACATCGACGACCGCGAGCACTTCCTCGGCCTGAACCTCGTCGTGAAGCAGCGCTTGAAGCTCGCGGAGGACGTGCGTTGGGTCG
>JBDSJB010000290.1:0-2925 GCA_039917665.1 Binatia bacterium
TTTCGACGGACTCGGTGGCCTCCGGGTTCGCCGCCCGGTCGAAACCAACATCGTCCTCGTCGACACCAGCGGCAGCGCGTACACGCCGATGGAGCTCGTCGGCACGTTGATCGGCGCGGGCATTCGCGGCCTGCCGCTCAATGCCACGACGGTCCGGTTGGTCACGCACCTCGACGTCAGCCGCAGCGACGTCGAGCACGCGATCGCGACCGCAAGGAACATCGTTCCCTCGAAAGTCACACCTTCTTCATAGAGGTGTCCCCAATGCGGAGATTCCGGGCCGCCGCATTCGTAGTCATCGCCGTCGTCACCACCCCCCCTGACCCGAGCCAACGCGCAGACGCAGGATTCAACGGCATCATGCATCGGCTGCCTGTGTTCGGACCGACCCTCGACGTGCCGATCGACTGCGCGGCCGCCACCGCACCATGCGGCGACTGCGCGATCACGGGTCTCACGCCGACCTCGACCGCCAACTGGCGCCGCTGCACCAACGACACCTCGCTGGCCTGTACCGTCGCGAACGAGATCGCCGATTGCGGCGCGGTCGGCACCTGCCGCACGTATCTCAGTCCCCACCTCCATCGGGACGGGATTGTCCCTTTGTTACACCGCCTACGTCGCCGGCCCGATCGGCGGTACCGTGCACCCGGACACGGAGATGCAGATCCGCAATCGCGGCAACGGGCTCTGTTGGGGCACCACGTTCGTCCCGCCCTTCGACAAGGTCACCCCGAGGTTGCTCAAGGACAAGGCCGACCGACCTCCGGCCGCCCATCAAAGGAACATTGTGCACCGAAGAATCACGCTTCAGGGGTAGGGGATGCACTGCGCCAACCTGCCGTGCCGAGTACCGTTGGCAGGTGGCACGAAATCAACCCCGGAGGAGCCGTCATGAGCCTTGCTGCTGGTCTGTTGCGATTCTCGCTCGTCGTGTTGTTGGTCGGCGTCGGCCCGGCGGCCCTTCCGGCCGCCGGGGCCGGGTGCCCAACCACGGTCACTTTTGAGCCGACCGGCGCCGCGACGGCCGATGCCGGCTGGACCGGCCTCGATCATGGTCTCCCGATCTTCGGCAGCACCCTGCCCTTGGCCGTCACGTGCTCGACCAGCACCCCACCGTGCGGCACCTGTACCGTCACTGGGATCGCCCGGAGCTCGAGCCACCCGCAACGGTGCATGAACGACACGTCGATTCCGTGCTCGCCGGCGAGCGAGGTCGCGAACTGCGGCGCCTCCGACACGTGCCGCACGCTCTTGAGCCCGCCGCAGTCGATCAGCGTCGGGGGAGTCGCGGTCTGCTTCATCGCCGGGATCGGCGCCGGCACCGTGAGCGGTAACGTCGACGTCGAGAGCGGCGCCCTCACGGCCACCGTGCCCGTCCGAGCCGACGCCTATTCCGGGACCGGCGGGTTCTTCGGCGGCGCGGTGCACGCCTGCCCGCGTTGCGAGAACGACACGACTTCGAACGACGGCGTGCCGGGTGGACACTGCGACGCCGGTCTGCGCACCGGGCAGAGCTGCGATGCCAACGCCGTCTCGGTGTACTCCGACTTCGGCGCATCGAGCTTCGATTGTCCGCCGGATCCGAACACCATCATGACCTCGTTCACTTTCGGAGCGTTGCCCGTATCGACTGAGTCGCAGAGCCTGACGCTATCGGCGGCATCGCCGAATTGTTCCACCGGCGACAAATGCTTCTGCGCCGCCTGCAACTCGGCCAATGCCGAGGCCTGCACGAGCAACGCCGATTGCCCCGTCAGCGGTGGCGATCCCGGCGTCTGCAACGGGAGGCGCTGTCTCGGCGGTACGAACAACGGGGCGCCCTGCGTGTCGGGTTCGGCATGCCCGGGCAGTGGCTTCTGTGGTCAACCGGGCGAGCCGTTGAAACCGAACGCGTGTCTCGACGACACCGCCAGTCCGGCCGATTCGTGTCTGGATACCGGCGGAGGCATCGGTCGCTGCATCAACGGACCGGTCCAGAAGATCTGCAGCAACCATCCGAACCGCGGCTGCACCTCCGACGCGCATTGCGACGCCGTGCCGGGAGCGTGCGAGGCCGTCAATCGGCGCTGCTTCCTCGACAATGGAATCCTCGGGCGCAGCCTCTCGGTCGACGGCACCGCGACACCGCCCGTGAACGGCATCGCCGACCCGACGACGCTCGGCACCGTCGGCTGCGTGCCGCCCTCCGTATCGTCGCTCATAAACGCCGCCGGTGGCTTCCCAGGACCATTGCGAAGCGTGCAATCCGGACGTCTCGTGCTCGCAGACACGTCCGCCGCCTGCCCGCTCACGGCGGACACGTGTCGGGAGCCGATCGTGCCGGGGAAGGCGACGCTCTACCTCCGCAACGATCCGGCCCCCGACAGGGACCAGCTCCAGTGGAAGTGGCCGAAGGGCGCGGCGACCACGCTCGCTGACCTCGGCTCACCGACCACGTTCGACGACTACGACGTCTGCTTCTACGACGCGTCCGGTTTGCGCACGAGCTTCGTCGTGCCCTCCGGCGGCACGTGCGGCGGGAAACCGTGCTGGCGCCCGAAAACGAACGGATTCTCGTACCGCAGCAAGACCGGGCTGCCGAACGGGATCACGCTCCTCGACCTCAAGGCCGGTGCCGATGGCAAAGCGCAGATCCGGCTGCAAGGACGCGGCCCGCTGCTGCCGTTGCCGCCGCTCACCACCCTCACGACCGCGCTGCAACTTCAGCTCCGTCAGCGTCGGACCGGTCTCTGTTGGAGCGCCACCTTCAGCCCGCCGTACAAGACGATGTCCGCGACGACGTTGCGTGATCAAGCCGACTAGTGCACCGCCGTCGAGATGTGATCAAGCATTCGCTGGCGGTTTTCCGACGGTGCAATGTTCCGCGGGGGCAATGCGGTCCCCTGCGACGGCCGCGGACGGGAAACGCGGACGGGGGCGGGG
>JBDSJB010000291.1:0-6901 GCA_039917665.1 Binatia bacterium
CGTCACGACCGCACCGACAGCTCGCCGCTGATCTTGCCGAGCTCGAAGGCGAGCCAGAAGAGGCCGCGGTCGAGATGACGCACGTCCCGCAAACGGCGCAGGCGCCCGAGAATGCGTCGGCGGTACGACGGGGCGGGAGAAAAGCCCGCGAGGTACGCGGCGTGCGCGCGACGCACGGCGACCGCGCCGCGCCCGTGCTGACGCGCCTCGCGCAGCAGCGCTACCAGCGAGGCGCGATTCCGGTGGTGGACGACGGCGCTCTCGACGTACGCCAGGCGATGGCCGGCGCGCATGATGCGGTAGGTCAGGTCGACGTCCTGACAGCGCAGAAACGCTTCGTCGAAGCGTCCGACCTCGTCGAGCACCCGCTTCGGCGATGCCCAGTTCATGCTGATCGCGTAGGGCGGCGTCGACTGCATCGCTTGCGCGTGATCGTGGATGTCTTCGCCGAGCTCGGCGATCCGGGTGCAGGGGCGGAGCGCCCGGATGGGCCCGCCCGCGATCCCGACGGCGGGGTCGCGCAAGCCCGTCACCAACTCCACGAGCCAGTCGGGGTCGACGACGCAGTCCGCGTCGGTGAAGGCGACGATCTCCCCCCGCGCCTCCGCGATTCCGCGATTCCGCGCGGCCGCCGCGCCGCGCCGGGCTTCGCTCGTGAGGACGACGGCGGGACCGAACCCGCGCACGATCGCGACGGTGTCGTCGTGCGACTGGTTGTCGACGACGATGATCTCCAGGCGGTCCTTCGGGTAGGAGAGGGCGACGAGGGACCGGAGACAGTCGCCGACCACGGCCGCGGCGTCGTAGGCCGCAACGACGACCGAGACCGAGGGCGGCGGCTCCGTCTTCGCGGGCTGCGGGGTCACCGTCACCGGTACGGCTCGCGCCAGATCCGCACCGTCCCGATCCCCAGCCGCTCGACCATCCAACGATGCAAGCGATTCCGATACAGACACTGCTGGAGATAGTCGCGGCGCGCCGCGCGGACGCGCTGGATCGTCTCCACCCACCCCACGCCGTGCTTGCGCAGGATGCGCACCAGCTCGCGCGTATGCACGCTGCGAGGAAGATGGGTCGTGAGGCGATACCCCCGCCGATGATCGCGGTAGATGTAGAGACATTCCTCGATCGGATGAAAGCGCGCCCCCGCTTCGGCCATCGTCCACGGGAAATCGTAGTCGTCCGGGCCGACGGAATTGATCGACTCGTCGAGGCCGCCGACCTCGAGCGCCTTGGAGCGCCGAAAGCACAAGAGGTGCTTCACGGCCGAACCGTACACGAACCGCTCGGGACGCACGTCGTGCTTCGCCGGCATCACGCCGCTGCACGGCTGCCCGTCGTCGTCGATCGCCCGCCGGGCGGAATGGAGGAAGTCGGCGTCCGGATGCGCCGCGAGCTCCCGCGTCAGCACCTCCGCGCTCGCCGCGTCCCACAGGTCGTCCGCGAGCAGAATGGCGACGAACGCGGTCGTCGCCGCGCGAATCCCGGTATTGATCGCGCCCGCGAGCTTCCGCCCCTCATTGGCGAGGATCCGCACCCGCGTGTCGCCGAGCTCGTTCGCGAGCACCGTGCGGAAGGTCGCGAGCTCGTCGGGCTCCACCACCACGATCGCCTGCCACGCCGGCGAGGTCTGCGAAAACAACGAGGCGAACGCCGCGCGCAGATACGGCTCGTGGTAGGTCTTGAGCGGCACGATCGCGGTGATCATGGAGTCGCCCGGCGCGCGTGCCACAGTTGGAAGCAGAGCAAGGTGAACACCATGTGGGCCGTGTGGAAATGCGGCTCGCGCTCGAAGTAGGCGAGCATCTCGGCCACCGCGGCGGGCTCGAAGATTCCCGACCGCCGGAGCGCCGAGGCGGAGAGCGTGTCGTACAGGAGCTCGCGCTGATCGCCGCGCAACCACGCCTCGACCGGAATCGTGAAGCCGCGCTTAGGCCGGGTCAGGATCGCCTCGGGAAGCACGCGCGCCGCCACCCGGCGCAGCAGCCACTTGCCCTCGCCCTCGGCATATCGAAACGCGGGGGGCAGCGACACGGCGAGCTCGACGAGCCGGTGATCGAGCAGCGGAACGCGACCCTCCACGCCCCACGCCATCGTGCCGCGATCGAGTTTCGTGGTCATCTCGTCGTGCAAGAGCGAGTCGACGTCGTGGAGCTGGCGGCGCAGGATCGGATCGCCACCGGACGGCGGCAGGGCCGCGCACAGCCACGGGATCGTGTCCTCGTCGCCGACCCGGGTCGCCCACGCGCGGGTGTAGAGCGCGTGCTTTTCGTGGTCGTTGAACATGCAGCGCTTGAACATGGCGTCGTGATCGCGGCCGGCAGCGTCGGAGACGAACAGACTGCGCGCGCGCAGGCCCCGCATCGTCGCGGGTGTGAGCCCGCGCCAGCGGACCCATTGACCGGCGGCCTTGGCCCGCGCCGGGTGCAGGCGTCCGAGCCGGCCGGGCGCGAAGTGATCCCAGCGCTCGTCGACGGCGACATGACGCTGGTGATACCCCGCGAACAGCTCGTCCGCGCCGTCGCCGGAGAGCAACACCTTCACCTGGCTGCGCGCGGCACGGGCGATCAGCGAGACGCCGAGCACGGAGGAAACCGCGAACGGCTCGCCGGCGAACTCGTCGAGCTCGAGGAACCCCGTGAAGTCGGCGCTCGTGAGGTCGATCTGCGTGTGCGCACTGCGGAGGTGCGCGGCAATCAACCGGGAGTACTGGGATTCGTCGATCCGCGGGTCGGACGGGACCGCGATCGAATACGTGGCGATTGGTGTGCTGCCGCGCTCGGCCGCCGCGAGCGCGGCGATGGTGCCCGAGTCGACGCCGCCGCTCACGAAGCACCCGATTGGCACGTCGGCGACGAGCCGCAGGCGCACCGCATCGCGGAGCAGCGCCTCGAGTTGCTCGGAGGCCGCCGCCGGATCCGGCGCCACGGGGACGCTGCCGGGCAGGGGCCGCCAGTACCGCTCCTCGGTCACGGTCGAGCGCGCGACCGAGAGATTGCGCCCCGGGCGCAACTTCCACACGCGCGCGTAGATCGTGTAGGGCGCCGGCACCTGCATGAGCGACAGATAATGATGCAAGGCGCGCGGCTCGATGCCGTCGCCGAGCGCGCCGAGCGGACCCAAGGCCCCGAGCTCGGAGGCCGCGACGACGCGATCGTCGTCGATCCGATAGACGAGCGGCTTGATCCCGACGCGGTCTCGCGAGATCAGCAGCCGGCGCGCCGCCCGATCCCACAGCACAAACCCCCACATGCCGTTGAAACGCGTCACGCACTCGGCACCCCACTGGGCGTACGCGTGCAGGATCACCTCGGTGTCCGAGCGGCTCCGAAAGCGGTGCCCCAGGCCTTCCAGCTCGGCGCGCAGCTCGCGAAAGTTGTAGATCATGCCGTTGAACACGATCCACAGCCGGCCGTCGTCGGTGGCCATCGGCTGATGCCCGGCGGCCGAGGCGTCGACGATGGCGAGGCGGCGATGACCGAGCGCCAGATCGAAGTCGCCGTCGACGTCGTCGAGACGCGGCAGTCCGTGGACGCGCGTGTCGTCACCCCCGCACGGAACGGCCCGGCCCGTGCGCGTGTCGATCAGCACGTAGCCCTCGTCGTCGGGACCGCGGCGCGCGAGGGACGCCACCGCGCTCCGCACTGCGGCCCGCTCGACCGGACGGCCGTCACGATTCCAGAGGGCGACGATGCCGCACATGGGCCGGCTCAGCTCCTCACCGCGAGACGCATGCGCGCGGCGGCCGCGCGGCGTCGCAGCTCGCTCGCGAGGCGGCGCGCGACGCTCACCGGCTCGAAGTAATAGGCGAAGACCGCGAGCTGCGACCACTCGTGCTCGCAGCGGATCGGATCGAAGCGATCGACGAACAAGCCCTGGCAAAGCGCCGCCTGCATGAGCCAGGCCCACGGGTGCAGGGTGCCGTGGAGACGTGCCAGCTCGTCTTCGAGGTCGCGCCGACCGCCGTGCTGCGCGATGGCGATGCCGCGGCGATAGGAGGAGCGAAACGCTTGCCGAGCTGTCAGCGCCGGGAGCCGCGGCCACGCGCGTGCGGGCCGGGCGCCGCTCTCGCGATCGAGCAATCCAACGATCCGTTCGTACTCGGCGTCCGGATGGTAGCGGCCGAGAAGGTCCGACTCCCCCGGCAGAAAGAGGCCATGGGCGAGCGCCACGTGAGAGATCAGCGCCGCGGGATGGGCGCTCCGATGCAAGAGATGGAAATGGTGGCGCAACGCCTGCGCGTTGCCCCGATAGCGCCAGCGCCGGCCGTCGACGAGGTGGCGCGCGTACCCGAGGAACGGGGTGTACTCCGGCCGGTGCTCGCCGAAGGTGTGCCAGGCCTCGCGGGCGCGATCGTGATGGCGGAGCGCATAGACCGTCGCCCACCCGTCGCGCGCCAGGCGGTCGTGGAAATCGGTGTCGGGCGAGATGGAATCGGGGAGCCCGCCGCCGAGACACGCCGTCCGGTACATCTTGATCCCCTCGACGCGGCCGTACAGCGCGTCCCGCAGATGACAGACGACGCTGCCGACGCCCTCCGCGAACCGCGCCAAGAGATTCTCGACGCAATCGTCGTCGAGAATCATGTCGGAATCGACTTGGACGAAGAACGGCGTCCGCACCTGCGCCGCCCCCTCGTTGAACGCGCGATGAAAGGGGAGGACGTTCTCGACTACGACGATGTCGCTCACCGGATGCGTCTGCCGCAGCACGCTCGCGCGAGCGCGCTCGAACGTCGGCTCGCCGATCGTGAGCATGACCGCCGTGACCGCGGGTTGGGCGCTCATTCGGCCGCACACAGGAAAAGCTCGGCCGCGACCTCTCCGATCGGACGCAGGCGCCCGATGTCGGCCAGCTTGGCGAGGAAACCTTCGTAGTGGTCGAGCCAGAGGTGCGCGTAGCAGTCGTGGACGCCGAAGGTCGTCGTGGCGCGCGCCATGACGTCGCGCAGCGCCTCCGCCTCCCATGTGCTCATCGACGCGCCCGATCGATAGAGCGGGTAATCGTCGAAATGCACCGGGATGCGCGCGATCGAGGCCCGCACCTGCGGAACGGGGGCGCTGATCGAGCGCGGGCTGCTCGCGAGCCACTCGAAGTTCCGACGGGCCAGCTCGAGGTCGTTCAGCTCTTCCGTCATGTGACTGTTCGGCGGCCGGTAGCCGGGAACCCGATAGTCGACCTCGCGACACCGCAGGAGCTGCGGGTGGCCGAGGTCGTGATCGTAGCCGTGAAACGCGACCTCGTGGCCGTTCGCCTCGATCGCTGGACGGAGCGCCGTCATCAGCTGCCCCACGACGGCGTACGTGCCGCGGACCCCCGCGCGCGCCTCGACCTCCAGCATGCGATCGAGGTTGCGCGCCGAGACCTCGGCGGCGACATGGGCGAAAGCCGGGTCGGCCGTCAGATGCCCGAGCTCGCGTTCGGTATCGTGGCAGATGCAGATCGATCGGTCCGTGCCGACGCGCTCCTCCCCGCGGATCGGTCGCACCCAGCGGTCGAGGTTGTCGCGCACGTCGACGACCCAGAAATCGCCGTCGCGGCGGGCGCGAAAACGGCGCTGCACGTCGTCATCGTAGAGGCGCTCGAAGAGCGCCTGCTTCGGATCCCGCTGCCGATCCGTATTCGCCAAGGCGATCGTGGATCCGGGGAAACGAATGCGCCGCAGCCCACGCTCGGCCGCGTAACCGAGGATCGCGTTCAGCAACATGTGATCCCACCCGCGAAAGCGCTTTTCGACGAGCGTCGCCAGATCCCGTCGGCGCGAGATGCGTTGGACGATGTCCGAGTAGCGGGCGGTCGTGAGGAGGTCGCGGCCGGCGACGATCAGGTTGGCGGCGGCCACGTGGCCGGGCAGGCCGAGATGCTGCTGATGCCAGACCAGATCGCGATCGAAGAAGACGGCGGCGGGAATGCCCTCGAGCGCGCCGCCCTGAGCATGAAGCACCACCTGGCGCAGCGCCGACGGGTCCGTGACGCCGTACATGCTTTCGGCGAGCACCTGACCGTCCGAGCCCGGCCGGGGCACATAGCGAATGCGATGCGGGAACCAATGCCGGGCCTGAAAACCCGCGGCGAGGAAGTCATCGATTCGATCCGCACCGATGTCCCGATACGCGGCGGTCGTCGCAACGGGCGACGCTTCGACCGAGTGTTTTCGCCTGAAGGGCCACCGCATGAGGGAATGCATCGTGGACGCGACCCTGCGGTCGATGCTGACCACGCGAATATAAGGGGCGCGACGACGGCCCTGCAACCAGCGACTCGCGCATGTGATAAGCCCGCGGGCCATGCCCACCGGCGGAGGCTTCACGGTCATCGTCCTCAGCTACGATCGCCCACGTGCGCTGCGCGTGCTGTTGCAAGGATTGTCGACGCAACAGCTGGGCGGCGCCGACATGGAGCTGATCGTCTGCAACAACGCCGCGGGGGTGCGGCTCGCGGCGTCGCCCTGGACCGCCACGGGCCGGCTGCTGCGCCGCTTCCCCGACGTGAAGATCATGAACTCGAGCCACAATTGGCTCTGCCGCGTCCGCTATCCCCTGACGGCCCTGGCCAAACACGACACGATCGTCTTCATCGACGACGACGTCGTGATCGAGGACCCTCACTTCCTGCGCTACATGTACGACGCGTTTGCGACCGTCCGGCCGATCGACATGCTGTCCTGCTGGACGGCCTTGTGGACCGAGTGGACCGACGAGCACCTCAAGAAGGTGCGCATGAACTTCTCAGATCCGTCACCGAGCGAGATCACCGAGTGCGACTATGCCGGGCCGGGGCTCTGCATCTTCGATCGCCGGATCCTGATCGAGAGCGGCCTCCTCGCGCTCGCGCCGGAGCTCCATCGTTCGGATTCGACCTGGTTCCCGTGGCTGACGGCGATGAAGCTCGGCACGCGCAA
>JBDSJB010000292.1:0-8826 GCA_039917665.1 Binatia bacterium
AACTTGCCGCCGACCACGTGCAACGTGACGCCGTCTTGCAGATTGGTGCGGGCACCGATGCGGATAGGGCCGACGTCGCCGCGCACGACCGTATTGAACCATAGGCTCGATTCTGGCCCGATCACCACGTCGCCGATCACGACGGCGCTCGCCGTCAGGTAGGCGGTTGGCTCGATCGAGGGATGAACCCCGCGAAAACTCGTGATCATGATGGTCGCGGGGCGTATCACGCGGCCCGCGCGCTTGTCAGTCCGGGGCACCTTTGTTAGGAAGGGACATGGAAGTTCACGACGACGCCCCCGAGTCGAGTTCGAGCCCCGATCGCTGCTGCACGCGCCGGGGCTTTTGTGTTTTTTGGACCCGCGGCTCCGCCGCTCATGGCACCCGCGGCTCCGCCGCTCGATGGACCCGCCGCTTCGTCGCTCTAGCCACCGCCCCCCACGAAGTTTCGTACGGAGGTACGCATGGACTGGCGTGATCTCGAAGAAGGCCTCACCTTCGACGACGTGCTCTTGGTGCCGGCCGAGAGCGAAATCATCCCGCGCGACGCCGTCGTCGCGACCAAGCTCTCGCGCAACATCACCCTCAACATTCCGCTCTCCTCGGCCGCGATGGATACGGTCACCGAGTCGCGGATGGCGATCTCGATCGCGCAGGAAGGCGGCATCGGCTTCGTCCACCGCAACATGCCGGTCGAAGCCCAAGCCCGCGAAGTCGAGAAGGTAAAGAAGTCCGAGAGCGGCATGATCGCCGATCCGGTCACCGTGCATCCCGACCAACGCATCTCGGACGCGCTCGACATCATGAAGCAGTTTTCGATCTCGGGCTTGCCGGTCACGCGCGACGGCCGCCTCGTCGGCATCCTCACGCACCGCGATCTGCGCTTCGAGAAACGTATGGATCGGCCGGTCTCCGAGGTGATGACCGGTGAGAATCTCGTCACCGCCAAGCCCGGCATCAGCCTCGAGCAGGCGAAGGACATCCTGCACGCCAACCGGATCGAGAAGCTGCTCGTCGTCGACGACGAGTTCCGGCTCCGCGGCCTCATCACCGTCAAAGACATCCAGAAGACCACCGACTATCCGCTCGCCTGCAAGGACGAGCGCGGGCGCTTGCGCGTCGGCGCGGCCGTCGGCGTCGGCGGTGATCGCGAAGCGCGCGTCGAAGCCCTGACGCGCGCCGGCGTCGACGTGCTCGCGGTCGACACCGCGCACGGCCATTCCAGGAACGTTCTCGACACCGTTCGCGACATCAAACGCCAGTTGCCGAACCTCGACATCGTCGCCGGCAACGTCGGCACGGAAGAGGGCGCGCGCGCTCTCGTGAAGGCGGGCGCTGACGGCATCAAAGTCGGCATGGGCGTCGGCTCGATCTGCACGACGCGCATCATCTCCGGCGTCGGCATGCCCCAGCTCACCGCTCTGCTCGGCGCCGTCCGCGGCGTCAAGGGCAGCGACGTCCCGATCATCGCCGACGGCGGCGTGCGCTTCTCCGGCGACATCACCAAAGCCATCGCCGCCGGTGCGCACTCGATCATGATCGGCAGCCTCTTCGCCGGCACCGAAGAGAGCCCCGGC
Source organism: Binatia bacterium (assembly GCA_039917665.1). GTDB lineage: Bacteria > Desulfobacterota > Binatia > UTPRO1 > UTPRO1 > UTPRO1. The sequence goes on from JBDSJB010000292.1 coordinate 1,578, forward strand.
GAGACGATTCTCTTTCAGGGCCGCACCTACAAGCTCTACCGCGGCATGGGCTCGATCGAGGCGATGAAGGAAGGCAGCCGCGACCGCTACTTCCAGGGCGACGAGCCCGACATGAAGCTCGTCCCCGAAGGCATCGAAGGCCGCGTCTCCTACAAGGGCAGCCTCGCCTTCAACATCCATCAACTGGTCGGCGGTCTGAAGGCCGGCATGGGCTACTGCGGTTGCCGCACCCTCGAGGATCTCCGCACCAAGACGCGCTTCCTCCGCATCAGCGCCGCCGGCATGCGCGAAAGCCACGCCCACGACGTCATCATCACCAAGGAAGCACCGAACTACCGGCTCGAGTAGCCGCCAGCCGTCCAGACGAAGAAGGAATCTCCGGACGATCGGCTCGCATAGTTATCAACCGTCCAGACGAAGAAGGGTGAGGGTGGAGGTCGCATGATTCTGGTCCTGGACTTCGGCAGCCAGTACACGCAGCTCATCGCGCGCCGCGTCCGCGAGCAGCACGTCTACTGCGAGATCCATCCCTTCAACGTCTCGCTCGATACCGTTCGGAAGCTCGCGCCCGAGGGCATCATTTTCTCGGGTGGCCCGTCGAGTGTGTACGCCGAAGGCGCGCCGCTTCCCGACAAGGCCATCCTCGACCTCGGCGTTCCCGTGCTCGGCATTTGCTACGGGATGAACGTCCTCAACTTTCTCGCCGGCGGCAAAGTCGCGCGCGCCACCCATCGCGAGTACGGCGCCGCCCGCATCATCATCGACGATCAGCGCGATCTCTTCGCGGGCATCGCCGGTGAGGTCGACGGCTCGACCGTCTGGATGAGCCACGGCGACCGCATGGAAACGCTCGCGCCCGGCTGGAAGATCATCGCCCACAGCGGCAACTCGCCGATCGCCGCTTGCGCCGACCATGCCAATCGCCGCTGGGGCATCCAATTCCATCCCGAGGTGCATCACAGTGAGCAGGGCACCGCCGTGCTCCGCAGCTTCGTTTTCGGCATCTGCAAAGCCGAGCCGTCGTGGACGATGGAGAACTTCGTCGCCGAGGAGATCGAGCGCATCCGAAAGCAGGTCGGCGACCAGCGCGTCATCTGCGGGCTTTCGGGTGGCGTCGACTCGGCCGTCGCCGCGGCCATCATCGACCGCGCGATCGGCGCCCGGCTCACCTGCGTCTTCGTCGACAACGGCGTGCTGAGAGCCGGGGAAGCCGAGCGCGTCGCCGAGGCGTTCCGCGAGCGCTTTGGCGATCGCCTGCGGGTCGTCGACGCGCGGAAGGAATTCCTAGCCGCGCTCGCTGGCGTCGAAGATCCCGAGGTCAAACGCAAAGCCATCGGCCGCGTCTTCATCGAAGTCTTCGACGCCGAGGCCAAGACCATCCCCGACGTCGCGTTCCTCGCGCAGGGTACGCTGTATCCCGACGTCATCGAGTCGGTCTCGTTCAAGGGCCCCTCGGCCACCATCAAGTCCCACCACAACGTCGGCGGCCTCCCCGAGCACATGAAGCTGAAGCTCGTCGAGCCGCTGCGCGAGCTCTTCAAAGACGAAGTCCGCCAGCTCGGCAAGCTGGTCGACGTCCCCGACGACATCCTGCAGCGCCAGCCGTTCCCAGGTCCGGGCCTCGCGATCCGCATTCTCGGCGAGGTGACCGACGCGCGCCTCTTCATCCTGCGTGCCGTCGACACGATCGTCGTCAGCGAGATCAAGTCTGCTGGGCTCTACCGCAAGGTATGGCAGTCGTTCGCCGTGCTGCTGCCGGTGAAAACGGTCGGCGTCATGGGCGACGAGCGGACATACGAAAACGTCATCGCGATCCGTGCCGTCGAGAGCGTCGACGGGATGACCGCGGATTGGGCGCGGCTACCGTACGATCTCCTCGCGCACCTCTCGAATCGGATCATCAACGAGGTGGCGGGCGTGAATCGCGTCGTCTACGACATTTCGTCGAAGCCCCCGGCGACGATCGAGTGGGAGTAGACGCAAGCGCAACGTGACCGAGGCGTCCGCGGACTACGGGTTTCGTCTCTTCCGATCTCCATCCGACATGCGGAGCGGTGGGACGTCCCCGTTCGCTGCTAGCTCATAGCTCGGACCTCGGATCGGCAGATGGAGGAGAGCCGAGCCCGCGCGGCCCGGCTCTCCCACCGACCTCAGCCTACTGACACAGCAACCCGTTGCACGTCATCCCAACACCACACGGCGATCCATTCGGCTTCACGGGATACTGACAGGTGCCCGATCCGCAGGTGTCGAACGTGCACTCATTCCCGTCGCTGCAGATGTTCCCGCACATGCCGCAGTTGTTCGTGTCGGTCGTGAGATTCACCTCGCAGCCGTTGGCGGGCGAACCGTCGCAATCCTGAAAACCGGCGCTACAGACGAAACCACAATTCCCGGCGTTGCACGTCGAGGTCGCGTTGGCCCGGTTCGGGCAGCTCCCCACGGCCATGCCTTCATCCGTGCTGCCGTTACAGTTGTTGTCGATGCCGTCGCAGACCTCGGCGCTTGGGCTCAAGGGCGTGCAGATTTGAGGGTTGCCCATCGCGCAGCTTTGGACCGTCGTCGCGCATTGACCAGTACCGCACGAAATCACGCCGAGACCTTCGTCGGTCATGCCGTTGCAGTCGTTGTCACCGCCGTCACAAACCTCCGTGCTCGGCGAGCCTGGCACGCACGACTGCGGAACACCGGCGATGCAGTTGCTGACCGTCCGCTGGCAGAGTCCGACGCCGCAACTCGTTGAACCGAGACCCTCGTCGGTGAAGCTGTCGCAGTCGTTGTCGAGGTTGTCGCAGACCTCGGGACCGGGGACGCAGCTCGGCGTCGGGGTGACCATCGGTCCCGGACAGGTGGGGCTCGCGGTCGGCACGGGGCAGGTCCCGGCCGGAGGATCGAGCTGGCAGATGATGGCGTTCACGAATGTGTCGGCCATGCCCTCGACGAGCGCCGTATCGCCGACGGAGACGCAATCCGGAAACTTGGCTTCGAGCTTGGCGAAACAGCCCTTGGCCGGAATCGATCCGCCGTCGAACTTGTCGCGCACCTTCTGGAGACAGAGCGCGCTCACGACGGTACCGGTCTTCTCGGCCTTCTGATGGCACTTGAGCAGGCCCGCGACCTTCTTCGCGACGCACTGCTTCTTCCCTGCGGAGCACTTGCTGAGCGTCTGGGCGCCGGCATTCGGCGCCATGGCGATGAGCGCAGTCGCCAGCGCGAGCGCCACGACGAAGCGGAGCTTCTGCATGAATCCTCCTCGGAGCGCACCGATGGCGCTCGATAACGGACAGTGGTTGGGGATGAGGCTGCGTGTGCGAGTCGGCTCGACGGCATGGTCACGAAAAGCGGCGCGACTCGGGGCGGGACGCTACTTCTCCCTCTCTCGAACTGTCAACGAGAATCGCCGGAGGGGGAGTGTCTCAGCGCCGGCTCGCCGCTCCAACTCGCTTGGGCCGACGCACCGCCCGCACTGTCCCGCTCCCGCCCCCGCCACAAAAGAAGCGATCCCCGCCATCCGACTCGAGCCCCGACACGTTCACGCCGGACGGCATCCCGATCTGCTCCAGCACCTCCCCGGTCCGAGGATCGACACGTCGGAGCTCGCTCTCGTCGCCTTCCCAGGTGGCGTGCCAGAGGTCGCCGTCGACCCACGTGACGCCGGTGACAAAGCGATTCGACTCGATCGTGCGAAGGATCGCTCCGGTTGCGGGATCGATCTGGTGGATCTTCCTGGTCCGATATTGCCCCACCCAGAGCGTGCCCTCGGCCCACGTGAGCCCCGAGTCACCGCCGCCCCCAGGCGCTGGGATCGTGGCCAGCACGCGGCCCGTCTTCGGATCGATCTTGTGGATGCGATCCTCGCCGAGTTGCCACAGGTGTTGGCCGTCGAAGGCCGTCCCGGCATCGGCGGCGGCATCGATCGACCGCACCGTTCTGCCGCTCTCGGAATCGACGGCGTTCAGCTTGTCTCCCGACGCCACCCAGACGTGCCGGCCGTCGAACGAGACGCCATGCACCTTGTCGACACCGGGAAAGGGACCGTACTCGCGAAGGACTTCTGCTGCCGATCGATTGGTCATGCGGGCATCCTAGTCACTCGGCAGCGGAGCCGGGAGTAACAACGTCGTCGTGAATCCCGGCACGGGCGGGGTCATCCAACGACGCGCGCGCCCACGCCCAAACGACTGCACCTTGCCGGTCGCTGCCAACGCGTCGAGCGCACGCTGCACCGTCCGCTGACTGGCGCCGAGCGCGAGGGCCAGGGCCGAGCTCGACCATGACTCGCCGTCGGTGAGAAACGCGAGCACATCGCCGTGTTGGTCTTCGACCGGCGGTGCCAGCACGACGACCTCCCGACCACGGGGCGGCGCCAGCGTGAACCCGCGCGTCGTCGCGCTCACGCCGGCGAGCGGCCGTAGCGCCGTACGTAGTCGCCCGACCTCGACCCTGAGTCGTGCGCGATGCGACTCATCGGCGTCCTTCGCTCCGAAGGCTCGCGCGATCAGCTCCTCCCGCGAAACGTCCCCCGGCCAACCCTCGGCGAGCGCCCGCGCGATCGCGAACAACACCGGTCGCGTAGCGAGCGACACCGTCGTACGCGGATCACGCACGACGTGACGGCACGCATCCACGACGAATGCTTTCGACGCCTGCAACGCCTCGACGTCCGCGAGCAGCAGCATCCGCACTGCACCGCGCGCAATCAGCCGCGCCGCGGGTGTGCGCAGCACGAGCGCCACGCTCTCGACCTCGGCCATCAGCGCCGGGATGCCCGCCTGGCGCGCCGCGCGTTCGGCTCGCGCCAGGGCCGCGCGTGCCGTCTTCGTCCGGAGGCGTCGCAGCGCGATCCCCGCGACGACCAGCTCGTGCGCCGCGCGTAGCGCGGGCGGGAAGGGCGTGGGGTCGAGCGCCGCGAGCGTACGCTCGGCCTCGTCGAGCCTGCCGATCAGAAGCAGCCGCCGGACCTCGAGGTACCGCGCATGCGCGGCATTCACCCGGTCGCCGTGTGCTTCGAGCGTCACGCGCGCGGCGTCCAGCGTCTTCGCCGGCCAACCGAGATCGCGCGAAACGAGTGCGATCTCCGCCTCCGCGACGAGACAGCGCGCACGGGCCACGGCCTCTCTCGTCCCGAAGGCACGCGCCGCCCTTCGCACCAGCGCCTTGGCGCGCACGAGATCCCCGAGCTGGGCCATCGCGATGCCTCGCAGCGCGAGCGCCGGCGCGTCGTCGCGCAAGGCCACCCGATTCAGCGCGCCAAGCGGATCACCCGCCGCGAGCGCCCGCGCCGCGGCGGTGATCAGCGAATCCATCGAATTCCGAAGATCGGCGTGAGACCGTCAGGCTTGGATGAACGCGAGCAAGTCCGCGTTGATCGTGTCGGCCTCGGTCGTCGGCATGCCGTGCGGAAAGCCCTTGTAGGTCTTGAGCGTGCCGTTCTTCAGCAGCTTCGCCGACAACGGACCCGAGTCGGCATACGGCACGAGCTGATCGTCGTCTCCGTGCATCACCAGCACGGGCACGGTGATCTTCTTCAGATCTTCCGTGAAGTCGGTCTGCGAGAAGGCGACGATGCCGTCGTAATGCGCCTTCGCGCTCCCCATCATGCCCTGGCGCCACCAATTCTGGATCACGCCCTCGGAGGGCTTCGCGCCGGGTCGGTTGTAGCCGTAGAACGGTCCGGACGGGATGTCGCGGTAGAACTGGGCGCGGTTGGCGGCGAGCTGCGCCTGCAGGTCGTTGAACACCGCTTTCGGGAGACCGCCCGGAGTGTCGGCGGTCTGGACCATCAGCGGCGGCACCGCGCTGATGATCGCCGCTTTCGCCACGCGCCGCTCGCCGTGGCGTGCAAGGTAGCGCACGACCTCACCCCCGCCGGTCGAGTGGCCGACGTGCACGGCGCTCCTCAGATCGAGATGCGCGGTCAACGCCGCAAGGTCGTCGGCGTAGTGGTCCATGTCGTGCCCACTGCCGGTTTGGCTGGAGCGGCCATGGCCTCGTCGATCGTGCGCGATGACGCGAAAACCACGATCGAGGAAGAACAACATCTGGGCATCCCAATCGTCGGCGGACAGCGGCCAGCCGTGGCTGAAGACGATCGGCTGACCCGAGCCCCAGTCCTTGTAGAAGATCTGCGTGCCGTCGCTCGTGGTGACGTAGCTCATGGGACGAAGCCCCTCCTGCCGTTGGTCGCGGCACCAAGCGCCGCGCGTTTCCGATTCACGCGGCAATCTCTACACGCCCAACTGGACCCAGGCCAGAAACCGAATCCCGCCATACTTGTCACTCCCATCCGATCGTCTCCCAGGACTAAGCTCGCTCTCGAAAGGAGAGAGACACGATGACGAAACACACGACCGGAACACGCGAGGAATGGCTGGCAGCACGGCGCGAGCTGCTCGAGGCCGAGAAAGAGGTCACGCGGAAGAGCGACGAGCTGGCACGCCGACGTCAGGCGCTGCCGTGGGTGCGCGTCGACAAGGACTATCGATTCGAGACCGAGAAAGGCGGCGTGTCGCTGGCCGACCTCTTCCAGGGCCGCTCCCAGCTCCTCGTCTACCACTTCATGTTCGGCCCCGATTACCAATCGGGGTGTCCGTCCTGCTCGGCGATCGCCGACGGCTTCAACGGCTTCGCCGTCCACCTGGCGAACCACGACGTCATCTTGACGGCGGTGTCGCGGGCTCCGCTTGCGAAGCTGCAGTCGTACAAGCAGCGGATGGGGTGGACGTTCCCCTGGGCATCCTCGTTCGGGGGCGACTTCAACTTCGACTACAGCGTCTCGGTCACCGAGGAGCAGCAGCGGGCGGGCACTGAGTACAACTATCGGCGCCAGCCGGCTCCCGACCCCGCCCGCGCGATACCCGAAGGGCCTGCCAAAGGAGCCGCCATGACCGGCACCGACCCGGCCACCTACGGGCGCGAGCGACCGGGGATGAGCACGTTCGTGTTGGAAGACGGCGTCGTCTACCACACGTATTCTGCCTTCGGGCGCGGACTCGATGGCCTCTGGGGCGCGTATCAGTGGCTCGACCGTGCACCCAAAGGCCGCAACGAACCGGGGTACTGGTGGCGACGTCACGACGAGTACGACAAGCGATGACGCACGCCGTGGCGGTCGTCGGCGCCGAGCGGCGCTTCTTCGGCGTCTCGGCCTTGCTCTTCGCCGTCAGCACGACGGTGACAGTCGTCTGGTGCGCCTCGATGTCGGCGATGAGCGGGATGCCGATGCCCGGCGACTGGACGATGTCGATGG
>JBDSJB010000293.1:0-2619 GCA_039917665.1 Binatia bacterium
CCGTGGGGCAGCACGCGGAACGGATCGGCCACTGCGGCGAGCGCAAAGAAGCGGGCAACGTAGCCGAGCGCGAGAAGCTGCACGAAGCGCCGACCAAGCCTCGTGTCGTCGTCTTTCAGGGCGGGCAAGGCGATCGCGAGGATCATGAGCCAGGGCAGCGCGTACTTGAGCAGCAGCGTCGTAATGACCAACGGGAGCGAGAGCCCGGCCTCTGCCAGTCGAAAGCCCGGTGCCGTTCGGATCGAGTTCAGGCTGTAGGAGTCGCCGAGGGAGATATAGAGCGCCAAGCGCAGCGCGAGCGCGGCGAGCGCGGCAAAGTAGATGGCTCGTGGGCGTCCCAAGGGCAACGCGAGCTGCGTGAGGCAGAGCGTGACGAGGCCAGCGACGAGAAACATGATCGCTTCCTGCGTATCACTCGCCATGGTGAGACCGAGAAAGGTCGAGACGCCGACGACGATCGCGGCCGCGCCGAACGGCGTTCGCCGAATGACTGTGGCCCAAGCGATTCCCGTTGCGAACACGGCGAGCATCGCCAGTGCCGGCATCGTCCCGCCGACGGCTCGCCAGACGAGCGCCGAGACGGCGCCGGCCACGAGAACTCCCGCGCCGACGATTGCCGAAGAGCGCGGCGTGTCGCGCAGGCTGGCGATCGCGAGCACGAGCACCGCGATCGTTCCCGGAAGGACGAACGGCCACTCGCTCGCGAGCGCGTTCATCTGTCGCGTGGTCGCGAATCCGACGGCCAGCAGGGTCAGTGCGCACCAGCCGAGGGCCGCGGAGGGCGGATTGGTGACCATGCGGCGGCTTGCGATGAATCCGACGCCGACCAGCGCGACGGCGAGCAACTGAAAAAAGTGTCGATTGCTGAACCATCCGGAGGTGAGGAGCGGGGTTGCGAGCAACACCGACGCCCAGAAGTAAACAGCGAGCTCGGCGCGCTCGAACCGCTCGCGCGCTGTGGCCGAATGATACAGCGTGATCGCGACCACGATGCAGCCGACACCGAGCAGCGTGGCTGCGATTACGGCGAGTACCTCGGGTTGGAAGGGTAATGCGCTACGCCAAGCGATCAACGTCGTTGCGGCGGCGACGAACGCGAGCGGAACGGCGAACGCGCTCAGCAGGAGCCCGATGGGAGTATCCCGAGTCTGCCGCGCGGGCATCTCGGCGCGCGCAAATAGCAGCGCGACCGCGGCGGCAAGCGTGAATAGGGCGAACGTTGCGATCCGCGCGGCAATGCGCGGATCCGTCGAGGCAAAAAGTATCTCGTTCAAGTGCGCGTTGACCGTGGCGAGGTCACCCCGGGGCGGCAATGCGAGGGCCGGCACGAGACTCCGCGCCGCGGCGAGCTTGCGGCCGATGAACTCGTCGAGCAGCGTCTGCGACGCGTTCGTGTCGAGCGCCATGAGATCGGTCGCCGGGGGATTCTCGCTGGCGGCCGGCATGGGAAGGCCGATCAGCGCGGCGATCGTCGGCGGTAGTGCCGTTTGCGCGAGGTTGCTGCTGGCGCCCGCGCGAACTCCGGGACCCCAGAGCACGTATGGTGTGAGCGTCGCATCGTCGTCGCGGCCGCCATGCGTGCCGCGCGGCCCCATGCCGTGGTCCCCCGTCACCAGCACGATCGTCTCGTTGTCGACGGTGGCGAGGGTTTCCCCGAGCAAGCCGTCGAGGAACGTCAGCGCATCGCGATACTCCGGAGCAAACGGGGTAACCAAGTGCCCCGCGGCGTCCGCGCTGCTCACGTGGACGACCACAAGCGCGTAGCGCGGGTCGCGTAGCTTCGAGAAGAGAAACTCGACCGAGACCCGATCGTCGCGACGCACGCGGGGGTCGAGGGTAATGCCCGGCTCCGGATGTGCGTGGAGATCCTCGGGAAGCGCGAGCCACCCGAACTGGCGGCTCCACGAAGGATCGCCCGAAAAAGAGACTCGTCTCCCGGTCGCCGTCGCGAGGCTCGGTAACGATTCGAGGTGGACCGGTGGAGCGTGAAAGTCGAGGACTCCGAGCGTCAGAGTGCCCGGTCGACCGGTCCCGAGGCTGTAGACGCAGGGTGCGGTCAGGCTCATCGACGACGTGTGCGCGACGCCGTGCGCGCCCTCACTGGCGAGCCGCGCGAACGTCGGCATGACCGTCGACTCGACGGGAGGTACGGCTGCAAAGCCGTCGATGATGAACAGCAGTGCTCGTCGCGCCGGCGTGGTCCGCGTCGGGGCGCTGCTCGGCGGATCCGTGATGTCGGGAGTCGCGAAGTACGCGAGATACGCCGTGCCGCCTGCCGCGAGAAGGATTCCCAGCAATAGCAGGATGGCGAGCGGGGCGCGCGCGGCCTTCATGCTCGCGGAGGAACTCCCAACATCAGTGCGACACTGGTCGCGTGTTGGCGTGCAACGACACGCGGGCGCTTACGAGCCAGATCTAATCGAGCTGGTAGAGATTGCGCCAATCGACGTCCTCTCGAAGGGCTGGTTGCTTCGTTTTCTCCAGGACGAACGAACCGAGCACGAGCGTGTCCATCTCGGTGCGCATGAAGCAGAGGTACGCATCCTTGGGCGTACAGACGATCGGCTCGCCGCGGACGTTGAAGCTCGTGTTCACGAGCACCGGGCAGCCGGTGAGGTC
>JBDSJB010000294.1:0-2505 GCA_039917665.1 Binatia bacterium
GTCGAGCACCTGAAGAGCTTGCCGTCACGCGGCGTGCTGCTCGTGTCGAATCACCTGACGCACTACATGGATTCGATCGTCGTGTTTCACTCGGTGAGCTACCTGCGGCGTCCGTACCTGATCTGGCCGCGCACGAACCTCTACATCGTGGCCGCGCTCGAAACGATGCAATCGAGCGGTTGGCTGCCGCGCATGATGGCCTACAACGGCACCATCTGCGTGAAGCGCACGTGGAAAGAAGGCGACCAGACGGTCACACGCCAGGTCGATCCCGAGGACGTCGCCAAGATCAACACCGGTCTCGCCGGCGGCTGGGTGCTCACCTATCCGCAGGGCACGACCACGACCGGTGCGCCGGGTCGCATCGGCTGCGCGCGCATCATCAAGGAGACGCGGCCGATCATCGTGCCGGTGCGCTTGAGCGGCTTGCGGGAAGCGTTCGACAAGACGGGACTCAAGCTTCGCAAGATGGGCGTGGATCTCAGCATCCGCTACGGCCGCCCGCTCGACATCGATTACGATCAGTCGCCAGCCGACATTCTGCGCGCCGTGATGGCGGGCATCGGCGAGTCGGACGCGCACGAGCGGAACGCGCTCAGCGGCGCGGCGTAACCTCAGGGGCTGGCCTCGGCCGGCCAAAGCGTGCGACGGTCGCGGCATGCGCTATCGATCCCACGTCTACGACAGCAGCCGCTGGGAAGGTTTCGCGTTCCGCGCCGACGACGTCGTCATCAGCACTCCCGCGAAATGCGGCACGACCTGGATGCAGATGCTCTGCGCGCTCCTGATCTTCGACGGCCCGAGCTTTCCGGGTCCACTCGATACGATCTCGCCCTGGCTCGACATGTGCAATCGGCCGCTCGACGCCGTGCGACGCGCGCTCGAGGCGCAACGCCACCGCCGCTTCATCAAGACCCACACCCCGCTCGACGGCCTCCCGCAGGACCCTCGCGTCACCTACATCGTGGTCGGACGTGACCCGCGCGACGTCGCGATCTCCTTCGATCATCATCGCGAGAACATGGATTTCGACCATTTCATGGCGCTCCGCGCGGAAGCCGTCGGCGTGGACGACCTCGCCGATCTGCCGCCCCGTCCGGAGCCGATCGCCGATCCGGTCGAGCGCTTTCGTGCCTTCGTCGCCGACGACACCCCCGGGATCACCAGCCTCGGGGCGGTGCTGCATCACCTCGACACCGGGTGGCAGCGCCGTCACGACGCGAACGTCACCCTGTTCCACTATGCCGACATGAAGGCCGATCTGGTGGGAGAGCTCACCCGGCTCGCCGCTGCGCTCGGCATCGTGTGCACGCCAGCGCGCGCCCGGGCGCTGGCACCGGAGGCGAGCCTCGCCCGCATGCGCGAGCGAGCCTCCGAGGTGGCGCCGAGCGCGTCCGCGAAGAATTGGAAAGATCCGCGCCAGTTTTTTCGCCGTGGAGCCTTGGGCGAGTGGCGTGAGCGACTCGGGCCGGCGGAGGTCGCCGCCTACGACGCCCGCGTCGCGGCCCTGGTCCCACCCGATCTCGCGACCTGGGTGCATCACGGTCGGCAGAGCGCCGACCCCCGCACATCCTGACACGCGAATCGACGCGCGATCCGCGGGCTCACGCGAACGCGCGCGGCTGCCCCGTCGCTTCGATGACCGACATCCATAGGTTGCCGGTGGCATCGACCTGCTTCCGGTTGCGCGTCGCGAGCGCCATCGCCACGTGGACGAAACGCCTCGACGACTTCGGCCGCGTCTTGCGAGCCGCGCGACGTGCCGAGGAGCGTGCCGCCTTGTTGATGGATGTGCGTCACCGATTCCGCCGTGAGCGCCAGCGGCTCGTGCCCAAAGCGCGAGCTCAAGCCCTCGTAGCCGTAGCGAAAGCCCAGAAAGCGCTTGATGCCGTTAGCCGAGCTCGAGCACGAGCCACGAATGACGTTGTTGATGCCGGGGCAGAGACCGCCGCAGGTGACGATGCCGCTGCCGACGGCGCGCGGATCGAAGAAGATCTTGTTGCGCGGACCGACGAGCCCCCACGGATCAGACCCGGTTCAGTCCTCGTTCGACCGCATCCAGCGCTGCACGTTCGCCGCATCGAGCTTGAAGCTCGCGGTGACGCGACCGCTGCGCATCGGTTCGCTGGTCGCATCCTCGAAGAGCGCGAGCATGGCGTGGGGATCGTCGTCGTCCGGCACGAGGTCGAGCTCGGCACGGATCCGCGAGCCGTCGTCGACGAACGTGATCGAACGGTGAAGCCGGGCGCGGGCGGACTGCTCGTGACGCCGCAGCACCTCGCTGGCCGTTTTCACCAACGTGAGAAACGCCGGTTGATCGAGCGGCTTCGGGTTTTTCTTGTCGCGCCCCATCGTCCAGGGACCAACGAGCGCCGGCTCGTCGTCGCCGATCCGCGTCATCTCGACCGCCCAGCCGTCGTCGTCCGGGTTCTTGATGACCTTGGCAATCCAGCCATTCTTCTTCCAGAGCCCCGGCTCCGTGACTTCCTCGTCGGCCACTGCGTC
>JBDSJB010000295.1:0-4926 GCA_039917665.1 Binatia bacterium
TTGTACTCGGCATAGGGACCCTTGCCGAGCTCGACCGTGATCGGGTTCAGCTCGACGCCGACGATGCTCTTGGCGTCGTTGGAAACCGCGTTCAAGATATCGGTGCCGCCGCCGACGCCGATGATCAGAACGGACGGTTTTTCCTTCACCACGTACGGTGCCTTGAAGACGTGGTGGTGAAACCACTCCAGCTCTTTCTTGTCGCCGCTCCAACGGTACATGCTCGCACACGAGTCGCCGTCGTATCCGATCATGCGAAAATGTTGCCCAGGGCCCGCGTACTTCTTGGAGTCGCCCCAGCTACGATAGCCGGTTTTGGCGTCTTGCTTGGTTTCGTCCCAGGCGACCGCATCGACGCGATTGATCGGCGTCCAACGGTGAAAGATCGGCGACGCACCCGTTGCCATGTGAATCGAGATGAATTTGTTCTTCCCGGGCGTGAAGTCGACCTGGGACCCGATGAGCACGGAGATGGCCGCCACCGCCGCGGCGACCAGTGCCGTCGTGCCCCGCGCAGTCGAGAAGCAAACCGCCCCGACGGCAAAGGCGATGGCCGCCAGCGAGACTGTGACGGGCGTGCCGAGGCGCCAGATCAGCGGCACCACCAGAAGGCAGGCGCAACCGGCGCCGAGCAGATCCCAGAAATAGAGGCGCGAGACGCGCTCGGGCGCCATTGCGATAGCGCCGGCGATCGCCAGCCCGGAGGCGAAGAAGGGGATCGTGACGACAACGTAGTAAATGATGAGATTCAGAAGCTGGCGCTGTTCTTTCAGGACCGAAAGGGGATCGAGCGGGATCAGGCTCACGACGCCGAGGACGAGACCGACGCCGAGCGCCGCGACCAGGCACGCGCGGCGCAACAGCTTCGAAGGATCGGCGAGCAGGCCCGGAAAAGCCGCCAGCATGGAGCCGGCGGCGCCGAAGCCGAGTAGGGCGACGCTGATGGTGAGGTAGGCGAAGTGGTACCAGATGGTGAACGAGAAGATGCGCGTCAGCGCGACCTCGAGCAGCAGCACGCCGAGCGCGGCAGCGAAGATGCCGGCCGAGGCGGCGCGCGGGGACAATGGTGGGGGAGAAGGGGTCATCGTCCCGGGCCTATAGAACGGTCCGGTCGACCGAACAAGCGAACAATCGCCAATCGAGACATCATCAAATCGATATCCTCCAAGCTATGGCTGATGCTATGGGGCGAGATAGCCTAGGGCTTTGAGCCGTTCGCGCGTCGTGCTGTTCATTGGCATGTCGTCGCTGCCCGTCGGCTCGGTCGCTTGCTCCCTCCAGATCGCCAATCGAAGCTCTTCGGCAAGCGCGGGCTGTTCGAGAATGCGATCGATGGTTTCTTCCGGGTCGGTCGTGAGGTCGTAGAGCTCAGCCTTGTAGTAGAGGCGACGCAAATCATCTGGTACGGGACCGTCGGGCTCGTCAATCAACGGAATGGGGTCGTTGATGACGAGCTTCCAGCGCGACGTTCGCATGGCCATGCGCCGGAATCCGAGGCGAGCATCCGTCGCGGGGTCGATGACGTCGGCGAAGAGCCGGGTCGCCGAGAGATACGTCTCGATGTACGCCGCAGCATCCGGTTTCGGATCCGCCATGAAGAGATTCGTTCCGTCTCCCGCGATGGGGTTGGGAACGCCGAGGAGGCCGAGAACCGTCGGGAGGATGTCGACGTTCCGGGCGAGGCGAGCGTCCCGTTTGCCGAGTTGGACCAACCCGGGTGCACGCACGATCAAGGGGATATGGGCGGTCGCATCGAAGACGTGCTGGCCGTGTCCGAAATAGTCGTGCTCCATCAGGCTTTGCCCGTGGTCCGCGTGCACGATCACGACGGTGTTTCTGGTGAGCCACAGATCATCAAGCGCGTCCAGGACCCTGCCGATCTCCCTGTCGACGGTCACGACGTCAGGGTCGTAGGCGGCGAGCTGGATCTGGCGCTCTTCGGCGGCATGTCCGAGGCCGACGAGGCCGGTCGGTTTCTCGTGCGGTCCGAAATAGTGGATCCAGAGGAAGAAGGGGTCCTTGTGCGCGTTGCGGAGCCAAGCGATGGCGCGGTCGCTGACCTGGTCGTCGGGACGGTAGGCCTCGCGCTGGGACTTGAGCATCAGGAACCACCGCATCGCCTCAGCATCGTCGGAGGCCGGCACCTCCATGCCTTCGAAGGCAGGCTGCGGTCCGAACTCAACGCGCTCGTCGAGAGTGAGTGCGGTGGTGAAGTTCTCGTCGTAGAGTTTGAAACCCTGATTCAAGCCAAAGAGCGAGTGCAGAGGGTAAGAGGCGATGATTGCTGCCGTATCCCAACCTTGGTCACGGACGATCTCGGCTAGGGTTTCGGCCTCCGGTTTGAGGGTCTGGAAGCTCGACCGCAGCCCGTGCCGGGTGGCGTACATCCCGGTCATCACCGACGCCATCGACTGCGTCGTCCAGGTGACGTCGCAGAAGGCGTTCTCGAAGAGGGTACCTTCCTTGGCGAGCCGATCGAGGTTTGGCGTCTGATGCTTCTGGTAGCCGTAGGCAGAGATGCGGTCGGGCCGCATGGTGTCGATGGTGATCAAGATCACGTTCTCGCGTCGCGGCCAGAAGGTCCACCACGCGGCGGCCCCGAGACCGACGACAACTCCGGCGAGGAGCAATCGGGAACCGAGCCTCATCATAGGCCCGCCCCTTGCCGCTCACCTTCAAGCACCGTGATCGCGGTCCCCGTAATGCGCCGGAGCCCATCGCCGACGGCATCGTCGTCGCGGACCTCGCTCAGAACTGGGAGCAGCTGACGATCACCGCTGGCCGCCGCCACCCACGTGAGGGCGACGCGCTCCTGTAAGGTCCCGGTGCGAAGTCCGCGTTCGACGGCGGGTCGCGCTTGCTCCGGTGCGCGACGATAGAGATCGAGGAGCAGGCTCGGCATGGTGAGGTCGTCCCAGTGCAGGAGGGCGACCAGCGACTCGACCGTCCCCTCGACCTGGCCGAGGCGCACCAGCGCGTACGCCGCGAGCTTAGCGACCTCGAGATTGCTCGATCCCAGCATCACCAGCAGATGGGGGATGGCATCATGGTCGTCGCGCCATGCTGCCGCCCAGGCCGCCGCCATGCGCAGGCGGGGATCGGCGTCGCGATCGCCAAGCCAGCCTTTCAAGACCGCGGCATCGAGCTCGGACGCGACGGCGCGTCGCCGATCGGCCGGCGGCGGTACAAACCAGTAGTCGGCCAGCACGGCCTTCTCGACGAGGAAATAGAGCGCGTCGGTCGCGGTCTCGGCCGCGACGGCGACCTCATACGCACGGCTCGGATCGTCGGCGACGGCCGTGACGATTTTGACGAGCGCGGGGATGGCGCGCTCGTCGCCGAACTCGCCGGCCATCGGCACGAGGCTCGCCGAGAGCGTCGTGTCGCCCTCCGCGATCCGCGTCACGAGCGCGACGGCCCCTTCCGCATCACGCGCCGCCCGGATGCGGTGAGCGGTACCCACCTTCGCAAGCGGGTCGACGTTGTCGAGGTCCGCCCATCGCTGCACGTCGGCCGGCTGCGCCGCGGGGTCGATGAAGGCGTCCACCACTTCATCGCGCCGGGTCATGACGACATACGGGCCGATCTGCGTTGCCGGCGCGAAGTCGCGCTGTAAGGCCGCGCGCACCAAGAAATAATACATCGGCGCCGTCGTCACGAAGAGCTCGTGCTCCCGGAGTGCCACGATCAAACGAGGCGGACGCGTCGAGAGGGCCTGGACGATCCCCGCTTCGGCTTCGTGGTCGGGATAGCCGGCGATGAAGTAACACTTCGGCGTCGGATTCAAGCGTCCGGCGAGAAAGCACAACAGGCTCAGGTTGGGGAAGGGGAAGACGTAGTCGTGCGCGTTGCTGTGACTCGCGAGGTACGTCGTGGTCTCGCGCAGAACGTCCAACTGGTGTCCGGCCTCGGCTTCGCGCACGAGTGAGGCATGTGGCAGGTCGAGTGCGGTGAGCGCATCGGGTCCGCGCCAGCCCAGTCGGCGCGCCGTCATGTCGCTCGCGAGTCGCACGCTCGGCACGCACATGACGACCGCGATCACGGCAACCGGCGCTGCCAACATGAATGGTCCGAGCCCTCGCCAGGACGCGCCCTCCGGAGGCATCGCGCGCCAGCGTTCACCGAGGCGCCCGAGGAGGACGACCCCGAGCACGATCGCGACCGGTGCCACCGCGATCAGGTGCGCAAAGTCGGAACGCGGATACATCCCGAGCGTGAACGCGGGCGCCGAGATGATCAGGGCGACGAGCGTCGCGTGCGCCACCGTCTGACGCGGGTCGTCGATCCGGGCGGTGACCCGGAGCGCGAGCCAGACGGCCGACCAGTTCACGATCAGGAGGAGGAAGAACGACAGATCATGGACGCGGGTCGTCACGGCGCTGACGACGCCACTCCGCATCGGCGCGAAGAGCGCGAGAGACCCGACGGTGCCGGCGCCGGCCACGAGCAGCCCCGCGAGCGGCAACCAGGCCGGCAGGAACCGTCGGCGCACCATTTCGGGCACCAGCAAGAGCCCGGCTCCAACGGCGAGGAGGCCGACGTCCCACACCGTCCCGACCGGACGGAACCCGACGAAGAAAAACCTTTCGTACGAGGTGCCGATCAACAGGACGTCGCGGAGGAAGCCGTGGAAGCCGAGATGCCCCAGGAAGTAGAGGCTCCAGGGGAGGATCGGGGTAGCGACGCCGATCCCGAGCGCCGCCACTGCGGCCAGGAAGCCCGAGCCCTCACGCCGCCGCGTCCGGGCGTTGATCAACAGCAGCACGATGATCGCGATCACAGGCAGAGGAAACAGCACGAAGGCGCGCTGCATGAGCTGGGCGCGGAACACCACCAGCACGAAGGCGTACGTGCCGAGCGCGAGCAGCCACCAGGTGCTGCGGGCGAGCGAGCCGTCCCGCGGCGACGGTGGCTTCCACCACACGA
>JBDSJB010000296.1:0-5212 GCA_039917665.1 Binatia bacterium
GTCATCCGCGAGGTCGGCACGCACCTCGAGCTGATCGCGGCGCGCGGCATCTATCACCGCTTGTACGAGCTGCAGTACGCACTCGCCGACGACGCGGCGGGCGGCCAAGTCGCGAGCTGAGTTCGCAGGCTGAGCGTCCGGGTTTTTGCATGAGATCGACGCGGGTTGGCTCGCGGAGGGCGGCGCGATTCGCTAGTCACGTGCTTCGCGTGTTCGGCGTGGTGCAGAGATCGGAGCCGGTCGTCCCAACGGCCTGGGCGGCGCGGTGGCCACGTCACGTGGCGTGCGTGCTTCTCGCCGCTCTCCTGACGGGCTGCTCGCCGACCTACGTAATTCGCGCCGGCTTCGAGGAGGCCAAGATCCTCTGGCGCCGCGAGCCGATCGCGACCGTGCTGGCCCGCTCGGATCTCGAGCCCGAGGTGCGCCACAAGCTCCAGCTCGTGCTCGATGCGCGCCAATACGCCGCGCAGCTCGGACTCAAAGTGGGCGGCAGTTTCAGCACGCTCTCATACCTCGACGGCCCGAACATGCTGTACGTCCTGACCGCGACGCCACGGACGTCGCTCGAGCCGCACACGTGGTGGTTCCCGATCGTCGGCAGCGTGCCCTACAAGGGGTTCTTCGATCGCGCTCTCGCGGAGGCCGAGGCGAAGAGCCTGGTCGAGAAGGGGCTCGATACGAGCATCCGCGGAGCGGGGGCATTCAGCACGCTCGGCTGGTTCGACGATCCGCTGCTCCGCCATCAGCTCCGCGCCGACGATGCCGCGCTCGTGAATCTCGTGCTGCACGAGACCTACCACAGCACGTTCTACGCGAAGGGCGCGCACGCGACCGCGTTCAACGAGTCGCTGGCGACCTTCGTCGGTCACCGCGCCGCCATCGACTTCTTCGCGGCCCGCACTGACGATGCGGAGCTCGTCGTCCAGGCGCGGATGGCGTGGGACGACGAGCGGCTTTTCGCGACCTTCGTGCAGGGTCTGGGCAACCGCCTGAGGACGCTCTACGCCGAGCAGGACGAGACGGCGGCACTGGCTGGCCGCGAGGTGCTGTTCACCGAAGCGCTCGCGTCGTTCCCGTCGCTGGCCTTCCACGGCAAGCGCTTCGACACGTTCGACGACCTCCACCTGAACAACGCCGTCCTGCTGCAAGCGCTGCTCTACACGACCGATCTCGACGTCTTCGAGAGCCTGGCTGCGCGGCTCGGCGGCGTCCGCCCCGCGCTCGACGTAATCGAAGCCGCCGCGCGCAGCGACCCGAAGGACCCGTTCGGCGCCGTGCGCCGCGCGCTTGCCGATCTCGGCTGACCTCGGCTAACCCGCTGCCGCGATGTCGGCGCGGATCGTGCGGGCGCTGGCGAAGAAGTGGTACGCGGCCCAGAGGTTGGTCGCGACCATGATGAAGAGCGAGTAGCAGATCGCCTGGGTCCCGTACGTGGCCGCCAGCGCATCGTTCAACGCTCCGATCGCGAGCGGTCCGAGCCCGAGGCCGATCAGGTTGATGACGAAGATCAGGATCGCCGACGCCATCGCGCGGGCCTGGGGCTTCACCAGCGCTTGGGTGAGCGCGAACACCGGACCGAACCAGACCGCGCTCAGCATTGCCGACGGGATCAGCATCAGCATGGCGGGGCGCCAGGTCGGCATCGTGAGGATCGCCGCGATGAACGGAATCTGCAGGAGCGTCGCGACCGCCGGCAAATAGAGCCGACGGCGGAGGTCGTCGGCCCCAAAACGGTCAGCGAGCATGCCGCCACCGACCGAGCCGAGCGCGCCGCCGACGCCGAGGATCGCGCCGAGCCAGGTGCCGAGCTCGCCCGGCGTCATGCCGTGGACGCGCACGAAGAACGGCGGGCCCCAGACGGCGAACGCGTAGCCGCCGAACGAGTGCAGTGCCGCGGCGAGCGCGAGGTGGCGGAATGAGCGGCGCCGCCAGAGCATCGCCATGACGGCGCGTGCCGATTCCTGATCGCCGGCCGCTCCCAGCGCGTCGTGGTGCCCGCGTGGTGGCTCGCGCACCGTGAAGCGCACCAAGAGCGCGAGCAGGAGGCCGGGAAGGCCGACGGCGAAGAACGCGCGTCGCCAGCCGAAGTACTGCGCGATCCAGCCGCCGAGCAGGAAGCCGAATGCCGTCCCGACGTGGACGCCCATGGAGAAGACCGCGAGCGCGGTCGCGCGGCGGGCGGGTGGGAAATAGTCGGAGATGAGCGAGTGCGCCGGCGGGACGAAGGCGGCTTCACCGATGCCGACGCCGACGCGCGCGAGCGCGAGCTCGGTGAAGGACCGCACCAGGCCGGAGACGGCGGTGAGCAGGCTCCACACCGTGAGACCGGCCGCGATGATCGACCGCCGGACGCTGCGATCGGCGAGCCGCGCGATCGGAAGGCCCGCGAACGTATAGAAGAGCGCGAACGCGATGCCGGTGAGCAGGCCCATCGCGGTGTCGGATGCGCCGAGCTCTTCTTTGATCGGCTGCAGCAGGATCGCGAGGATCTGGCGGTCGATGAAGTTGAAGACGTAGCCGACGAACAAGAGGCCGAGGACGTAGCGGGTGTAGGCGTCGGAGAAGGGCGGTTGCGGTGCGCGGTCGGCCGGTTGGTCGGGCACGGGCTCAGCGTTGGGCAGCGGGCAGGGGCCGGGGTCGGAGCGCGAGCACTGTCCACGAAGTCAGGCCCGTCGCGATCGCGAAGCTCGCCGCGAACGTCAGCTGGATCGCGACGGAGGTCGCGGTCCGAACGGGGTCTTGTGGATGCAGCACCAATAGCGCGCCCCCGACGAGCCAGAGCAGCAGCGCGAAGGTGACCAGCGCGAGCGCGCCGGTGAGGCGCGGCCGCGAGCTCCAACTGGCGAGCACCTGGGCGATGGCGGCGAGCGCGAGAAAGCGGAGCGACGCGGCCATGCGACCCCAAATGATACGGGCCGCGATCATGCTGAACACGACCCCGAGCCCGAACGCGGCGAGCCCGGCCCGCCAGCACGCGTGCGTCCAGGCGGCGTCGGCCTCACGTCCGAACAACAGGGTGAGGCCGCCGAGGCGGTCACGAGCCCGAGGGCGACCGTGCCGGCCCAGACGAGGCCGCCGTGGATGTAGACGCAGCGGATCCCGGCGCCGAGCGTTCGCTCGCCCGGCGCGATGCTGACGAGCAGCGCGCCGGCGGCGAGCATGACCAGCGGGGCCCACGGGACGAGTCGGCGTACCGGCGACGCCACGCTCAGGTCACGGCTCCGAGAGCTTCAGCACGACGCCTGTGCCGCCGGCGGGTGCGGCCGTCGAGTTGGCGAGGGCATAGATCTCGCCGTCGCCGCCCTCGCCGATGCCGAGCAGCGAGAGGCCGAGGGAGACGCCCACGGGATACCGTACTTCGGCGATCTGGCTCTTCTGGAGTTTGCCGTTCTTTCGCAGGAGGCCCTTCTTCTTCAGGTAGAAGATCCGGCCGTCGTTGGCGAAGGTGCGGGCAAACTCGCCGAAGACGTAGTGGCCGTTCAGGCGCCGCAGGCTCGGGCTCGACGCGAGGTAGCCGCCGATCACCGACAGGCCTTCGCTGTGATCGTATTGCGCGACGGGGTCGAGGAGGGTCGTCGGTACGCCGCCGGGATCGGTCTTGCTGACGTAGCCGGCGCCGGTCCCGTTCGGACGGAAAAAGAACTCGCCCTCCTTGTAGCGCCAGCCGTAGTTGCCGCCGCGCCGGACGAGGTCGATTTCCTCGACGTCGTTCTGGCCGACGTCGCCCACGTAGAGCTCGCCGGTCACGCGGTCGAAGCTGAAGCGGTACGGGTTGCGGAAGCCGTAGGCCCAGATCTCCCCGAGCGCGCCCGGAGTGCCGACGAACGGGTTGTCGGCCGGAACGCCGTAGCGGCCGTTCGCGGCGTTCGTGCCGAGCGGGTCGATGCGGAGCAGCTTGCCGAGCGGATTGGCGAGGTTCTGGGCATTGCCGGTCGGCCCGTGCCCGACGGACGGACCGCCGATGAACGGTTGACCGTCCTCGTCGTCGGCCGCGCCGCCGTCGCCGAGGCTGATGTAGAGGTAGCCATCGAGCGGCGACATCTGGAGCGCGCCACCGTTGTGGTTGAACTGCGGCTCGTCGATGCGCAGCACCTCGCGCGCGCTCAGCGGGTCGACGACGGCGTTCGGGTCGGTCGGGGTCGGGACGTGCCACGCGGTGATCACCGCTTGGTGATCGGCGGTCGTGAGTGGTGGCATGGTAGAGAAGTCGGCCGGTCCGGCGACCGGCTCGGACGTGTAGGTGTAGAGAAGCCCGTTGGTCGCGTATTGCGCGTGGAAGGCCGCACCGAGGAAGCCGCGCTCGTCGTAGCTGCCCGGTCCGAAGACGCCGAGGGACACGAGCCGGCTCGTGACGTCGAGGAAGACGATCTTGCTGCCGTCGGTCAAGTCGACGCGCCACATCGTGCCGGATTGGTCGACGACGTAGAGGTAGCGCGCATCGATCCCGGGTGCGCTCTTGGCGGCGACCGGCGCGTCGAAGCCGCTCGCGACCGGCTGCAGCGCGACGCGCGCCCCACGGCGAATCGCGCGCGGCAGCGGATCGGCGATGCGATCGGTCGGCGTCGCCACCGGCGTCGGCGTCGCCGTGGGCACGGCGGTCGGCAGGGTAGCGTTGATGATGTCGAGGGTTCTCCGCGAGGCGCGGTCACCCGCGCTCGAGAAGTTACCGTTCACGGCGTTGCCCCACGCGGCGAGCGTCACACTCGTGAACGCGCTCGGCGCCGTCCAAAGGAACGAGAACGTCGTCACGCCGCCGGCCGCGGCCTTGGGTGCGGTGTGGGTGATCTCCGCGAGACCGCCGGCCCCCGCGATGGTTTGCGTGCCGGTCGCGGCGCCGCCGCCGGTCGCGAGCACGCCGCTCGGACCGACGACGTTCAACCCGGCGAGGTGCTGCATCCCGACGTCCGAGACGGTGACGGTGTACTCGTGCGTGGAGTCGGGCTGGACGGACAAGGGACCGGTCAGCGTGACCGTCGGCGCCGTTCCGCCGGCATGGCAGCCGTTGCAACCGACCGCGGGCGAGAACGATTGACTCGTGATGCCGCCGGAAAAGGCCGCGACGCGAGAAGCGCTCGCGGCGCTGAGGAGGCACGCGAGGACCAGGGTCCACGAGACGAGCCGGCGGGGGGAAGTCATCATGGGGGTCCTCTTCGATCGGCAGGTTGGAATACGAACGGTGTGCGTCTCGTTGAAAGCTGCGGGATTCTTCGTG
>JBDSJB010000297.1:0-4876 GCA_039917665.1 Binatia bacterium
CTGCTGGTGCCGTGTCGCGGGCTCGCGCCATGGCGCGCGGTGCTCGCCTCCCTCGTCTTCACGTTGCTCATGGGGATCGGCGTGACCGGCTGGGCCTTCCACGCCTCGCTCGAGTATTTCGCGTTCAGCCGCGTCGCGGCCGCGGCCTTCGTCGTCGGCGTCTGGCTGGTGTACGGCGGCATTCCGTTTGCCCTCCTCCTTGGTGGCTATGCCCGTTGGGGGACCAGGCTGGCCATGCCGGCACGGGCGCTCGCGGCGGCGTGGGCGTGGGTCGCAATGGAGTTCCTGCGGTCAACGATCTTCAGCGGCATGCCGTGGGAGCTGTTGAGCCACAGCCAGTATCGCGCGCTCTGGCTCGTGCAGATCGCCGACCTCGGCGGCGCGTATGCGGTCTCGTTCGTGATGGCGCTGACGAGCGTGACGATCGCGGAGCTGACCGCCGACCGTCAGACGCTAACGGGAATGGCGCTCGCGCGCCGGCTCGCGCCGGTCGCCGCGATCCTGGTCGCGACGCTCGCGTACGGTCGCGTCGCCGAGCTGCGCTACGGCGGCGCGACACCAGCGCAGACCACCCGCACTCTCGCGATCGTCCAGGGCAACGTCCCGAACGCGTTCCGCTGGCAACGCGCCCACATGGAGCGCACGCTCGCCACGTACGTCCGCCTCACCGAATCGACGCGGCGCGATCACCCCGATCTCGTCGTGTGGCCGGAGAACGCCGTCGATTTCTATCTCGACCGCGAGCCGATGCTCCGGCAGCAGATGCTGCGCGCGGCCGCGCTCGCGCCCGGCGGCCTCCTCGTCGGGAGCCCGCGGCTCGTGAACGCGGGCGAGGCCCGCAACTCGGCGCAGCTGCTGCGCGCCGACGGCGAGATCGTCGCGCACTACGACAAGCAACGGCTCGTGCCGTTCGCGGAATCGAGCGTGTTCCCGTCACGCACGGCCGAGGCCGGGGAGCCCACCTATCGACCGGGAGCGGCGGCCGAACCGCTCGCGACCGCCGCTGGACGGCTCGGGGCGATGATCTGTTACGAGGTCGTGTTTCCGCGCCTCGTCCGGAACCTCGTGCGACACGGGGCCCAGGTGCTGGTGAACCTGTCCAACGACTCGTGGCTCGACGCCGGCGACGGCGCCGCCCCGGATCAGCACTTCTCGATGGCGACCTTCCGCGCGATCGAGACCCGCCGCGACCTCGTCCGCATCGCCGGCAGCGGCGCGTCGGGCTTCATCGATGCGTACGGCCGCGTCACCGCCACCGTGCCTCGCAACACGGCGGGCGCGCTGGTCGGCCGCGTCACGCTCCGCGACGAGCTGACGCCGTACGTGCGGTTCGGTGATGCCTGGATCGCGTTGTTCGGAGTCGCCGTCGTGATCGGCGTATGGCGGCAGCGACGCGACGGGATGCCGACGTGAGCCCGCGAACCGTGACCGCGCCGCGCGGGCGCCAATTGGTCATTGCCGCCGGCGCCCTCCTCGCGCTGCTGGTTTCCGTCGTCGCATGGAACAGTACCCGCTGGATCGGCGCGACCTTCCCTGGCTTCTTCATGATGGCGAACCGGGTCGTGCCGTCGATCGCGCTTCCCGATTGGGAGGCGGCCCGCTCAGAGACGCTCTTCCAGCATGAAGTGTTGGCGATCGACGACCGGCCGATCGCGACGACCGCGGAAGCCTACGAGCGCGTCGCCGCACGCCCGCCGGGGACGCCGCACCAGTACCTCTTGCGAGCGCCCGACGGCGCGACGGCCACGATCACGACTCCAGCCCGGCGCTTCTCGGGATTCGAGTACGCCCTCCTCTTCGGCGCCTATCTGTCGACGGGCATCGCCTTCTTCCTGACGGGCCTGATCGTGCTCTGGCTGAAGCGCAGCCCCGCGAGCGTCGCGCTCTTCGTCCAATCGCTCACGACCGGGATCTTCATCGTCACGGCGGCCGATTTGTACGGGCCGCATTGGTTCTTTCGCCTCCACGTGGTGGCGGAGTCGATGTTGGCCGCCGGCTTCATCCACCTCGCGCTCGTGTTCCCGACCGATCGGCTGGGCGCCCGGCGCGCGCGCGCGCTGCCCGCCGTCTATCTCCCCTTCGCCGGGTTGGCGGCCGTCTATCTCTGGGCGCTCGGATCGCCCACGCTGTATACGACCGTCCATCTCGTTGCCTCGGCGAGTCACGGGATCGGAGCGCTCGCGATCATCGCGGCCGTCGCCTACGACCTCGCCACCACGACCTCACCCCTGGTGCGGCGTCGGGTTGGCGTCGTCGCGCTCGGCACGCTCGGCGCCTTCGCGCTGCCGGGCGCGCTGATGGCGGCGTCGGCCATGCTCGGCGGTCGCATCGCTCTGAACGCGGGCGCGTTCACCGCTTTCGTGTTCCCGCTCGGCCTCGGGTACGCGATCGTCACCCGCGACCTCTTCGAGATCGACGTCGTGCTTCGTCGCGCGGCGACCTACGCCGTCGCATTGGCCGCGATCGCCGCGTGCTACCTCGCGGCCCTCGCGCTGCTCGGCACGCTCCTGCCGTCACAGAGCCTCTCGACGGGCACGATGGCGATCTTGAACCTCGGCTTCCTGTTCCTCATGGCGCCGATCAAAGCGCGGGCGCAGACGGCCGTCGACCGCGTCTTCTATCGCCGCCGCTACGATGCCGAGCACGTCCTTTCGGAGCTCAGCCAATCGCTCTCCGCCGCGCACACGCTCGCCGACGTCGAGCGCCATACGGCGCGCATGCTCGCGAATACGCTCCAGCCGGCGACGGCCACGCTCTTGTTGACCGACAACGGCCGCACGTTTCGCAACGCGCTCGTCGCGTCGCCGAGCGCGCCGTCAGTCGTGATCCCGCCGGTCGCGGTGGGATGGCTCGCCGAAGGATCGATCGTCAGCTCGTACCGATCCGAAGAGGACGGCGCGCTATTGCCGCCCTTCTGGCAGGAGCTCGGAGCGGAGATCGTCGTGCCGATCCGGAGCGGCCGCATCGTGATCGGCGCGCTCGCCCTCGGCCGCAAAGAGTCCGGGCGCTCGTACAACGACCACGACGGCACCCTGCTCGCGGCCGCGGCGAGCCAGGTGGGCCTCGCGATCGTCAACTCCCGCGCCTTCATTCAGCTCGCCGACCTGAACAGCCGCCTCGAAGACCAGGTCCGCGAGCGCACCGCGGCGCTCGAGGTCGCCAACCGCGACCTCAATCGTTCCTACTCGACGCTCGAATCCGCCTTCCAGCAGCTGGAGCAGAGCCAGGCGAGCCTGATGCGCGCCGACCGGCTGTCGACGCTCGGCCGACTGGCCGCGAGCGTCGCGCACGAGGTGAATACGCCGCTCGGCGCCGTGCTGAACGCGCTGCAAGTGCTCGGCAACCTCGGCCACGAGTATCGCGACTCGATCGGCGACGCCGAGGTCACCGCCGACGACCATCGCGACATCGCTCACGAGATCGTCGACACGGCGGGGGCCGCCGCCGGCTGGGCTCGCAAGGCCGCCGCGTTCATCACCCGGGTGAAGAACCACGGCCGGGAGCCGCATCCCGCTTCGCGCCGGCCTTTCACCGTCCGCTCGGTCGTCGACGAAACCCGCGCGCTCCTCGGGCAGCGCCTTCGCCTGGAGGATTGCGACCTCATCTATGAGGAGGATCCCGTCGACGTCACGCTCGTCGGCGATCCCGGGCGTCTCGGCCAAGTGTTGGTGAACCTGATGACGAATGCGCTCGATGCCTATGAGGAGTCGCACGCGACAGGCACACGCATCGTGATCGTCGCACGCGCCACGACATCTGGCACGGAGATCGTCGTACGCGATTGGGCAGGCGGCATGCCCCCCGAGGTGGTTGAACGCATCTTCGACGAGCTCTTCACCACGAAGGATGCGGGACGCGGCACGGGACTCGGGTTGTCGATCTCGCGCAACCTCGTCGAGGACGGATTCGGCGGCACGCTGAGCGTAACGACGGAGCGCGGGGTGGGGAGCCATTTCACGCTCATCATCCCGACGGACGCGCAGCGCGATGAGCAACACGCGGCAGCCGTCGCGTCGTAGTCGCCGTTTTTGTAACACCCGCGCGCTTCGCGTCGTCGGACGCGGCCTTCGCGTCGTCGCGCGATGCCTTCGCATCCTCGCACGATGCCTTCGCATCTTCGCACGATGCCGCTCGCACAAGTCGCACGGTGCGGTCCAACGCGTCGCCATTGCCATCGTGTACGCGCATTTCTTCGCGCGCTCACGCGCGAACGTGCCGTCAGCGACGCGCGGCGTGTCGCTGCTGACACACCGTCCTCGCCGTGCACGTCTGCCAGGTCCCGCAAAGCTGCGCGCCCGCGGCGTCTTCGATGTGGCGAGGTCCTTGCTCTACCGAACGCGACGACGCGAGTCGCGTCGACTGCCAGGGAGAGAGAGACCGATGCGGAACCGTTGCCTGATGATGATGAGCCTGCTGTCCGTTCTTGCCGCGTTGCCGACCACGTCGGTGGATGCCGGCTGCGGTTGTGCGAAACCCCCGCCGCCCGCGAGCTTGGTGCGACCCGCCTTCGCTTCTCCGGGTGATGTCGTCACCTTCTTCCCGCCCGACAATCGTTCGGGCGAATACGAAGTGCGCATCAGCGAGTCCTACAAGACAAAACGCAACGCGGTGTGGAAGCGCGATTTGTCAGACGGGCAATACAAATGGCAGGTCGTCGTAACGGCGCCGCGCTTGCCGATCGGACCTACGGCAATCGAGGTCAAGGGCCCCGGCCGCGACTTCAAGATTGCGAGCTCGGACTTCACGATCATGCAGGCGCCGATCGTGCTGCAGCAGGGCGACGGCGAAACCGTTGCGAAGTGCTACAGCGCGGCCGTAACCGCCGATCACGTCGTGCTCGTCCCGCTCGACATCACCGCCATCACCGATCACATGA
>JBDSJB010000298.1:0-3743 GCA_039917665.1 Binatia bacterium
CCGATGATGTTGGCGCCGGGTTGGCGCTGAATGTTCACCAGCACGGCGGGCTCGGCGTTCATCCACGCCGCCTGCTTCACGTTCTCCGCGTCGTCGACGACCTCGGCGACGTCCATGACCCGCACCGGCGATTCGTTGCGGTAGGCGATCACCAGCCCGCGATAATCCTCGGCCGCCATCAGCTGATCGTTGGCGCCGATCATCCACGCGCGCTTCGGGCCGTCGAAGCTGCCCTTCGCCTGGTTGACGTTGGCGGCGGCGATTGCCGTGCGCAGGTCTTCGAGGGCCAGGTCGTAGGCGGCGAGCGCGGTCGGGTTGGCCTGCACGCGCACCGCCGGCTTCTGTCCGCCACCCAGGCTGACGAGCCCGACTCCTGGCAGCTGCGAGATCTTTTGAGCGAGACGAGTGTCTGCGAGATCTTGCACCTTGCTGAGCGGCAACGTCTTCGACGTCAGCGCCAACGTCAGCACGGGCGCGTCGGCCGGATTGATCTTGCTGTAGACCGGTGGGTTCGGGAGATCCTTCGGCAGGAACGTCCCCGCGGCGTTGATCGCGGCCTGGACGTCTTGCTCAGCGACGTCGATCTCGAGCTCGAGCGCGAATTGCAGCACGATCAGCGAGCTGCCGAACGAGCTCGTCGACGTCATCTGCTTCAAGCCCGGCACCTGCCCGAACTGGCGCTCGAGCGGCGCCGTCACCGACGACGACATCACGTCGGGGCTGGCGCCCGGATAGAACGTCACGACCTGAATGGTCGGGTAATCGACCTGCGGCAGCGCCGACACCGGCAACTGGCGATACGCGACGATCCCCGACAGCAGGAGCGCGACCATCAAGAGCGAGGTCGCGACCGGCCGCAGGATGAAGGTGCGCGAGACGTTCATGCCGAGCCGTTCATGCGAGGATTCACGCCGGTGGCGATCTGGCGGGGGCCGCCGGCTCGGCGCCGCGCCGCTTCACGGTGCTGCCGGCCCGGAGCTTGTCGACGCCGTCCACCACGACCTGCTCGGCAACCGCGAGGCCGCTCGTGATCGCGGTGTCGCCGGCGGCGCCGGAGCCCAGCACGACGGGTCGGACCTCGACGGTCTGGTCGGCCTTCACGACGTAGACGAACGTCCCGTCCTTGCCGCGCTGCACTGCCGCACCCGGAACGATGACCGCGTTCTTGGCCGTGTCGATCAGCAGCCGGACGTTGACGAACTGATTCGGAAAGAGCACCTGGTCGGTGTTGTCGAAAACAGCCTTCAGCTTGGTGGTGCCCGTAGTCGGATCGATCTGATTGTCGGTCGATTGCAGCTTCCCGGTCGCGAGCTGTTTCTGGCCGGCGCGATCGTAGGCCTCGACGGCGAGGCCGGTGCCACGCGCGGTCGAGTCGAGGACGGAGCGCAGATCGTCCTCCGGGACGGTGAAGAGGACCGTGATCGGCTGCACCTGCGTGATGACCAGCAGGCCCGTCGTGTCGTTGGCGTGGACGACGTTGCCGGCGTCGACCTGGCGGAGCCCGACGCGTCCGCTGATCGGCGCCGTCACTCTACTGTAGGTGAGTTGGAGCTTGGCCTGGTCGATCAGCGCCTGATCGATCTGGACGGCACCCTCGAATTGTCCCACCGTCGCTTGCTGATCGTCGAACATCTGGCGGGCGATGATGCCCTGCTGCAGGAGATCCCGGTTTCGCTGCAGGGTCCGCTTCGCGACGTCGAGCTGCGCGCGATCGCGCGCCATCTGGCCTTCGGCATTCGCGAGCTGGACTTGAAACGGACGCGGGTCGATCTCGACCAGCACGTCACCCTCGTTGACGGTCTGCCCCTCCGTGAACGCGACCTTCACGATCTGACCGTCGACGCGGCTCTTCACGGTGACGGTGTTGAACGCGGTGACCGTCCCGAGCGCCGAGAGGTACACCGGCATGTCGCCCGCGCGGGCGGCGGTCGCCACGACCGGAATCGCGGGCGCTGGGGGCTTGCCGCCCGCACCGCCACCGATCGCCGCCGACGAATGCTCGGACGAGCGGCCGAGCAACCGATACCCCACGAACAGGAGCACCAAAGCGCCTCCCAACCACATCCACGTCCGCCGCCGAGGAGCCATCACCATCGTGTCCGCCATCGTGGCGCAAGCATCGCGGGAAGGCACATCGTGTTCAAGTAGCGCCCTCGACAACTGCCCGCCGTTGCGAGGTTTTCGCTGGTGTCGCGGTTGACTCGCCCCGGAACACCGGCGAGACACCTCGCACCCCATTGCTCAGAGGAGGATCGTCCCATGGCCGTGCTCCGTACCCCCGAGTCGTGCTTTGCCAACGTGCCCGACTACCCGTTCGCGCCGCACTATCTCGATCTCGCGAAGGCCGTCGGCCGGAGCGGCGAAGCCCGCATGCACTATGTCGAGCAAGGCAGCGGCTCCGCAATCCTCTGTCTGCACGGCGAGCCGAGCTGGTCGTTCCTCTATCGCCGCATGATCCCGATCCTGGCGAAGAAGGGCCGCGTCCTCGCGCCCGACCTCTTCGGCTTCGGCAAGTCCGACAAGTTCACCGAGCGCGCCGACTACTCCTACAAGATGCATCGCGACGCCGTCGCCGGCTTCATCGAGGCGCTCGACCTCCGCGACATCACGCTCGTCTGCCAGGATTGGGGTGGGCTCCTCGGGTTGCAGATCGCCGGTCAGATGCCCGAGCGCTTTGCGCGCCTCGTCATCATGAACACCGCGCTCCCGACCGGTGAGGAAGCCGTCGGCCCGGGCTTCATGGCGTGGCGCGAGTACGTCGCCAACACGCCGGACCTCCCGGTCGGAAAACTGTTTGGTCGTTCGATCTTCCCCGAGGATCGGCGGACGCCCGAAATCCTGGCCGCCTACGACGCGCCCTACCCCGACCGGTCCTACAAGGAGGGGGCGCAGGCCTTCCCGAGCCTCGTGCCGATCACACCGACCGATGCCGGCGCCGCCGAGAATCGCGAGGCCTGGAAGACGCTCGAACGCTGGGACAAGCCGTGCCTCGTCATGGCAGGCGACAAGGACCCCGTGCTCGGCATCCCGGCGGGCAAGGTCTTCGAGCGCCGCATCCCGACCGCCGGCACGATGGTCGTGATCGAGAACGCCGGACACTTCTTGCAGGAGGACAAAGGCGAGGAGATCGCCGAGCGCATCGTTGCCTGGCTCGACGGGTGACGGACGGGCGCTAGAAGTCGGTGCCGCCGCGATGGCGATTGCGCGGGTCGTTCGGGTGCCGCGTCCGGCGCCCGCTGAAGAAGAGCGACAGGTTGCGCCGCGACCCGCCCTGCGTGCCGCTGCCCACCCACTCGCTGCCACGGGAGCTCGAGTTGCCAAACGCCAGGTCGGACGCCGGGGTCGTCACGAGATTCACGGCGCCGAGCAGGGCCAGTAGCACCATGCCGAAGAGGGCGCCGA
Source organism: Binatia bacterium (assembly GCA_039917665.1). Classification (GTDB taxonomy): domain Bacteria; phylum Desulfobacterota; class Binatia; order UTPRO1; family UTPRO1; genus UTPRO1. Next base: position 3,403 of record JBDSJB010000298.1, read on the forward strand.
TCACGCATTGGGCGAAGCGCCGTGCCCGTTCCCGCTCGGCGCGACGCTGACGTGCCGAGGCCCGAAAGCCCAGACTCCGAAGCTCCCCCTCAACCTCACGCCTCGTCAACATGGCGTGAGCCTTAGCATCGGTCACGGCCGCGAGTCACGAGCCGCGCGCGGATCCATTGGCACTGTCTCAGGTTGATTCGCGCGGCGGCGATGTGGTGGCAGCCGGCGGGCGGGTCGGGCATGGCTCCTACGGTCGCCGGGTTACCGCCACCCAGCGCGTACACCCTGCCGCTGCCTCGCTGGCGCCTGCGCACACGCGAGCTGCGGCTCCCCGCAGCCATCCCCGACCC
>JBDSJB010000299.1:0-7248 GCA_039917665.1 Binatia bacterium
GCCTTGCCCGCGGCTTTCAGCTGGGCGGCCTGGCACTGGGTTGCGGGCAACGGAGCGGCTTCGGTTCGGACGACCGATAGACCCAAGACCGCAACCGCGGCCAGAGCGACGACGAAGGCGTTTCGCATCTCGTTCTCCAATTCGTGGATGGTGGGACGGGCGGGCACGGCACCCGCGACACGGACTCGGAGCAGCCTGCCAGGGTCAGGCTCACCCCGTCAATTGGATTCTCACCGCGGCGTCGCGGGGTCACCGTCGTCGAGCAGGTACGCCAACGCTTCTTGATCGAGTGTGCGGGCGAAACCATCCTCGCCAAGGAGCTCGCGCGAAAGCGCGGCCTTCCGCTGTTGCAGCTCCCAGATCTTCTCCTCGATCGTCCCGCGGGCGAGAAGCCTATAGGCGATCACCGTGCGGTCCTGCCCGATGCGGTGCGAGCGGTCGATCGCCTGCGCCTCGACGGCTGGGTTCCACCACGGATCGAAGAGGACGACGTAGCTCGCCGCGGTGAGATTGAGACCGGTGCCGCCGGCCTTCAGCGACACCAGGAAGACGCACGGATCGGGATCATTCTGGAAATCCGCAACGACTTGCTCACGCTTGATCGTCTGGCCCGAGAGGAAGTGCTGACGCATGCCGCGCTCGGCGAGCGCGGGCTGCAGGATCTTCAGCAGGCTCACGAACTGCGAGAACACGAGAACCTTGTGCCCCTCGGCGAGGAGCGGCTCGAGGATCTCGATCAACGCGTCGAACTTGCCCGAGCCGAGGCTGGGATCGCCGCCGGCGAGCGCGGGATGACAGCAAATCTGGCGGAGGCGCGTGAGCGCGGCGAGCACCGTGATCTTGTTGCGCGCGAGCCCGCCCGGCGTCGTACGGAGCGCCTCGACGAGCGCACGGCTCCGCCGCAGCTCGGCGAGATAGAGTTGACGTTGGCCCTTCGTCAGCTCGCAATCGCGGCGTTCCTCGATGCGGGCGGGGAGCTCGGGCGCGACCGCGCGCTTGGTGCGGCGCAGGAGCACCGGCCGCAGCTTCGCGATCAACAGCTTGCGAGCGTGCGGCGCCGCTTCGATTGCGTCGAAGCGTTCGGCGAACGCGGCGCGCGATCCGAGATAGCCCGGATTCACGAACGACAAGATGCTCCAGAGATCGAGGGCCCGATTCTCGAGCGGCGTGCCGGTGAGCGCGAGGCGATGCTTGGCGTGCAGCGCCTGCGCCGCCCGCGTCACGGCGGCGCTCGGATTCTTGATGTTCTGCGCTTCGTCGAGGATCACCGCGCGGAGCGCGACGCCGTTCCAGCGATCGGAGTCGCGACGCAGCAGCGCGTAGTTCGTGACGATGAGATCGTAGTCGCGGACCTGGTCCCATGCCGCGTGCCGGCTCTCACCGCTCGTCAGGAGGAGCACGCGCAGCGACGGCGCGAAGCGCTCCGCCTCACGCGCCCAGTTGTGTACGACCGACGCAGGACAGACGACGAGGCTCGGGCCGCCGTCGGGATCGTGCTGGCGAAGATGCGCGAGCCACGCGAGGGCCTGAACCGTCTTCCCGAGACCCATGTCGTCGGCGAGCACCGCGCCGACGCCGAGCGTCGACGCATGCGCCAGGAAATCGAGCCCGGCCTGCTGATAGGGACGCAGCTCGCCGGTGAAGTCCGGTGGCGGCGTCACGGTCGGCAACCCCGCGAAGGTCGCGACCCGTTCACGCAGGAGCTGAGCGGCAGCGATCGTGTGGGGGTCGGTACCGAGCTGCCCGAGCGTCGCGAGTGTCTCGGGATCGGCACCCGCAAGCTGCCAGAGCGTGACCTGCTGCGGCTCGTCGCCGAGCTCGACGCCGAGGTCGGCGAGCAACACGCTCATCTCGTCGAAGGACGTCGTGATGTCGCGCCGCACCCAGCCCGCGTCGAGCTTTACGAAGCGCGTCGTCGCGGCGCGGAGCTTCGCCAGATCCGCGTCGGTCAGCCGGAGCCCTTCCGATTCCCACGCCGCCGACACCGTGAACCAGTCGACGCCGCTCGCCTCGATGCGGAGCCTCGGCACGATGCGCTGCGCGCCGACCAACAATCGACGCGTCCGTTCGGAGCCGTACCACTGCACGTCCGGCGGCCGCTCGTCCCACGCTTCGGCGAAGCTCTCCATGCGGCGGCGATTGACCGGCATCCACCAGCCGATTTCGCGGTCGCCCGTGGGCGGCTCGGCGCCGTTCGGCGCCTTCCGCGTGCCGCGCGACGCCTCAGTACGCTCGAGCCACTCGACGATCGGCGCGACCGACTCGGCATCGGGGACGTCGAGCCAGATCGCGGGATCGGCGGCAGCGGCGGGGGGCGCGGCAAGCGCGATCGCGGGCAGATCCGCGCTCGCGTCTGCGGAGGCCTCGATGATCGCGTCGGCAGGTGTCTCGACGGTCGCGGTCACTGCTGATGCGACGAGCGCGATCATGGGGGATTCGCCGCTCGCGCTCGCGGGTGGTTGCACGCTCGCCATCGCGGGGGATTTGGCGCTCGCCCTCGCGGGGGATTCGGCGCTCGCCTTCGCGAGCGAGGCTCCATCCCTCGCCACGACCGCCGCGGCGTCGTGCGGGGCCGCGGGGACGATCTCGGGCGTCGACGGCGCAGCAAATGCCGCCATGTCCGCCACCCCGCCCTGCCCGGGCAGGACACGGCTCGAGCACTGCGCCCAGCGCTCTTCGGGGAGATACTCGAACGCGATGTCGGGCGCCGCGTCGGCGCGCGCGAAGATCCGGAACTGCAGCCAATCGTCGTCACGGAGATCGATCGCGACCACCGGCGAGACCAGATGCGTCCGCGTGTGGGTCGCGAGCGCGGTCTCGAGATGGGGGAAGCTCGCCGCCAGGAGCCCAAGGGCCTGCGCGCGGCGCTCGACCGGCAACGGTACGCCGCCGGCGGCCGTGAAGAGCTCGAGCACCGACTCCGGCGGCTCTTCGCCGAGCACCCAGAAGCACCCGTCGGCGAGGACCAGGCTCACCCGCCCCGACGGCGACCAGCCGCCGGGATCGCGCAGATAGTACGCCTCCTCGAGTCGGCGCTCGCGGCCGTCGGGCCAGAGGAACCGGAGCTCCACCCACACCTCGTCTTCACGCGTCACACACATCGGCAAGAGACGGACGACGCCCGGGCCGAGCTGCACCGACCCGCCCGGCTGGATCCCGACCCGTTCCGCGAGGGTGGGGTCGAGATCGACGTTCCACTCCACGAAGGCCGCGCCCGCGATGCGCTCGAGGAGGCGGATCAGGAGCGCCGGCGCGACGCCGGTCATGCCGTTGTAGTAATCGTGCCGGCCGCCGACGTTGTGATCGCAGAGCCAGTCGAGCGCGACGGCCTGGTCGGCCGGCAGCAGCCCCGGCGAGCGGTGCGCCTGCTGGCGGAGCTGCACCAGCTGCATCATCGAGCGCGGCTCGTCGTTCATCTGCGAGCTGCTGACGCGCGCCTCGATGTCGACCGCGACGCCGCCACTCGCCTTCTCGGTCAGGCGGAAGACGAGCCGCAGATTGCGCGCCGCGACGGCGACCTTGCGCTCGGCCCAGGCCGTCAGCTCGTCGATCAGTGCAACCCGCGCCCGGTCGGCATGGCGGGCAGCGAGATCGGGACGATCGCGGTAGGGCACGAGCTCACGCGGCAACCAGCCGGCCGCGCGCGCCTGGATCTCCTGCGTCAGGCGCCAGCACATGAGATCGGCGTCCGGCTCTTCGAGGATCTCCGGAAACGGCGGCAGATAGCCGCTCAAACCGCGCGCCGGGCTGCCGGCCAGCAATCGTTCGAGCGCGTGCTCGCGTTGCCACCCTTGCGGCGCCGACCGCAGGCGCTCGAGCGCCGACGAGGGCGTCGGGCGCGGCAGATCGCGCACGTCGCGTCGGCGATCGGCGGACGCCCCCGCCGCGATCGGCACGACGGCGCCGCCGCCGCTCCGGAGCAGGCCTTCGGGGAGAAATTGCGCCAAGCGGTGATCGACGAAGCCGGCTTCTGTATGCGCCGTCGCCAACAGACAGCATGCGAGCGCGTAGGTGTGCTTGCAGTAGGGTCCGACGGGACACGTGCAGCTCGGCGTGCTGATGTCGACCGTGTCCCAGGCCCACGACGCGTCGTAGGGCTTCGTGCCGTGGACCTTCGCGCGGACCGTGTCGTCCTCGAAGATCAGTCGCCCGACCCGCCCATCACGGGCGTAGTCCTGGCCACGGTGCCGCACCAGCGACGCGAACGCCCGCAGTTTACCAACCACACCCCGAAGGGCATCGACCGGTGGCATGCCGCCATCGCTCATCACCGGACGCTGGGCCATCGGTCGAGGCTGCCTGTTGACGCCGTGTGTTGCAAGCGGCGGCGATGCGCGCGGTCCTCGTTTGGCGGCTCCGAGGCCTTCATGGCAGGCGCTCCGCGACCTTACCGCTCCCCTCGCCCACCCAGAAGGGTACCGATCCGAGGGCACTCGTGCTCCGCGCCGCTGCTTGCGCGGCCGTTCTCGGCCTCGCCACCGCCTCCGCCGTCAGCGCGCAAGTCGCGTGCGGCGACACCGTCACCACGGCACCATCAGCTCATTCGACCAGGGCATCAGTATCAGCACCAACGCGCAGAAGAACGTCGTCACCGGCGTGCGCATCGAGTTTTCCACGAATCAGGCCATCGACCTGAACGACTCGGACCTCACCAAGATCACGAAGAGCACCATTCTCAACAACGGCGCGGGCATTCAGGTCGGCGCCGACGCGACCGGCACCATCGTCGAGAAGCACGTCATCTCCGGCAGCGAGCGGCCGGGCGTCCTGCTGCTCGGCAGCGGCAACCTCGTGCAGAAGAATCAATTCACGAGCAACACCGAAGCGGTGCGTGTCGTGAACGGCGGCAATCGCGTCGTCGGCAACACCGTCGACATCACCCAGGGTGACGGCATCGCCGTCCACGCCGGCAGCGGCGCGGAGGTCAGCAAAGAATACCGTGATCGGCTCGAGCGGCGACGGCATCGAGGTGAAGGACGCCCCGGCAACGCTGGTCAGGCAGAACACGCTGAACGGCAACGCCGAGATCGGCATCAACCTGGTCGGCGCCAGCGACAACAGCCAGCTCACGAAGAACAGCGCCCGCGCCAACCGTCGCTACGGCATCAACGTCGAGGACGCGGCCGGCGTGCTGGCGCAGGGCAACACGGTCGTCTCGAGCCGCAGCACCGGCATCTTCATCGTCAGCCCTTCGACCACCGTCACGAAGAACACCGCGACCGCGAATCTCGGGTTCGGGATGAACGTCAGCACGACGGCGATCGACGGCGGCGGCAACAAAGCGAGCGGCAACGGCGACGGGGAGTGCGACGGGTTCGTGTGCAAGTGAGCGGAGAGGACGGAGCGGGCGTCAGTCGCGCCCGACGATGATCGCGCTCGTCGGTACGCCCGTGCCCGCCGTGACGAGCACGTGCTCGACGCTGCCGACCTGATTCACCGCGCCGCCGCGCACCTGCCGGACGCCTTCCGCAACGCCGTTCATCCCATGGATGTAGGCCTCGCCGAGCTGGCCGCCGTGGGTGTTGATCGGGAGCCGGCCTCCGAGCTCGATCGCGCCGTCGCGAATGAAGTCTTTGGCCTCGCCGCGGCCGCAAAAGCCGAACGCTTCGAGCTGCGCCAGCACGAACGGCGTGAAGTGGTCATAGATGACGGCGGTCTGGAAATCCTTGGGACCGAGTCCCGATTGCGTGTAGAGCTCGCGCGCGACATCGGCCATCTCGGGGAGGTCGCCGATCGCGTCGCGGTAGTAGCTCGTCATCATCTGCTGATCGCGCGACGAGCCTTGCGCGGCGGCGCGGATGACGGCTGGCGGCTGCTTCAAGTCACGGGCGCGCTCGAGCGTCGTCACGACGACCGCGACCGCGCCGTCGCTCTCCTGACAGCAGTCGAGCAATCGCAGCGGCCGCACGATCCAGCGCGACGCCTGATGATCGGCGAGCGTGATTGGCTTCTCGTAGAACCAGGCTTGGGGGTTGGTCGCCGCGTGTCGGCGACACGCCACCGCGACGCGCCCGAAGTCCTCGGTCGTGGCGCCGTAGTCGTGCAGATAGCGCTGGCCCTGCATCGCCACCCACGACGCGGGTGTGAGGAGGCCGAACGGCGCGTACCAGCCGAAGTGCGCGGTCTCGGTGGTCGCGATCGCCGACGTCGGCGTCGTCCCGATCCCGAAGCGCTGCTGCGAGCGCTCGTTCATCGCGCGGTAACAGACGACGACGTCCGCCGCGCCCGACGCGACCGCGAGCGCCGCCTGCATCACGACCGCGCACGCCGCGCCGCCGCCGTAGTGCACCCGCGAAAAGAACCGGAGGGGTCCGGTCCCAATGGCCCGCGCGACCTCGATCTCGGGATTGTTGTCCATCATGAACGTCGAGATGCCGTCGACGTCGGCCGGCGCGAGGCCAGCGTCGGCGAGCGCGGCCATCACCGCCTCGCACGCGAGCCGGAGCTCGCTCCGACCGGAGTCCTTCGAGAACTCGGTGGCGCCGATGCCCGCGATCGCGGTCGCACCGGGGAACGTCGCCTTCCGGCGCGGCGTCGTCGCGGCCGTCATGCCGTCACCGGGCGGAAGAGGTGCAGCGCGAGATCGCCGTCGACCGTTTCGAAGTCGACCTGCACCGTCATGCCGATCCGGACGTCGTCGGGCTCGACCCCGACCAGCCGCGACACGAGCCGCGTGCCTTCGGCCAGCTCCACCAGCACGATCACGTTCGGGTAGCTGAACGGCGGCACCGGCGGATGGTGCGCGACGACGAAGCTGTGGATCACGCCGCGCCCCGACGCTGCCATCGCTTCCATGTCGAAGCCATGACAGCTCGGACACATCGGCGCCGGCGGATGCTGGAGGCGTCGGCAGCCAGCGCAGCGCTGGATGAGCAGCTGCCCGGCGGCGATGCCGTCCCAGAAGAAACGGTTGTCGTGGGTGAGGCCGGGACGCGGGTGTCGGACGGCGGTGGGCGATTTCGGCACGGCGGCGTGCATAACCAGAGTCGCAGCCGCTGTCACGCGCCCCGTTCATTCGGTACTCTCTCAGTTCGATTCTCGCGGCAGCGCGCGATTGTGGGGGCCGCCGGCGGGCGGGTCGGGGATGGCCCCTACGGTCGCCGGGGTCGTGCCACCCAGCGCGTACACCCTGCCGCTGCCTCTCTGGCCTGCGCACACGCGAGCTGCGGCTCCCCGGAAGCCATCCCCGACCCGCCCGCCGGCTGCATCATCACTCACTCTCATGGAGGCTTTGGTTCGCGAGTGCGC
>JBDSJB010000300.1:0-5187 GCA_039917665.1 Binatia bacterium
GGGCTTGGGCCTGACCGATGCCGAGCGCCGATCCCGGGAGACACGTCGGCGGAATCGTGTTGGTCTTGGTCCCGAACTTCTCGCTCGTGAGCGGGCCGTTCGCTTTCCAGCCGTCCTTGATGCCGCAGAGGTTCGGGACGACGCCGCCCGCGATCGTGTGATCGAGCAGCACCGTGCTGCCGTTCCCGATGTCGACGATCTGGACGCGCATGCCGAGCACATGCACCGAGAGCGGCGGCAGCGGCAAGGTGAGGCCCGGGAAGCTCATGTTGCCTTGCAACTGCAGCTGATCGTCGCCGGCCGGCGCGAGCAGTTTCCCGAGCTTCAACTGCGCTTTCGTCATGCCGACGCCGGCCGTGCAGATGTCGCAGGCGTCGCCGACGAGATCCGCGTCCCCATCGCCTTGCCCGGGGTTGAAGTCGATCGGGCAGTTGTCGCAGGCGTTCCCGAAGAAGTCGGCATCAGTATCCTGTTGACCAACGTTGGCGACTGCGATGCAGTTGTCGCAGACGTCGCCGACCGTGTCGGCGTCCCCGTCGAGCTGCGCCGGGTCGAAGGCGAACGGACAGTCGTCGACGCCGCAGATGTCGCCGAGAATGCCGAGGCCGTCACCATCGATGTCGGTGCAGGTGTCGCAGGCGTCGCCGATGCTGTCGAAGTCGCCGTCGAGCTGATTCGGGTTCGGGATCGCGATGCAGTTGTCGCAAATGTCGCCCACGCCATCCAGATCACCGTCCCCGTTCGGGCCCGCTGTGAAGGGGCACAGGTCGACGGGGCAGAAGTTCGGGAAGCCGGGGTTTCCGAGGCCATCGACGTCCGTGTCGGTGCACGGATCGCACGCGTCGCCGACGGCGTCGCCGTCGGAATCCTCCTGGCCGGGATTGAAGACGCCCGGGCAATTGTCGCAGCCCGCGACGCCGTCGCCGTCCGGCGGGTCGAGCCCGGGTGCGACCGCGCAGCCATTGACGAGCGTCTCGAGACCCTTCACGTCGTCGCCCGGGGCGAGGCCGAGGGTGCCAGCCGGGAAGGCGATCGTCGGCGGCGATCCGCTGAACATGTTGAGCACATCCGCCGGACCGCCCGGTATGAGCGGTAGGGTCGGGGAGCCGGCGGCCAGCGAGAAGAGGAAGGTGCCGCCCCAGGTGATGGCATCGATGTCATCACAGGCCGGTGGCGCACAGCCGGGACCACCCGAGATCAAGCCGTTGCCGGCAGCGGGAACCGCGATGAAGTGGAAGGAGAACGTGCCGACCGAGCTGCCGAGGATGTCGCCCGGCTCGGCGCCTGCGGGGAAGTTTGGGTTCGCGGCCGGGGTCAGGGTCGGCGAGCCCGGTGCCAGCGAGAAGAAGACGATGCCGGCGAGTCGTGCCCGGCCTGGAAGTGCCCAGTCGAAGTCCGCGATCTGGTCGTTGAGGGGCGGTCCTGGGAGTGCGTTCAGCTCGGAGAGCCCCATCCCGAAGCCGGTGTAGACGGTCAGCGGTGCCAGCGGGGCGAGACCGTTGCCATCGAGCACTTGGCTGTTGAACCCCGGCGGGACGCCCGCCGGATCGAAGCTCGAGAAGATGTCGCTCGAGGCCTCGGGCTGTATCCCGACTGGGACGCCGGCGACCTCGGAGGCCACGTCAGGCGTGAAGAATCCGGGGAAGCTCAGCGAGCCGCGGCTGACGGTGAAATAGATCGTCCCGAGGGCGAACTCGTCACCGAAGCTCAGCGCATCGATGGCGTCGCCCGGCAACAGGCCGAGGTCGGCGGTCGTGAAGCCCACGACCGGGAGCGGCAGGGGACCGGGCCCAACGGGACCGGCCGGGAGCAGAATGCTCGATGGCCCTACACCGAGCAGCGCGAGCGTGTTGGAGGCCGGATCGAGCGCGAAACTTTGCGCGCGCGCAACGGACGGTGCGACTGAGATCGCGATGATCGCCGCGAGCGCGACGAACGTTCTGAAACTCCGCATGACGTGATCCTCCTTCGAAGGGGGCAAAGGTTGGACGACAGGCGGATCTCTCGAAGCAGCGGCGCGAGATCCGTCGGCACCGACCATGCGGCCTACGACGGTGCGTGCGCGCCCGTCAAGAAAAAAGCGCGCTGACGCACACGCCCACGAAGTTGTCGCGTGTCCCCATGGACGGCGTCGGCTCATCGCGTCATGGTCGATCGCAATGAGCTCGCGCGCGCCGCTTCGCGTTCGTAAGGTGCAATTCCGTTACCCGGACGATCTTGCGCCACGTTGGAACACCCGGCGGCCGGAATGGAGCCACGTCGTGAACGCCAGCTCGCTTCTGATGCCATACCTCGAGCCGTTCCTGATCGACGCGATTCGCGAAGCCATCCCGCAGATCGCCGACCCCGATCTGCGCGCCGAAGCCAAAGCCTACTGCGGCCAGGAAGCGCATCACTACAAGCAGCATCGCCGCTTCAACGATCTCTTGCTGGCGCGCGGCTGCGAGCGGCTGCGCGAGTACGAGCAGAGGCTCGTCGACGACTACGCGCACCTGAAGCAGCAGCCGCTCGCATTTCGCCTGGCGTACGCGGCCGGCTTCGAGACGAGCGCGCTCGCGATCGGCCACATGCTGGTTCGCCAGCGCGACTTCTTCTTCCGCGACGCCGATCCGACCGTGAGCTCGCTCGTCCTCTGGCACTTCGTCGAGGAGATCGAGCACAAGCGCGCCGCCTACGACGTGTATCGCGCCGTCGTCGGGAGCTATCCGCAGCGCCTGCGCGGGCTCGCGTATTCCATGTGGCACACGCTCAGCCGGACGCGGCAGGCCTACATCATGCTGCTCGAGCAGGACGGACTCTGGGGCCGGTGGAAGACGCGCGTTGCGTTGAAGCTCTTGATGACGCGCATTTTCTTCGCGTGTCTTCCGACCGTGCTCGAAAGCCTGCTCCCGTGGCACGACCCCGCGCGCGTCGCCGACCCCGCGTGGGTGCGCGAATGGGTCGAGCTCTACGAGCGCGACGAGCCGGGACTGCTGCGGCTCGACACGCGCCGCATCCATCTCATGCCGAGTGAGGCCCTTCCATGAACGAACGCGAACGGCAGATCCTGATCGTGAACGGTGCCGGGCTTCTGCTCGGCAGCATCCTCGTCGGTTGGGTGTTCTTCTTCTTTCTCTTGAAGGCGATGGTGCTGTGGCCGATCCCGGGGAACGTGCCGGTCGACATCCCCGGCGACGAGCGCGGGTGGCGCATGGCGCACATGGAAGGTTTGACGCAGGGATTGCTCTTGATCGGCATCGGCGCGATCGGCGGCCAGCTCCGGTTGTCGCGTCGGCAATCGCGCGTGCTCTTCTGGTCATCGCTCGTGACGGGCTGGCTCTTCTTCCTGCCGTCGGCGTTCGGTCCCATGGCAGGCGTGCGCGGCCTCGCGTTCGGCGGCGGCCCCTTCGGCGGCGACGTCACGCTCAACAATCTCATGTACGTCTGCGGCTGGCCGCCGATGATCGGCGTGCACCTGATGCTGCCGCTGCTCTTTTGGGGCGCGCTCGGTCGGTTGCGTGAGATGGGGTAAGGCGGTGCCGGCTACGCGTGAGCGATGATTCGCGTGGTCATCCCGCGAGGCCGAGGAAGATCAAGAGGCTCCGGTTCAGCCGTAGCATGTCGTCGTCGCCGAGTTTCCCGATCCGTCGACCGAGCTTCGGTTTGAGCACGGTCGTCACCTTGTCCACCATCAGGCGCGAGGTGGTGGTGAGCCCGTTCGTCTCGCTGGGCTCGACGGCGAGGCGAATCAGCGGCGCATCCGTCGGATCGCTCGTCAGGGCGCAGATAGTAACCGAGCTCGTCGCGCTGAAGCGATCATCTTGGACGATCACGATCGGACGTGGTTTGCCCGCGTAATCCGCCCCTCCCGATGCGGTCCACACCTCGCCGCGTTTCAAAGGGTGGCGTCCCCGCCCGACAGCGCGTCGATGAAAGCCTGATCGTCGCTGGCGTGGGCGCTCGCGGCGACCAACCGGGACTGTCGCAATGCCTGCGCGACGAACTTCGGAGAGCGTACGTCAGGCACCCAGATTTGAATCGGTCGAAGGCCCTGGGCCCGAAGGCGCTGGCGATGGGCCTGTACCTTTGCACGCGAGCTCGGCGGCTTGCGGCGGCGACTGTGTTTTGTCGATGGCGACGGCATGCGGGTATGTTTTGGTTACATGTAACCTAGGCCTCAGCGATTGCGGCCGCAAGCCTACGAATACTGTGGCCACAGCGCGCTCGGACGGTTGCGTGAGATGGGGTAAGGCGGTGGCATGCATGGACGACCGCTCTCGCGCATCCTCGGCGCGCTCAGTCTCGTAACGCTGCTCATCGCAGCGTCAGCCGCGTCGGCGAATGCTGCGCCCGCGCCGCCAACCGACGCCGCCCTCGAGCGCACGCGTGCGATGGTCGAGCTGTTCAAGGCGCGCTTCGTGAAGATCGGCCCCGCGCTCGCCGAGAACCTGGACCAGCTCTATACGGAGGACATCGCGTTCCGAGATCCGATCTCGACCGCGCGCGGGCTTCCCGATCTGCAGCGCTACTTCGCGCGCTTCGCCGAGGTTTCCGCGGGCGCGCACTTCGAGATCACCGACGAAATCATCCAACCGGGACAGGCGGCCGTCTTCTGGACCATGGTGATGGTGAACGCCGACGGCAGCGAAGCGCGGCGCTTTCAGGGCGTCAGCCAGATGAAAGTTCGCGACCGCATCTTCGAGGAGCGCGACTACTTCGACCTCGGCGAGGCGGTCTACGACCACGTGCCGGTCATCAACTGGTTCACGCGCCTGGTGCGCTCACGTCTCGATTGAAGAGCGGGCAGGCCGTGAGCCCGCGCGTCCTCAACTACCTCCTCTACGAAGCCGGGTGGTTCGCCTGCATCCTCGGCGCGGCCTGGGGCCATCCGTGGCTCGGTACGATGCTCGGGGTCGTGCCGGTGCTGGTGCACGTGCTCCTGGTGCGGCGCCGAGCTGACGCGATCGCGCTCATCCTCGCGACGGCGGCGATCGGCCTCGTCGTCGACACGACCCAGATCGGCCTCGGCACTCTGCACTTCACGGCCGGGACGATTGCCGACTTCGCCGGTAGAGGCGCCTCATGGCTGCCGCCGCCCTGGCTCACGCTCATCTGGGCGCAGTTCGCGATCACGTTCCATTTCGGGCTCCGCTGGATGAAGGGTCGGCCCGAGCGCGCGGCGCTCTTCGGGCTGATCGGCGGTCCACT